>NZ_JAZHOF010000005.1:0-437678 GCF_037855135.1 Microbaculum marinum
ACCGGGCTTGCCTGGATGACGATCCCGCTGGCGGGCTACGAGGCGGCCGGCGACGTGCGCAAGCCGTACGGGTCGGGGGTTGCGGAGATCGTGCCCTACCAGGCGTTCGAGACGGCGGACGGCTGGCTGATGATCGCGGCGGGCAACGACAACCTGTTCCGCAAGCTGTGCTCGGTGCTGGGCCTGGACGAGCTTGCCGCCGACCCGGCCTTTGCGACCAACTCGGCGCGGGTGGTCAACCGCGTGCGGCTGATCCCGATGATCGCGGCGAAGGTGGCGACCTGCGCGCCGGACGAGCTTGCGGCGCGGCTCGATGCGCTCGGGGTCCCCAACGCGCCGCTCCTGACCACCGACCAGGTGGCGCGCCACCCGCAGACGCAGGCGCTGGAAATGACCGTCGAATGCGACGATGATGCCGGCCTGCCGCTGGTCGGCGTGCCGCTCAGCCTCGACGCCAAACGACCCCGCACAACCCGACGCGCACCAAAGCTCGGCGAGCACAACCGGATATTGAAACGGAAACCTTCGGAGACGCCAGTTGGCTGAGACGTTCGACACCCTTTCCCTCGACCGCCCGGAAGACCACGTCCTGGTCGTCACCCTGAACCGGCCCGACTCGGCGAACGCCATGAACACCCAGATGGGGCTCGACCTGATGGCGGTGTTCGAGAAGCTCGCCATCGACCACCAGGACCTGCGCTGCGTCGTCCTGACCGGCAGCGGCCGGAAGGCGTTCTGCGCCGGCGGCGACCTGAAGGAACGCAAGGGGATGAGCGACGAGACCTGGGCTGCCCAGCATGCCATCTTCGAGCGCATGGTGCGCGCGATCATCGGCTGCCCGCTGCCGCTCATCGCAGCCGTCAACGGGGCCGCCTATGGCGGCGGCTGCGAGATCTCGTCGGCCTGCGACTTCGTCTACGCTGCCTCGAACGCCCGCTTCGCCCTCACCGAGGTGACGCTCGGCATCATGCCGGGCGCCGGCGGCACGCAGAACCTGGCCCGGGCCATGGGGTCGCGGCGCGCCAAGGAACTGATCTTTACCGGCCTGCCCTTTTCGGCTCAGGAGGCGGCGGACTGGGGCCTCGTCAACAGGATCTGCGAGCCCGACGACTTGATGCCGGAGGTCTTGAAGACCGCGGCACGCATCGCCGGCAACGCGCCGATTTCGGTGCGCCAGGCCAAGCAGGCGATCTCGCGCGGACTCGACATGTCGATCTGGGACGGGCTGGCAATGGAGATCGAGGCCTACAACCGGATGGTGCCGACAGAAGATCGCCGCGAGGGCGTGCTTGCCTTCAACGAGAAGCGCAAGCCGGACTTCAAGGGCCGCTGATGACCGGGCGACAGGGCAAGCGGCCCGCATGAACGCTGAAAGGAGCTGACGATGGCCGAGAAGGCTTTTCTGCGCGAGGTGGGTCCGCGCGACGGGCTGCAGCTCGTCAAGACGATCCTGACGACCGAACAGAAGCTCGAATGGTGCCGTCGCGAGGCGGCGACGGGCGTGTCGGAGATCGAGGTGACGTCGTTCGTGCCGCCGCACGTGGTGCCGCAGTTCGCCGATGCGGGTGACGTGGCGCGCGGCGCCGTCGCGATGGGCGGCTTCACCGCCGCCGCCCTGGTGCCGAACCTGAAGGGCGCGCAGTTCGCGATGGAAGCCGGGATCGCCAAGATCAACTACGTGCTGTCGGCGAGCGAGGAGCACAATCTCGCCAATGTCCGCCGCAGCACGCAGGAGTCGATCGACGACTTCGCGCGCATCATCGCGTTGCGCGACGAGATCGCTCCGGGCAAGGTGAAGGTTGGTTCGGGTATCGCCACCTCCTACGGCTGCACCATCTCCGGGCCCGTGTCGGAAAAGCGTGTGGTCGAGATCGCGGCGAAACTGCTGGAACTCGGCGCCGACGAGATCGCCGTCGCAGACACGGTCGGCTACGGCAACCCTGGACAGGTCCGCCGCATCATGGGCGCGGTCGTCCGCGAGGCGGGCGACATTCCCGTCGCCTCCCACTTCCACGACACCCGCGGCCTCGGCCTGGCCAACGTCACCGCAGCCCTCGAGGTCGGTGTGAGGGCGTTCGACGCCTCGCTCGGGGGTCTCGGCGGCTGCCCGTTCGCACCCGGGGCCAGCGGCAACATCGACAGCGAGGACACGGTGTTCCTTCTCGAGGCGCTCGGTTTCGATACCGGCGTCGACATCGAGGCGCTGGTCGAGGTGCGCCGCATGGTCGAGGGCTGGCTGCCGGGCGAACGCTTTTCCGGATCGATCGCCGAGGCGGGTCTTCCCAAGACCTTCCGTGCGCCGATCGACGCGGCAGCGTAGCGGCCGGCAGACGAGAGACACGAGGATGGATCAGTACAATCGGGATGCCGCCACCGAGACGGTCGGCGTCGACGTCGGCGAGGACTACCCCGAACTGCGCGAGGCGGTTCGCCGGATCTGCGCCGACTATCCGCCGTCCTACTGGCGCGACCTCGACGAGCAGCAGGCCTATCCGAGCGCCTTCGTCGAGGCGCTGACCGAGAGCGGCTTCCTGGGCGCGTTGATACCCGAGGTGTACGGCGGCTCGGGCCTGCCGCTCAGGGCGGCCGCCGTCATCCTCGAGGAGATCAACGGTTCCGGCTGCACGGCCAGTCCCGCCCACGCGCAGATGTACATCATGGGCACGCTGCTCAGGCACGGCAGCGAGGAGCAGAAGCGCAAGTACCTGCCGGGCATCGCCTCCGGCGACCTGCGGCTGCAGGCCTTCGGCGTCACCGAGCCTACCACCGGCTCCGACACCACCCAGCTCAAGACCCGCGCGGTGAAGGACGGCGACCACTACGTGGTCAACGGGCAGAAGGTGTGGACATCGCGGGCGCTCTATTCCGACCTGATGCTGCTGCTCGCCCGGACGACGCCGGCCGACCAGGTCAAGAAGCGCACCGACGGCCTGTCGGTGTTCCTGGTCGACCTGCGCGAGGCGCGCGGCAACGGCGTCGAGATCAAGCCGATCAAGGCGCTGCTCAACCACAACACCACCGAAGTGTTCATCGACAATCTCAAGGTCCCGGCCGAAAACCTGATCGGCGAGGAAGGCAAGGGCTTCCGCTATATCCTCGACGGCATGAACGCGGAGCGGATCCTGGTTGCCTCCGAATGCGTCGGCGACGGCCGCTGGCTCCTGAAGCGCGGCGTCGAATACGCTGGCGAGCGCGTCGTCTTCGGCAAGCCGATCGGCGCCAACCAGGGGGTGCAGTTTCCCCTCGCGCGCGCCTATGCGGAGCTGGAGGCCGCCGACCTGATGTGCCGCAAGGCGGCCGCCCTGTTCGACGCCGGCAGGCCGTGCGGCTCGGAAGCCAACATGGCCAAGCTGCTCGCCTCCGAGGCGACCTGGCATGCCGCCGACGCCACCCTGCAGACCCACGGCGGCTTCGGCTACGCCCGCGAATACGACATCGAACGCAAGTGGCGCGAGGTCCGGCTCTACCAGACCGCGCCGATCTCCACGAACCTGATCCTCGCCTATATCGGCCAGCACGTGCTCGGCATGCCGCGGTCCTATTGAGGCGGCAAAGCCGGGCCGACAGGAAGCGAAACCTGAGGGAGCCAGACGGATGACCGGACTGACACGCCAGGCGGCGGACTTCGTCGCATCGATCACCTACGAGGCGATACCGGACAGGCTCACCGACGCGGCGAAATCCGGCATGACCGACTGCGTCGCGGTGACGATCGCGGGATGCGAGGAGGAGGCCGTCCGGCTCGTCGCGGGAATCGTCTCCCCGGCGGCCGGCATCGATGGCGCGGCGCCGCTGATCCCCTCGGGCGACCTGTATTCGGCGCCCGACGCGGCGCTGGTGAACGGGGTGGCAGGCCACGCGCTCGACTACGACGACGTAGGCATGGACGGCCATCCGAGCGCGGCGATGACGCCGGCGATCCTGGCGGAAGGCTGGGCGCTCGGCGTTTCGGGACAGCGGGCGCTTGCCGCCTATGTCGCCGGCTACGAACTGTGGGCGCTGCTGAAGGCGCTCGAGCCGGGCATCATGCACGAGCGCGGCTTTCACCCGACAGCGGTGATGGGCACGATCTCGGCAGCCGGCGCCTGCGCGGTCCTGCACGGCCTGGATGCGGAACGCGCCGGTCATGCGATCGGCATCGCCGCCTCGCTCGCCTCGGGACTGGTCGCCAATTTCGGGACCATGACCAAGCCGCTGCATGCCGGCCGCACGGCGCAGAACGGCGTCATCGCGGCGCGGCTGGCGCAGGCCGGCTTCACCGCGGCCCCTGACATTCTCGAACACCGCACCGGCTTCATGATGGCGCATTCGGCGTCGGGGACGCCGGACATCGCCGATCGCGACCACGGTCTCGGCCGGACCTGGCGGATGGCGGAACTCGGGATCAACATCAAGGGCTATCCGCTGTGCTACTGCACGCACCGCGCCATCGACGCGATGCTCGACATCGTCAACGACAACGACCTGAAGCCCGACGACGTGCGCGAGATTCGCGTCGGCGCGGGGACGCCCGAACTGCTGATCCTGCGCAACCACACGCCGAAGACGGGGCTGGAGGCGAAGTTCTCGATGGAGTTCGCGATGGCGAGCTCGCTTGTCGCCCGGCGCGTCGGCATCGCCGAACTGAGCGACGGCTTCGTCGCCCGACCCGAGGTGATCGGCGCGATGGAGAAGGTGAAGCTCGCGGCGATCCACGACGGTCTCGGCGGCCTGCCGGACGCGCCGCCCGACACGGTCGAGGTCGAGACGGTGTCCGGCCAGGTGCTGACGCACGCTCCCGTGCAGTACGCGCGGGGAAGCTGGCAGCTGCCGCTCGACCGCGACGGCCTGAAGGCGAAGTTTCGCGACTGCGTCACCGGTCGCCTGCCTGTGCCGCAGTCCGACGGGCTGTTCGGCGCCATGATGGCGCTGGAGGAAATCGCCGACCTCAAGGAACTGCCGCTGTCGGAGGCCGCCGCAACGCGGCTGCGCAGCGCCTGAACGAACTCTGGAGGAATAGCATGGGCTCAGCCCCGATCGAACAAGTTGCCGGCCTCTATCACCGGCGCATCGGCGACGTCACCGTCACCGCCCTGTCCGACGGCTACCTGGACGCGCCGTTCGAGGTTCTCCGAGACATCGAGCCTGCCGACGCCGACAGCCTCCTCAAGGGTGCCTACCGCCCGTCGCCGCCGCGCATCTCCGTGAACTGCTTCCTGATCCAGACGGGCGAGAGGGTCGGCCTCGTCGACACCGGGTCCGGCGAGACGATGGGGCCGACGCTCGGCCGGCTGCCGGGTCTGCTGGCGAGGATGGACCTGACTCTCGCCGACGTCGACACGGTGCTGCTGACCCACATGCATCCCGACCACTCCAACGGACTGACGGCGGAAGACGGCACCGCGCTGTTTCCAAATGCCGAACTCGTGGTGTCCGAGCAGGAAATCGGCCACTGGTACGACGACGCTGCGATGGCGCGCGCCACCGAGAGCCAGAAGACCCGCTATTTCGGCTGGGGCCGCTTCCAGACCGGACCATACCGCGACCGCGTCCGCCACGCCGCCGGCGAGGTACTGCCGAACGTCACCGCGGTGCCCCTTGCCGGCCACACGCCCGGCCATACCGGCTACCAGGTCGCCTCCGGCGACGACGCGCTGCTGATCTGGGGCGACATCGTCCATGTCCCGGATATCCAGTCGCGCCACCCGGAAGTGACGATGGTGTTCGACAGCGATCCCGAACAGGCTGTCGCGACGCGCCGGCGCATGTTCGACATGGCGGCGAGCGACGGTCTGCTGGTCGCAGGCATGCATGTCCACTACCCGGCCTTCGCCCACGTCGTTCGCCGCGGCGACGCCTACGCCCTCGAGCCGGAGGTCTGGGCGTTTACGATGTGACCGCTCCCGTTTCCTTTGGCGGAACCCACGCGTCGGTCCCAAGACAGGCCGCGGCAGAGTGTATACACTTTTCGCGGCGGCTGAGGCCGTGCGTCGGCGAGGGAGAGGGACATGGCGGAACGGCCCGAATTCGATACCGAACAGTTCGCAAGAGGCGAGAGGATGCGCCGCGAGGTGCTGGGCGATGCCCATGTCGACGCGTCGCTGAACCGCGCCGACGACTTCACCGCGGACATGCAGAAGCTCGTTACCGAATGGGCGTGGGCAGGCGTGTGGACGCGTCCGGGACTCGACCGGAAATCCCGGTCCATCGCCACCCTCGCCATGCTGACGGCGCTTAACAGACCGCATGAACTCAAAGCCCACGTGCGCGGCGCGCTGCGCAACGGCGTGAGCGTGGACGAGGTCAAGGAAGTGCTGCTGCAGGCCGCCGTCTATTGCGGGGCGCCCGCCGCGCTCGACGCCATGCGCGTCGCAGCCGAAGTCCTGCGCGAAGAGCGCGCGATCGGCTGAGGCCGGGTGACGGGAAGGACCGGCCGGATCGAAGCGGCCGCGCTCCACCAGCAGGCGTCGCACCTTGCAGTGGCCGGCAGCCTTCGCCCCGAGGTGCGGACGGACCCGCCCTCGCCAGCGCCTCGTGGTTCGAGACGGGCTCTGACGAGCCCTCCTCACCATGAGGCTCAATTCATGCCGCGTTTGATTTGCAGCCAAATGTGGCCCTCATGGTGAGGAGCCTTGCGCAAGCAAGGCGTCTCGAACCACGAGGGCGGGCAGCCAATTGACGCCGGCTGTTTCGCAACCCCGCCCGCGCGCACCTTTGCGGTTGACGGAGCGGTATCACACCCACTAACCTTCCCTGAAGTGTCGACACAATGAAACAGCTCGGCTGCCGGCGGAGATGTCCGGAACGGCCGCGCCACAGGGAGGAAGTCGAGACAATGGCTAGAGATAGCCACGGCGCGGCGTGCCATCTGCCTCCTTTCGGCTGCCCCAGGCCGCCATCCCGTTTTCACCCGAACTGCCGACAGCAGGCATGCCTGCCGCCCGGTCCTTCAAGCCCGCCCCACGGCTGAGCGGAGAGCCCGGTGGAAGAACTCAAGTGGTTTTTCGTCGACTTCTTCCAGGCGATGAGCGCCGGGCTTCTGGTCGGCGGAATCTACGGCCTGATGTGCGTCGGCCTCGGCATCATCTTCGGCGTCATGCGGGTCATCAATTTTGGCCAGGGCGACTTCATGATGCTCGGCATGTACGGGGCCTACTACATGTTCACGCTGCTCGGTCTCGGCGTGCTCCTCGGCCCCTATGCGGGACCCGTCGCCGCAGCGGCGCTCGCCGGTCCGGTCGTCTTCGTCATCAGCTGGTTCATCCACCTGTTCCTGGTCAGGCACGTCACTGGTGCTCGGGTCGTCTCGTCCGAGGCCGAGGGCCACTACGCGCAGATCATCCTGACGCTCGGCATCGCGCTGGTGCTCGCCAATGGCGGGCTCATCGTGTTCGGGTCGCTGCCGGTCTCGATCCCCACGCCGATGTCGCGGGAGAGCTGGTCGATCGGGCTGATCTTCCTGAACAAGGCGCGCACCGTCGGCTTCTTCATATCGGTGCTCAGCGCCGCCGCGCTCTACCTGTTCCTCAGCCGCTCGACGCTCGGCAAGGCGATCCGCGCCGCCGCCGACAATCCGGTCGCCGCGTCCTATGTCGGCGTCGACGTCGACCGCTCGCACCGCTTCGCCTGGTCGCTCGGCTGCGCGATCACCGCAGTCGCCGGAGGACTGATCGCCTCCACCCAGACCTTCCAGCCCTATATCGGCCTCGACTTCGTCATCGTCATGTACGCAGGCGTGGTGCTCGGCGGGCTGGGCAGCATTCTCGGCGCCTTCTGGGGCGGCCTCACCATCGGTCTGGTCCAGCAGATGTCGACGCTCATCCTGCCCTACCAGCTCCAGAACACCGCAGTGTTCGTGGTCTTCCTGCTGATCATCTTCTTCAGGCCGCGCGGCATGTTCGGCCGCGTCTGGGAGCGCGCCTGATGCGCGGCACCCGCGAGGGCATCGGCCGCGAGATCGGCCTGATCGCGCTGTTTGCCGGCGCCTACCTGGCGATCAGCTTCGCGGTACAGGATTCCTACTACCAGCTCATCATGACGCTTGTGCTGGTCTGGGCCACGCTGGCGATGAGCTGGAACTTCCTGTCCGGCTACTCGGGCATGATCTCCTTCGGCCAGGCGAGCTTCTTCGGCCTCGGCGGCTACGCGATGACGATCGCCTTCGTCGATTTCGGCATCACGCCATGGCTCGGCATCCCGATCGGAATCGTCGTCGGCGTGCTTGCCGGCATCATCATCGGCATCCCGACCTTCCGGCTGCGCGGCCACTACTTCGCCCTGTCGATGCTCGCCTACCCGCTCGCCATGCTCTACGTGTTCGAGTGGCTCGGCTACCAGGAAGTCTCGCTGCCGATGATGCGCGAGGCGCCCGCCGCGTTCATGCAGTTTTCCGACCAGCGCGTCTATATCGCCCTGGCGCTCGGCATGCTGGTGATCTGCATGCTGGTGTCGCTGCTCGCCGAACGGACCCGGTTCGGCATGTCGCTGCTGGCCGTCAAGCAGAACGAACTGGCCGCGGAGGCCGCAGGCATCGATTCGTGGCGGTGGAAGATGTACGCCATGATGGTGTCCTCGGCGATGGCGGCTGCCGCCGGCGGGTTCTACGCCGTCGTCGTGCTGGTGGTCACGCCGCCGAGCCTGTTCGGCATGCTGGTCTCGGCGCAGGCGCTGATCCTCACCCTGTTCGGCGGCGTCGGCGTCTACTGGGGCCCGGTGATCGGCGCGATCGTGCTGGTGCCGCTGGCCGAGACGCTGCATGCCGAGCTCGGCCACATCGTTCCCGGCATTCAGGGCGTCGTCTACGGGGTCGCCATCATCGTCATCATCCTGTCGGCGCCGGACGGCATCTACTGGAGCATTCGCGACCGCCTCGCCAGGCGCCGCCGGGCCGGCGCCCCGGCGGAAGCCGCGCCGGCGCCGGACGTCGCGTTCCCGGCCGCGCCCGTGCCTGCAGCCGGCGACCGGACGCTCGGCGGCCCCCTGCTCGAACTCGAGAACGTTTCCCTGTCCTTCGGCGGCCTGAAAGCCGTGGACAACGTCACCCTGACCGTCCGCGAAGGCTCGATCCACGGCATCATCGGGCCCAACGGCGCCGGCAAGACGACGCTGTTCAACGTCATCAACGGCTTCCTGAAGGCAGAGTCCGGGTCGATCCGCTTCGAGGGCGGCGAACTGGTCGGTCTGAAGCCGCACAAGGTCTGCGCGCTCGGCCTCGGGCGGACGTTCCAGGTGGTCCGCGCCTTCCCGCGCATGAGCGTGCTCGAGAACGTCATGGTCGGCGCCTATGTGCACGCCGCCACCGACGCGGAGGCCGTCCACCGTGCCCGCGAAGCGCTGCAGCGCGTCGGCCTCTCCGGCGACCAGATCACCGCCACGGCGAGCGGCCTGCCCACCAAGCAGCTGCGGCTGATGGAGCTTGCCCGCGCGCTTGCCGCCCGGCCCCGGCTGCTGCTGCTCGACGAAACCCTGGCCGGGCTCGGCCACGCCGAGCTCGACGACATCCTGGCGGTGATCCGCCAGGTCAACCGCGAGGGCGTCACCGTGGTGATAATCGAGCACACCATGCAGGCGATGGTGAAGCTGGCAGATGCATTCTCCGTGCTCGACCACGGCAGCCTGATCGCCGGCGGCGCACCGGCCAGCGTCGTCAAGGACCCCAGGGTCATCGAGGCCTATCTCGGCAGGAAATGGATGGATCGTGCTCAGGATCCGGTCGCTTAACGTCGCCTATGGCGGGCTGCATGCCCTGACCGACCTCTCCATCGAGGTCGGGGAGGGACAGTTCGTCGCCGTCGTCGGCCCCAACGGCGCCGGCAAGACGACGCTGTTCAAGGCGATCTCCGGATCGGTGACGCCGCTGTCGGGCGAAATCACCTATGGCGGCCGCGACCTGATGAAGATGCCGCCCGCCGAACGCGCCCGCCTCGGCATCGCCCATGTCCCGGAAGGGCGGCAGGTATTCGCCTCCATGACGGTGCTGGAGAACCTGGAGATGGGCGCCTATGCGGGCCGCGGCCGGGTCGACTGGAAGACCCTGCTGCCGAGCATCCTCGACCTCTTCCCGGTACTCGACGAGCGCAAGGACCAGCTCGCCGGCACGCTGTCGGGCGGCGAGCAGCAGATGCTGGCGATCGGCCGCGGACTCGCCTCGGCGCCGGAGCTCTTGATGCTCGACGAGCCGTCGATGGGTCTGGCGCCGACGATCGTCGACGCGATCTTCGACCGGGTTCACCAGATTCATCAGCAGCACAACCTGACGATCCTGCTGGTGGAACAGCGCGTCGCCGAGGCGCTCGAGTCCTGCGACCTCGGCTACGTGCTGGAGACGGGACGCGTCGTGCTGGAGGGAACGCACGACGCGCTGATGTCCAACGAACAGGTTCGCCGTGCGTATCTGGGGATGTGAAGGGCCGGCGCGCCGGCCGCCCCGGAAGGCGCACGTCACCAAGGGAGGAAGTGAAATGACTTCGATATCCAGAAGATTCGTCGGCCTGGCAGGCGCTTCGGCAATCGCCGTCGCCGCACTTGCCGCGGGCCCAGGTCCCGCCGGGGCGCAGGAAACGCTCAAGGTCGCCGTGATCGCGCCGCTGTCGGGCCCGTGGGCGCGGCAGGGACAGCTGATCCAGATGGGCGCCGAAATGGCGGTCGACGAGATCAACGAGCTCGGCGGCATCAAGTCGATGGGCGGCGCCAAGCTGGAGCTGGTCTCTGCGGATGCCGGCGACTCGCCGGAGAAGGCCAAGAATGCCGCGCAGCGGCTGATCGCCCAGGAGCCGGACCTGGTCGGCGGCACCGGCGCCTGGCTGTCCTCGTTCACGCTGGCCGTCACAGAGGTCACCGAGCGGGCCAAGGTGCCGTGGCTGACGCTCTCCTACGCCGACAGCCTGACGGAGCGCGACTTCGACTACATCTTTCAGACCTCGCTGCCGGCAAGCCAGCAGTCTGCGAATTCGCTGCCGACGATCGTCGAGCTCGCCAAGAAGGCGACCGGCGGGATTCCCAAGACCGTCGGCATCATCGGCGACAACACCGCGTCGCCGGTGGCCTTCCTCAAGCCGATGCGCGAAGGCGGCATGGAGGAGATGGGGATCGAGGTCGTCATGGACGAGACCTATACCCCGCCGCTGTCGGATGCGACGCCGCTGATCCAGAAGGTCCGGTCCTCGCGTCCTGAGTTCCTGCTGTTCATCTCCTCGACGATCTCCGACCTGAAGCTCGGGCTGGAGAAGCTGAACGAGTTCGGCATCGACGTCCCGGTGATCGGCAACGGCGCCCACATGGGCGCGCCGGAAGTGGTCAACAACGTCTCGCCCGACCTCCTGGAAGGGGTCATGTTCATCGCCGCCGACTGGGGGCTGAAGGGACACGAGGAGATCATCGAGAAGTTCAAGGAGCGGACCGGCGAGCCCTGGATCACCCAGGACGCGATCACCGCCTACGGCGACATGTGGATCATCAAGGAGGCGCTCGAGAAAGTGGGCAGCGCCGACACCGAGGCGATCGCCAAGGCGATCCACGAGATGACGATCACCGAGGGTCCGGCCGCCACGGCGTTTCCCGGCGAGGTCGCCTTCGACGAGGCCGGACGGCGCACCGGTGGCCAGCTCGTCATCGTGCAGTGGCAGGATGGCGTGCCGGTGTCGGTGTTTCCGACGGAATCGGCCTTCGGGGAGCCGCGCTGGCCGCAGAACTGACGCTCTTTTCGAGGACCTGCCCGCGCCCCGGCCGGGGCGCGGGTCCTTCCTGACTGAGGACGCGATCGTTTCGATGGGACGGCTGGACAACAAGGTTGCGATCGTATCGGGCGCCGGCTCGATCGCGGAGGGCTGGAGCAACGGCAAGGCGACCGCCGTCGTGCTGGCGCGCGAGGGCGCCAGCGTGTTCGCCGTCGACCGCAATCCCGAGGCGGCAGAGGAGACGCGGGCGATCATCGAAGGCGAAGGGGGGCGTGCGACCGCCTATACCGCAGACGTCACCTCCGCTGCCGAAGTGAATGCGATGGCGGCCGAATGCCTGAAGGTCTACGGTCGCATCGACATCCTGTTCAACAATGTCGGCCTGCAAGTGCTCGGCGGGCCGCTGGAACTCGCCGAGGAGGACTGGGACCGGCTGATGACCGTCAACGTCAAGAGCATGTACCTGACCTGCCGCGCGGTGATCCCGGCGATGCTCGATCAGGGCGGGGGCTCGATCGTCAACAACGCCTCGGTCGCCGGCCACCGCTACACCTACAACAATGTCGGCTACTCGGCCTCGAAGGGCGCGGTCCGGCAGCTCACCCAGAACATCGGCGTCCAGTACGCCTCGAAGGGCATCCGCTGCAACGCGGTGCTTGCCGGCTACATGGCGACGCCGCGCATCACCGACCGGCTGAAGCGGGCCAATCCCGACGACTGGGAGGAGGTCCTCAACCGGCGGCTCGACCAGGTGCCGGCCGGCCGCTTCGGCACCGGCTGGGACGTCGCGCACGCGGTGGCTTTCCTGGCCTCCGACGAGGCCGCCTTCATCACCGGCACCGACATCGTCATAGACGGCGGCCAGTCGGCCTCGGCCGCCGGTAACGCATGGGGCGGATGAACATCATGAAGATCGCATTTCTCGGCACCGGACAGATGGGTGCGCCGATGGCCGAGCGGCTGGTCGACGCCGGGCTCGAGATCGCCGTCTACGACCGCAGCCCGGAGGCCATGGCACCGCTGGTGGACCGCGGCGCGCGCGGGGCCACGTCGGTGGCCGACTGCCTGGCCGGCGCCGAGGTGGCATTCGCCTGCCTGCCCTCGCCCGAAGTCAGCCGAGCCGTCGCGCTTGATCCCGGCGGCGCGATCGATGCGGGAGATCTCAAGGTCTATGTCGAGACCTCGACGATCGGCGCGGCTGCGGTGGAGGAAATCGACCGGGTGCTGGGCGGAAAGGGGATCGCGGTGCTGGACGCGCCCGTCAGCGGCGGACCGCGCGGCGCCCGCGCAGGGCGGCTGACCACCATGGTCGCCGGACGGCGCGATGCGTTCGACTCGGTCAGGCCGCTGTTCGACGCAATGGCCGGCAACGTCTTCTACATCTCCGAGACGCCGGGCCACGGGCAGGTGGTCAAGCTCGCCAACAACATGATCTCGGCGGCCTGCATGACGGCCACGTCGGAGGCCGCCGTGATGGCCGTGAAGGCCGGCGTCGACGCGCGGATCCTGATCGACGTCGTCAACGCCTCGACCGGCCGCAACGGCGCCTCGGTGGACAAGTTCCCGCAGTCTGTCCTGCCGCGCACATTCGACTACGGCGGCAAGCTGTCGACCATGTACAAGGACGTGACGCTGTGCTTCGCGGAAGCAAAGCGCCTCGACGTGCCGATGTGGGTCGGCAACACCGTCGTGCAGCTCTGGTTCCAGGCGATGTGCGAGGGCCGTGGCGACGACGACTACACGACCATCGTCAAGACGATCGAGGAGTTCGCCAGCGGCGTCATCGTCGGAGATCCCGATCCGGCCGCAGGCAGCTAGGCCGCGGCTGCACCGCATCCGTTCCATTCGGCAACGGACACAGTCAGAGGAGACGTCACATGTGCGAAGCCCCTGCCCGCAGGCTCGATGAATGGCGGGGATGGCTGGACCTTCCCGCGCCGGCACCGAGCAGCGGCACCGGCCCATGGCTCGACCTGTCCCACGTGATCACCGAGGACCTGTCGCGGGTGCCGCTGGTGCCCGCGCCGCGGATCCGGCAGGTGCAGAAGAAGCCCGAATACATCGCCAACGTCACCGAGGTGCAGATGGTCGTCCACAACGGCACCCATCTCGATGCGCCCTGCCACTTCATCGCCGACGCGCCGGCGATCGACGACATCCCGCTCGAGCGGCTCTACGGCGAAGGCGTGATCTGGAAGCTCGACATGCCGGACCATGGCGTCATCGAGCCGGAGCACCTGGAGGCGGCGACACCGCGCATGAGGGAGGGCGACATCGTCTACCTCGACACCGGCAGGGGACGCCACATCAACACGCCGGCCTACGAGGACCACGCGCACCTGAGCCCGGAGGCGGCCGAATGGCTGGTCGCGCACGGCGCCAAGATCGTCGGCGTCGACTTCTCGACGCCCGACCTGACCGCGCATCTCCGCCCGGAGAACTTCCAGTTCCCGGTCCATCACATCCTGCTCGGCCGCGGCGTCCTGATCGCCGAGCACATGACCAATCTCGAGCCGCTGTCGGGGCGACGCATCGAGACGATGTTCATGGCCGTCAACATCGGCGGCTCCGACGGCGCACCGGCTCGCGTCGTCGCCCGCCCGGTCGATTGAGGAGCACCCGATGACCCGAGTCCATGCAGTCCGCGTCCACGAGACCGGCGGTCCGGAGGTTCTGCGCGACGAGGAGATCGACCTCGGCGAGCCCGGGGCCGGCGAGGCGCTTGTGCGCCACACCGTGATCGGCCTGAACTACACCGACGTCCACTTCCGCACCGGCCGCTATCCCCTGCGCGAGTTCCCGCACGTGATCGGCATGGAGGCCGCCGGCGTCGTCGAGGCGGTCGGCGACGGCGTCACCACCGTCGCGCCGGGCGACCGCGTCGCCTACGCCTCCGAGACGCCGCGCGCCTACTCGGAGGCGACGGTGATGCCGGTGACGCGCCTGGTGAAGGTGCCCGAGGCCATCGACGATGAGACGGCAGCCGCCGTGATCCTGAAAGGGCTGACCGCCCAGTACCTGATCCGCTCGGCCTACGAGATCGAGGCCGGCGAGACGATCCTCGTCCAGGCCGCCGCCGGCGGCGTCGGCCAGATCATGTGCCAGTGGGCACACCATCTCGGCGTCACCGTGATCGGCACCGTGAGCAGCGACGAAAAGGCCGAGATCGCCCGCCAGAACGGCTGCGACCACCCGATCGTCTACACGCGCGAGGACGTGCCGGCGCGCGTGCTCGAACTGACGGGCGGCGCAAAGCTTCCCGTCGTCTATGACGGGGTCGGCGGAGATACCTTCGAGGACTCGCTGAAATGCGTGCGTCGACGCGGCATGCTGGTCAGCTACGGTACCGCCGGCGGCAAGATCCCGCCTCTCGACCTGTTCCGGCTCAACCTGATGGGCTCGCTCTATGTCACCAGCGCCGGGCTGGCCGACTACATCCATGACCGCACCGAACTCGAGCAGCGCGCAGCGGAGGTCTTCGGCATGGTCTCGAAGGGCATTGTGCGTGTCCACGTCAATCAGCGCTACAAGCTGTCCGACGTCGCCACCGCGCACCGCGATCTGGAGGCGCGGCGCACCTCCGGCAGCTCGATCATCCTGCCGTGAGGCGGTCGTGGCGGACGTTCGTCTGAACCATGTCATCGACGGCTCGGGGCCGAACGTGCTCCTGCTGCACCCGGTCGGGCTCGACGTCACCTTTCTGAAGCCGCTCGCCGACTGCCTGTCCGACCGCTATACCGTGATGCGCGCCGACATGCGCGGCCACGGCGGCACGCCGACCCACCGACCGGCGACGCTCGACGACCTCGTCGACGACATCCACGGCCTCATCGCCGAACGAGCTTTCGCGCCCGCCACCGTCGTCGGCATGTCGTTCGGCGGCATGCTGGCCCAGTCGCTGGCCGTGGCCTATCCACACGATGTCTCAGCGCTGGTGCTGTCCACCACCGCAGCGACCTTCACGCCCGAAACGCGCGCCGTGATGGAAGAGCGCGCGGTGACGGCCGAGAAGGGCGGCATGGAGGCCGTGCTTCAGGACACCCTGCAACGGTGGTTCACCCCCTCGTTCCTGGGCGAGCCCATCGTCGAGCGGGTCCGCGACCGGCTGCTCGCCGACGACGTCGCCGGTTGGGCGCAGACCTGGCGTGCGATCGCAACCCTCGACGTCGCCCCGCGGCTCGACGCAATAGAGGTGCCCACGCTCTGCATCGCCGGCTCCGAGGACAAGGCGACGCCGCCGACCTCGGTCAGGGCAATCGCGGAGCGGATTCCCGGCGCTGAGTATGTCGAGGTCGCCGGCGCCCCGCACATGCTGTTCCTGGAGCGCCCCGGCGAGATGGCACGGTTGGCCCGGGAGTTTCTCGATCGGACCATCGGCAAGTAGGGCCGCTATTCTCCTGGCCTCGGGAACTCGCGGATCCACTTCGTAGCCCAACGACCAACCGTCCGGTTCGCTGGCTGCGCCGGCGGCACGATGGACAGGTTTGGATCCACGCCTCCGCCCCCGAACCCGCTTTGCCGGGTATTTCCGGAGCAGTGTTTGCCGAGGAGCAAACGGGGTGGTCGGGACAGAACCGGCCACGCCACGCGACCCCCGGTAGCGCAGTATCGAACGATGCTGATCGCCGTCGGACTCGGCTGGGATGGCAGGCGTCGCCCGTCCCGTAGCGCCGCTCCGACGTTGCGACCCCCGCCAGGAACGAGTCAGGGCCCTTTCAAGGTGAGAAGGGTGGCCTGCTGCCGGTTTCTGGGGCACTAGGATAAGCGCACATATCCTGCTCATCGAGTGCCACGGCGCTCGGACAGTGATCTGGTTTGAAAATGGTAACCATCGGAGATCGACGGTCATATGAAGGACACGCTACAGGCCATTGCGACGATTGCTTCGCTGATCAACCCGGCGATGTGCGCAGCCATCTTCATGCAGATCGAAGGCGAGCGAGCCGGTCGGGCTCGCGTCCTCGATGCAACGAAAGCGCTTCTCGTCATTCTAACGATTTTGATCGCCGCGGCTTTCTTCGGCGCCCAGTTGCTCCGGGTCTTCGGCGTCTCACTGGACGCGTTCTCCGTGGCCGGGGGCGGCGTCCTGGTCTGGATCGGGATCGCAATGCTTACCGGACGCGGAGCCGCTACCGTGCCGGACAATGACGGGAGCAAGACGGCGCCGGTCGATCCGTCTCTCGCGCCGCTCATTCTCTTTGCCGCGAGCCCCGGAACGATCACAGGCGTCATAACGCTTTCCGTCAGCCACTCGAGATTCGATGTTCCGGTCACGGCCATCACCGCTGTCGTGATCGTGCTCGCGCTGACCTGGGCTCTGCTGCTTCTCACGGCGCGAACGCGCAGTTCAAAGAGCGGCGGCATGGCTCACGATATGGTCACCCGCTACATGGGACTGATCGTCGTGGCTATGGGGATCCAGTTCATGTTGACCGGCTACAAGGCATTCATGGGAGCCGGCTGAGACTGGCAGCGTCTGGTCCCAGTATTGATCAAACCTGGGGCAGGTCCTCCTGCCCAGTTTAATCACGGATCGCTCAGGGGAGGGCTCCCAAAAGCTGCCATTCGAGATGGGTCGGATTCGGAATCGGCTGCGAGCGGCCAAGTCGGAAATATGGAACCTGAGCTGCCCTCTGCCGCGACGATGAATGCAGCATGAAATGTCCCGGAGCATGCATTCTCCGCCTGCTCCGGGACGAGCATCGTAGCTAGTTCGCGAGCACCGCTTCAGGAAACCGCCAGTGGCCGTCGATCAGTTCCTGTTTCGGCCGATACATGCGCACCAGGTAATTCCAGCCTTCCATGATCTCGAACTTGTTAGGGCCGTCGCCGCCGAAACTGATGGTGAACGTCCCGTCTTCGTTCGGCTTGGCGGTAACGCTGTTGAAGGAGTAGACATTGTTCTTGGTCTTCGGCAAATACCCTTCGGCATTGTAAAGCGTCACCGACCAAAACGCCTCCACCGGCACGTCCTTGGGAACGTGCAGCATATAGGGTGTCTTGCCGTCATTGTTGGCGACCAGACCGACCGAATAGACTGCCGCTTCCTCCGGATTGCCGCCCCAGCCGGCTGCGGCACCCAATGTCCAGTAAAGCTGGTTCAGGTCGTGCCTGATGCCGAAATAGCCGCGGGTACTCGTCCTCGTCTGGGCGACCTTCTGAAGCAGCTCCCGCAACGATGCGAGGCTCTCCTGATCCCAGTTCGGAATCTGGAATTCACCCGTGTTTGCCTGTTCGGCCTTGATCTGATCCTGAAGGGCGTGCGCGGCCTTCATATCGTCGGCATCGTTGGGATCGGCAAACGTGCGAACATTGCAGAAGGCGTATCGGGTGCCCATCTGCTCCCTTGTGAATGTAAAATAGCCGGGGCCATAAACCGTTGGCTGAATCGAATGCTCCTCACTCAGGCACTCCAGTGATTGGAACCGGCCGCCGGAATCGGGCATGTAGATCGTCACCGGCGTCGTGAGATCCACCACCATGAGGGAATAGAGCGTATCGACGTTGGATCGAATCACGATCTGGTCGTCAGCATTGACCATGTTGCGTTCATGCAGGAACTTGCCAAGTGCGCCGCGCTTGACATACCCGGCCATGTTGGTGTCGCTCTGCGCACGGACGAAATTGTCGATAGTAACTTTGACAGGGTCTGTACTTTGTGCGGAGGCTATGCCGTTCGCCGTCAGCAAGAATGCGAATACCGAACCGATAAGAACCTTCTGCATGTAACTTCGCTCCCAGGATGTTTACGACAAGAACCGCCAACACGGGGAGCCGTGCAGGCACTCAGGACATTTACTGCAGTTGCACAAAAGCAATGCGACCGGAAGCCTCGACCGATCCACAGCTATCGATGACACAACCGGCGCTTTTTCGCATCGGTTCGGTCTCGTTGCCAGAATATGTCGAGCCACCGGCGACATCCGCATGTCGGTCGGCTTGAACGCCGAGATCAGGGCCTGGATCCACGGCACGATCGCCACGAAGCCGACCCCAGCCCATGGTACACACAGCTTCGGCGTCAGGATGGTTGCGCGCCACAGCGAGTGTGGCCGGGCAGGCCAAGCAGGCAGACCAGCGTGATCCAGTCCCGAAATGCGGAGACTGGTGAACGTCCTGCGGGGTGGTCTGAACATCCAACATCTGCTTTCCGCTTGGGCCGGCAGACGGGAATTGAACGGCAACAAGTGCAAGACCTGCGGCCTACTCAGTCTGCGCCGGCGAGGCGATCGCATGAGCGTCCCTTCTGGTCGCGCCTCGCCGCCGTTCACCATCAATCGAGCATGGGCCCCGGGCAGAAGCCAATCGATGAACGGCCACCGATTATCCTGTTCTGCACGATAAATTGAGATCTGTACCCGCATGCGTTACCGGGGCCCAGCTGCGCCGGCCGTTACTCCACGCCTACGATCTCGCTCGGCCGCCACGTCTTGTCGAAAAAGGACGGGAGCGGGCTGTAGAGTCGCAGGATCGTGAACCATCCCTTCTCAGGATCGGTCTGAACCCAGTTGCCCTCGGCCACGTCGGCGGGCTTCTCAGGCGCGAACCAGATCGTCGTCGAGCCGTCTTCGGCCGCCTCCGCCGCGGGTGTCGGATAGCTCTGGCTACCGGCGCGGGGGTATTTCTGAGGCGTCTGCAGCATCGAGCGGGTCTGGTTGTCGTAAAGGGTGAACGACCAGAACGCCGCCGCCGGGATGCCCTTCGGCAGGTCGACCTTGTAGGTCTTGGCGCCATCGAAGACGTCGCCGTTCGCATCCCGGAAGGCGATGAGATACTGAGACCCCACCTCGGGAATGCGCATGATCATCGCCGGGGAGTCCAGCGTGTAGGCGTAGTAGAACGCCGTGCGGCTGTCGAGCGTGCGCGCGCCGGTCGGCGGGAACGGCTTGAACATCCCGTCCTCAAACAGCGGCGGCGGCGTTTCGAAGTAGGCGCCACCTTCCCACAACATCGACCCCCACTGGGAGTCCTCGTAGTAGGCCCAGTCCGGGTGTTTCTCGGCATACTGCCATTGCAATGCCCGGCCGAATGCCTGCCCGGCCGCGGCAGCGTCGGAGAGGATCTTCTTCATCCGCTCGTCGGGACTGAACGGCTTGCCATGGACGATGCCTATGGCGGCCATCTGGCCGGCCAGTTCGACGTCGTAGCTGGTCGCCGGCTCGTTCTGTACATTCTCGTTGAGCAGTTCGAAGAAGCCGTAGTCGCTGGGCGGAATTGTGTTGAACGCCATGCCGCTGGCGTCGATGAACTTCATCTGAGGGATCTCCGGCTCGCCTTCCAGCCGGACCTTGCCCTCCAGCGCCTCGGCAATCGGCGTGCCGTAGCTGCCCGGCTTGTAGGGGTAGATCTTGAGATTCTGCTTGATGTTGTCGACGGCAGGCTTCGGATCGTTGCCGTTGTCGATGAAGGCGCGCAGCGCGTAGAGCACCGTGTTGGTCCTTGCGTGCGCAATGAAATACCCGCCCTGCGGCAAGGGGCCATCATATTCCGGACCGACGACCAGATACTTGCCCCCGAGCCCCCGGTCGGGCCCGGGCTTGCCCACGTCGATCACCCATTGGAACCACATGTCGTTGATCGCGCCGAGACCGCCGGAGGGCTGGTCGATCACCACGGGACCGTCGGATAGATCGATCCAGCTCAGGTAATAGATCGTGTCGGCGTTCGCGGTCAGGAACAGCGAGCTGGAATCCATCAGCGTTTCGAAGATGACGACATCGCCGCTTCCCGCACCGACGCTCTGAAAGCCCTTCACGAGGCCCAGGGCTGACGCGCCGCGAAAACTGTTGTTGTAGACGTTGAGGGCGCGGGTGAAGTCGATGGTGTCGTAGATGCTCTGCGCGGTCGCGTCGGACGGTATGCCGTCGCTGAACTCAAGCGTGCCGATCCGCGTATCAACAGAGTCCGGAGCGGAAAGCGATCGAACCGTCTCGGACGCAACGTCGGCCCACGCCGGGCCGGCTAGCAGGCAGATGCCCATTGCGAGTACTGAAGGCGTCGGCTTGATTCTCATTTCTTTGTACCCTGTGTGTCGTTGTTGACTCTGAGGATGTTGCTTGGGTGTGGCAGACACTTAATCGAAGGCGGTGAGGCGCGCCGGGAGGTCGCATCCGCTGCAGACGTAAATGTCGTCGCGACTCCTTGATGCAGGGATACCGCCCGTCCGGACGTTGCGATCGGGGCCAACGTCCGGCTCGACTGGAGTCCGAACCGCCAATTGTCTCAGAGCGCCCATCAGTCGTGCACTTGCTTGTGGGCCATGGCCGATAAAGGCACGTTGATCGTCAGGAACAGACTTCCGCCTTCCGTCCGGTTCCGGGCCCCAAACTCGTAATAGCCCCGAAGGTTTGTATAGATTGGTACGCCCCCGGCATTGAAGGTGTAGCCAAGTTGCGGCCCTACGGCAAAGGTGCGGCTCTCCATGGAGCCAAGGACTGGGGGCTGCCCCTTGTCGGGCGTCAGTTGCACGTAGGCATAGCCGACGAGACCGACAAACAACTGCTCATTCAGGAACCGGGACATACCCAGGTCGACATGCAAGTCGATGCCGTTGGTGTAGTCGGTATCGGGATTCTCGAAGTTGTAGGTCAGCCCGGCGGTCGCAGAGAATTCCCATCCGGTCTTGGTATTGAGGTAGGTATATGCGCCTCCGGCGTCGATGGCTGCATGACCGATTCCGAGATTGGAAAGGCGATTGGGATCGTAGCTGCCGACCGGGATGTCACCGGTGAGGTAGGCCATCCAGTTGTGCAAGCCCTTGTCCCAGAACAGTTGTGCGGTCGGATAGAGGTCGCCGAAGCCCGTCACGACGTCGGTCCGGCTTGCTGACGTGGCCAGAGTGTTGACGTTGGCAGAGGTCTCGTTCCAGCCGGGAAAGAACGCAAGGGAAATGCTCGGTCGCGCGCCGAATATGGTCGTGTCCGGAGTCCAGGTCGGCGCGAAGAACTGTCCGCAGAAGTCTGCCTCGAGACCAAAGCTCAGGCCGCCACCGCGATTGAGCGCCCTGTCGCCTCCGGCTTTGCCCGCATAGCAATAGCTTTGCGTGGGCAGGGAGAAGCCTGGCGTCGGCGCAATGGCGGCGAAGCTGGCATACTGGCCGGGGAGCCAGAAGCTCACTCCGCCCTCATCGGCGTGGGCGGAAGACGCAATGGCCACCGACAGAACCGTGAGCGACAGGATTGCCGCTCCCCTGAGCGACCTGGAACGCTGTATAGTCATCCCTGCCTCATCGGAAAGCCCGGACCGGAATCGGCGGATAGCGACTCGCGACAAACGCACCAACCGCCGTCAATTCCCGAGCCGGAGATACGCAGCCCAGCGAATCGGCGACCCCCGGGCCGGAAGTCGCCACTTCGCAACACGAACGTCAATTCCGGGCGGTATAACCTTTGAAGTCCTCGGTTCCGGGCGGGATGTTCGGATA
This sequence comes from Microbaculum marinum, assembly GCF_037855135.1. Lineage (NCBI taxonomy): Bacteria > Pseudomonadati > Pseudomonadota > Alphaproteobacteria > Hyphomicrobiales > Tepidamorphaceae > Microbaculum > Microbaculum marinum. The sequence goes on from NZ_JAZHOF010000005.1 coordinate 22,078, forward strand.
TTCCTCGACGCTCTTCTTATAGGCACCTTCGATCTCGAGCATCGGTGCGAAAATCCAGGTCATCGTCAGCTCCGTGTCCCACAGATTGAAATCCTCCTGAGGATCGTTGGAAAGATTGTAGAACTTCGGGAGTTGGAAGACTTCGGCGGCCTGGTTCAGGGTCGCAAGCTGCGGGTCGCGGAACCCACGCTTGATCATCTTGTAGTAGCGCCACTTGATCGACATCAGTTCGCCGTCCACGCCAAAGAACATGTAGTGTTCCCGGCTCGACTCCTTGCTCTCGCCCAGTAGAAGCTTGGAGAAGTCGATGCCGTCGACCGGTCGGTCTGTCGGCACGAGGTGCGAGCTTCCGGTCATCTCCGCAAGCGTGGGGAACCAGTCGACCGCCGCGACGATCTCGTTGCTGACCGCCCCGGCGGGAATCTTGCCGGGCCAGCGGACGATCGCCGGCACGCGCATGCTTCCTTCGTAAGGCGTGTAGAAGAAATTGCCGCGGAACGGACCGTTCGAGCCGCCTACAGCGCCAGCGTTGGCCGACAGGCCACTGGTGGCATTGTCGCTGCTCAGGACGAAGATGGTGTTGTCCTCAACGCCCGCCTCCCTGACAGCATCCATGACCTGCCCGACCCGGTGATCCATCTCGGCGATACAGTCGGCGTACATGCCACTGTGCTTTAAGGACTTGCCAACGAACTCCGGGTTGCAAACGATCGGCGGATGCATTTCCGAGTAACCGAGGTAGACGAAGAACGGTTCCTTCGCGGCAGCCTGCTTCTTGATGTACTCGACGGTCTTCGGGATCAGATATTCCCCATCGATGATGGGTCGGACCTTCATGTCCAGTTCCATCACGACCTTCGAGTCCTCGCCCTTCTTCCCTTCCAGGACATGCGGCGGCGCGTCCAAAGCCTCGGTGATGTTGCGTTCCTTGAAGATCTCTTCGATCATCGCGTTGTATAGCGGATAGGTCGTGTAACCGGACTCCTCCCAACTATTGGGGATGCCCCACCATTCGTCGAAGCCCTGATCGTTCGGCAGGCGGCCCTGGATGTTTCCCAGATGCCACTTGCCGTAGAGCGCGGTCTTGTAGCCGGCGTCCGACAGCAACTCCGCGATGGTGTATTCCCACGGCGTCATCCCGGCCGGGCCGCCGTTGGACGGCGGCAGAACATTGTAAGTACCGGAGCGAACAGGGTGCCGTCCGGTCATGATCGCCGAACGCGAGGGCGTGCACTGTACTTCCACATTGTAGTTGGTGAAGCGCATGCCCTCGGAAGCCAGCTGGTCGATGTTCGGCGTCTCCACCTGGCCGCCATAGACGCCCCAGTCGCCGAAGCCGGTGTTGTCGGCGAGAAAGAAGACGATATTCGGCTTCGATTCGCTCTGGGCCTGTACTGACTCCGCCGATAGAAATAGGGCGATCCACAGCGAGGCTGTGAGGACCGGTAATATCCTGTAGCGCATAGAAACTTCCCCAGGTTCAGTTCAAACAGTGGTTCCGATAAAGTCGCCAATCAGTTCAAACGGAATTGGCGTGTGCGGGCGAAGGCAGATGTATCCGCGTCTGGTTTGCCCCGTCACGACCTTACCGCCGAAGCGAGATCCCAGGACGAGAGGACGGGTTCGCTGCAACGGTGGCCGCAGGAGTTGGGACCGGGTTCGTGGCCAAGCGTTTCATGGTCAGTGGGGTTCGGAGTCGGCGTGCATCCCGAGGCCTGCTAGCGGGCATCGGAGGTGGAGGATTGAATCTTGCGGAAGTTAGCAAAAGGCGGATCTCGGTGCTGACCATTTCGCGCCAACGTGAGAATCAGTTTGTTTCGCCGCCGGCCACCGGGCCGCTTGGGCTCGCAACATTGATCGTCGCTCCTGCCGTCGGCGTACCGATTTCCACCCCGACGACAGGCGGTTCAAGCGCGGAAGCCGTGCGCCTGCAACACGGGCATGCGAGCAACCAGCCTCGATATCGTTCGCGATCGGCATCCACCTTCAGCAGGTCCCCGAACGCCGGCGATTATCTCGGCCGATGATGCACCTTTGTCCCCATCGTCGATACTTTGCCTAAACTGGAGTTTGGTTTGCGACAGGTTCCCCTCGTTAGAGCCGCACATTTCAACCTCTACCTCTCCGTGTTGCGGGAAATCGGGGTTCCGGTCTGGGACTGCCTGACGCGGGCGGGCCTGCCGGCCACGACGGAAGAGTCACCGGATCTCTACCTCAGCCTGCCGAGAATAATGGATTTTGTGGCACAGGATGGCGGCGCCGGAGGTGCAATGGAGTTGGGATTCATGGCCGCGCAACGGGCAACTCTCAGGGACCTTCGACCCGAGTTCCGGCAAGCGATCCTCAACGCGCAGAGTGGCTTCGCACTGCTGCAGACTTTTCTTCGCTATCGGAAAGGAGAAGACACTGCAGCCTTCAGCGCGATCTATCCGGAGGGTGCATCTGTACGCGTGGTCTGCGACCAGCCCGGGCTCGAACACACCGCCGGCTTCGTCTGCACCGAATGGATGAACCTGCAGGCGGTTGTGTCGATCGTGCGCTGCATAGCAGGCGCCGCATGGACACCCGAAGAGGTGACCTTCGTTTCAGATTTTGCGCCACATGACCGCGCGAAGGAAGCGTTTCCGAACACGCGGATGCTCATGTCACAAATTCACACCTCCGTGCTGGTTCCGCGGGATGTGCTGGCCAGGCCCAGCAATTCGCCGGTGGTGCCGGAGACGGGCGACTGCGAGGAGCACGCGGAGATCAGCCATTCGGCAGGTCCGCTGGACACGATCCGGGAGATCGTCAAACCGTATTTCCGCGAGAAGCCGCTCCTGCTTCTCGAAGTGGCCGAGATCCTCGGCATGAGCCAGCGGACGTTGCAACGTCAACTCAACAACATGGGTGTAAGTTACTCCCGTCTTGTTGCCGAGGCCCGGTACCAGGTCGCCTGCGACCTTTTGGCGAATCTCGATATCAAGATCACGGATATCGCAATTGCCACCGGCTACCAGAACCCTTCGCATTTTTCGCGTGCATTCCGTCGGTTCGCTGGCCTCTCCCCGATCGAGTACCGCATGTCCGCTTCTGCTCAATGATGATCAAGGGCTGCGGAAGGTCCGCCACCGAAAGTTGCTGCCGCCGGCACCGCGAAGTATGGAACGGGCTGTCGAGCCAGCCTCAGTGCCGGGTGAGTCGTCGGGGGCGTGGTTGCATGAACCGCATCGGCAACTGGGTCCGCTGGCGCAGGGAACTATTGCTGCGCATCTGATCCGGGAGAACGGCGACACTTTCGCAGGGGCACTACATTCCCGTCGGGCGCTTGCCCTGTCTTCGCTGTGACACCGGCCGCAGCATCCGGGTCGTCGTCGGCAATCAGCGCCGCGTCGCTCGTCGGATTCATCTCCGCCTCGATGCCATCGTCCTCGCCTGGAGCCCGAGACGCACGCGGCAGATAAAGGCTGACGGTGGTTCCGCTGCCCAATTCGCTTTCGATTGTGACGGTGCCCCCCGACTGCTTTGCGAATCCGTATACCTGAGATAGCCCCAGTCCCGTCCCCTTGTCGTTCTCCTTGGTCGTGAAAAACGGCTCGAACACCTTTTCGAGTACATCCGGAGCGATCCCGGTGCCGGTGTCGGCGATACGCACTGCGACAAAGTCGCCCTCGAGATCCTCGCGGAGCTCACCGCGTGCGAGGGTAATGTTTTCCGTTGTAATCGTCACGACGCCACCGTCAGGCATGGCGTCTCGGGCGTTTAGGGCAGTGTTGATGAGAGCGAGCTCGAATTCACCGGGATCGGCTTCGATTTTCCACGTTTCGGGGGCGACAGCCGAAGCCAGAGATACCTGGCCACTCAAGGAACTTCCCAACATCCGCTGGACGGCTTCTATGCGCTCGCCGACCGAAAGCACTTCGGCGGCAGCCGTCTGCTTGCGGGAGAAACTCAGCAATTGGCGGGTCAGGGCAACGCCGCGTTCGATGGCCAGTTCCACCGATTCAGTGGCCTTGCTGGCCGAAGGATCGCTGGCCACGGCCTTCTTCACGAGACGGACATAGCTGCTCACGATCGTCAGGAGGTTGTTGAAGTCATGCACCACGCCTCCCGTCAGCTGACCCAGGGCGTCCATCTTTTGTGCATGCGCCCGCTGCGCTTGTGCTTCCTTGAGAGCCAGCTCCGCCTCGCGGCGCTCCGTGATGTCCCGTGTGATCTTCGCGAAACCGATCAGTTCGCCCGGTTCATCGCGAATCGGATCGATGACGACGTGCGCCCAGAACAAGGTGCCGTCCTTGCGCACCCGCCAGTCCTCGGCCTCGAAGCGCCCCTCCTGCGTCGCCGTATGCAAGGCGCGTGAAGGCTTGCCGGCAGAGCGGTCGCGCTCGGTGTAGAAGCGGGAGAAGTGCTGGCCGATGATTTCATCGGCGGCGTATCCCTTGATGCGCTCGGCTCCCGAATTCCAGCTTGTGACGATCCCGTTGGGGTCGATCATATAGAGGGCGTAATCCGTGACGCCCTGGACCAGCAGCCTGAACTGGCGCTCGCTTTCGCGCAGTGCCTCCTGCGCGGCGCGCCGTTCGGTGATGTCCCGCGTGATCTTGGCGAAGCCCTCCAGTTCGCCCGCCTCGTTGCGGATCGCGTCCACCACCACAGACGCCCAGAAGCGGCTGCCGTCCTTGCGGACCCGCCAGCCCTCGCCTTCGTAGCGCCCTTCACGGATAGCCGTTTCGAGGACCCTGGCGGGAATGCCCCTGGCTCGATCCTCCTTCGGGTAGAATTTCGAGAAGTGATGCCCGACGATTTCGTCTACCGTGTAGCCCTTCAGCCGCTCCGCGCCTGTATTCCAGTTGATTACGATTCCGCTGGGATCGAGCATGTAGAGGGCGTAGTCCACCACCCCTTCCACCAGCACACGGAAGCGACGCTCGCTTTCCCGCAAGGCGCGGTCGGCGGCCATTCGTTCCGTTATGTCGCGGGTGATCTTCGCGTAGCCGATCAGTTGTCCTTTCTCATCGAGGACACGCTGGAGGATGGCGTTTGACCAGAAGTGGGTGCCGTCCTTGCGAACGCGCCAGCCCTCCGCCTCGTGGCGCCCCGTCTCGCGGGCCGAGGCAACGATCGCTTCCGGGAGCCCCGCCGCCTGATCTTCTGCCGTGAAGAACGTGGAGAAGTGCTGCCCTATGATCTCGGCAGCGCTGTAGCCCTTTATCTTCTCGGCACCCGGATTCCACGTGGTGACGAAACCCTCGGGATCGAGCATGTAGATTGCGTAGTCGCTGACCGCATCGATCAGAAGCTCCAGACGGTGAGCCTCAGAGATCTGTTGCGCATTTTCCAGGTTGGGTGCCATTGTGAGCCCGATTGCGCCGAAAGCCCGAAGGAATCGACGTTACGTGCAGCGCTCTCCCATTACAACGGGTATCGACCGATGACCGCTCAGTCTCCTCTCCGATTGCAAGTGCCGGCCCTGGTTAGGCTGCCGCTCGCAGTTGCACCCGGAGCAGAGCCCGATGACGGAGACGCGGACGGGGCGGAAGACCGCAGCGGCGCCTCCGCGCGGGACGACCTCCCCTACCGGGTCGAACTCTGGGACGCGACGAAGACGAGTGTTGAGCAGGTACTCGCAGTCACTGCCAATGCCACCATTGGTTACGCGGCGTACTATGCCGCGACGCGGGAGCATGTCGAACGTTACATAACGCTGCGACACAAGAATGGCATCGTCTCCCGATGGAACGGCCCGTCACACTAGGGCCGGCGAGGATGTCAGCGAATTCGCCTGCGTCCGATGCAGACGAGGACCTTCCCTACCGGATCGAGCTTTGGGATGCCGAAAGGTGTGGAGAGGTCGAGAGAGTACTCGCGCGAGCCCTGAGCGCGCATCTCGCCCGTGCCATTTTCCATGCCGCGACGGAGGAGTATCCCGCACGCAGGATAACTCTATGCAGGGGTCCTGACACGCTCGCCGATACCGCGGCCGATTCCGCCAGCGACTGAACCGGCCCCAGCAGGATCGCGCACCTCTCGTCGCGGACTCCAGCCGCCCACTGATGGCATCGCGATATACCAAGCCGGCTGCTGCATCCGTCTTTACGAGCCGTTTCACTAATTTCGGATAATGTCAGTCACCGAAGGAACCATTCCCGTGCCACGGCGTTGCATCCTGCTGGCTGTGCGTTTCGGGGGAAGGTGAGTGAGTCCAGATCCAACATCGTCATGTATCCCGCGGCTCCCGCGAGAGTACTCACCGCCTTCGGGACGGCGGAAGGTTACGCCCCATGTCCACCGTTGAAGAATTTCCTGCCCCCGCAGGCAGACTGAGCGAATTCGATGCGCTCGTGGCGGCGTCGCCCACCGTGCTCGAGGCAATTCCAGGCGCTGTCTACATCTGCGACCATGAAGGATGGCTCGTCCGGTTCAATTCGGAAGCGGCTGCGCTGTGGGGCCGCTCCCCCGACCTGAACGGCTCCAGGGAGCGCTTCTGTGGCTCCCACCGCCTGTTAAAGACGGATGGAACGCCGCTACCGCATGCCGACTGCCCGATGGCGAATGCGGTGCGTTCGGGCGGCGACATGAGAAACGCCGAGGTCGTGATACAGCGCCCGGACGGCACCTTCTTCACCGCCTTGGCCAATATTCGCGCTCTGAAAGATCACCGGGGCAATGTGCAGGGCGCGATCAACTGCTTCCAGGACATATCGGCCCACAAGGCGATGGAAGAAGAGGTCGCTCGCAAGAACCGGGACCTGGAGGACTTCTTCGAAAACAGCGCAATCGGCCTCCACATCGTCAGTTCGGAAGGCACGATTCAGCGCGCCAATCAGGCCGAATTGGCACTTCTCGGGTACCCGGCGGACGAGTACATCGGCCGCCACATCGCAGAATTTCACGTCGACGCACCTGTGATCGGCGACATCCTGAACAGGCTTGCAAGCGGTGAGAAGCTGGACCGCTATCCGGCCCGCCTGCGGGCCAGGGACGGGTCGATCAAGCACGTGGTGATCACCTCGAACAGCCGTTTCGAGAATGGGAAGTTCGTGAACACGCGCTGCTTCACGATGGACATGACGCATCTGTTTGAGTCAGAGCGTGCCCGTCGCGAAAGCGAGGAACGGCTGTCCGCGACCTATGAGGCAGCGACCGTCGGCATCGCCGAGGCCGACGAGACCGGTCGCCTGTCTCGCGTGAACGACGCCTTCTGCAGAATGCTGGGCCGTTCGCGCGAGCAACTCCTTCAGATGACCTTCTTCGACTATACGATGGAGGAGGATCGGGAGGAGGATGCGACCTCCTTCGCCCGACAGGTGGGAGGAGAGCTGGACAACTACTCCGTCCGGAAACGGGCTCGCAAGCCGGATGGGGAGATTGTCTATCTCGATGTTCGCGCCTCCGCCGTCCGGGATGAGGAGGGGCGTTTCCGCTACGGCGTCCGTGTCATTCAGGACGTCACCGAATCCAAGCTCATGGAGGACCGCATCCGGGCAAGCGAGCAACGCATGCGCGATCTGCTCGAGGCACTGCCTGCAGCGGTCTACACGACAGATGCGAACGGTCGCGTGACGTTCTTCAACCAGGCCTGCATCGACCTGGCCGGCCGGACCCCGCAGATCGGCGACGACTGGTGCATCTCGTGGCGGCTCTATACCGCCGACGGGGCCCCGTTGCCGCACGACCAGTGCCCGATGGCAGTGGCGCTGAAGGAGAACAGGCCGGTCCGTGGCGTCGAGGCGATGGCCGAGCGCCCTGACGGTACGCTGGTGCCCTTTGTGCCCTATCCGACCCCGTTGCACGACGCCAGCGGCAAGCTCGTCGGTGCAATCAACATGATGGTCGACATCACCGAGCGCAAACAGGCCGAAAATCGCCAGAAGACACTTATCGACGAGTTGAACCACAGGGTGAAGAACATGCTCGCCACGGTACAGTCGCTGGCAATGCAGACCGCGCGACATTCCGAGGGGTTGCAGGACTTCACCACGAGATACGAAAAGCGTCTGCTGGGCCTGGCGCGCGCGCATGATCTCCTGACGAAACGTCACTGGGAGGATGCGCCGCTCGATTATCTGGTGCGCGCGATATTGCGCCCGCTGCTGGCGGGAGCGGACCAGAACGTGGAGATCCAGGGGCCGCCGATCACACTCAATCCAAGAGCTGCGCTCAGTCTCACCATGGCCCTGAACGAACTTGCCACCAACGCTGCGAAGTACGGTGCGTTCAGCTGCGAGGACGGTCGGCTTTCTCTCGTGTGGCAGCTGCGCGAGACGCAGGATCAGACCCTGGTGGACCTGATTTGGCAGGAACTTGAGGGGCCTCCGGTGGTGGCACCGGTACGGCGCGGGTTCGGCAGCCGCCTCATCGAGCGGTGCATAGAGCGCGATCTCAGCGGGGAGCTTGATCTGGCTTTCGAGCCGCACGGGCTGTCTTGCCGTCTGACCTTTCCCATCGGGACTGCGGCACGTGTGACCCCGAATGGCTGAGCTTGCCGGCCTGCGCGTACTCGTGGTCGAGGACGAGGGTATGGTGGCCCTTCTCATCGAGGGGATGCTGGCGGATCTCGGCTGCGACGTCGTCGCATCTGCGGCGTCCCTGTCCAGGGCCGTTGCCGCGGCGAGAGATGAAGCGATCGATTTCGCGCTCCTTGACGTGAACCTCGATGGACATCTGGTTTTCCCCGCCGCCGAGATCCTGCGCGCGCGCGGGATCCCGTTCGTGTTCAGCACGGGATACGGGCGCGTCGCACTGCTGGAGAACTTCAAGGAGTATCAGGTTCTGAACAAACCGTTCGCGATCGAAGAGCTCAGAGAAGCTCGAGATTGCGTTGAAGGGATAGCCCCGGACAACGTCGGCCTGGGGTGCATGTCCGTCAGGGTGCCGGTTGCGTATAGCCGAGCGTGAACCCTGAACGGTCGGACTGGCGTGCCCGCTGGAAAAGATCCCTGAAGCGGCGGTTCTTTTCCGTCCGGACGATCCGGAATTCCGTTTCAACGACCGGCGCGGGTGGCGCCTCTCGGCCGAGGTGGGCGAAGATGTCCGCCAGGACGCTGGCGGGGTCGGCTTCCAGATCCTCGTAATAGATTCGCAGTGGTCGAATGTCTTCCGAAGAAAAGAACTGTTCCCATGCGTTTTCCAGAGACAGGATGTGGCTGAGATGCATGTTGATGCCGTCGAGGGAAAAGGGAACATCCTTAACCGCCTGCCTATGTTCTGTATAGGTCGTGTGAAAATACCGGGACTCCGTCGCGATATAGCGCGAGATGGCCTGGTCCAGCCGGTCGCGTCGCGACAGGTAGACGTAGTGGGCGCCGGTGAAATAATGCGCGTACGCGCCGAGGTAGTATAACGGCAGAAACTGCATCCAGTCCGCCTTGGCGGAAAAAATACCGTCCCCCGTAATGTTGACGTCTATACGATTTCGAACGAAGTCCTCGAACGTAGTTAGACCAAACTTGCTCGTGATCTTCTCTATCGATCCGCCGGTATAGCGGAACTGCTCGTGGGCGAGACCCAGCCCGTTGTCCCGCAGCACCGATCCAAGATACTGGCTCCCGGAGCGCGGGGTCATGCAGACGATAAGCATGGTCAGCTCGTCGTAGCCGCGGCCGCGAAAGGGCGGCGTGGCGACAACCTTGGCGATCGCATCACAGGTTCGTCTGACGTGCGCGTCATGGGCTCCGAACACGCTGGAATCTCCTTATGGATCGCAGGGAGCCGGCAACTGCCGGGGCAGGGCATGATCCGGCATTGCGGTCATACCGCGTCGAGCATTTCCGTCGTGAAACCGTTGCTCCAGGCCTTTGCAAGCCAGTCGTCGGCCGCCTGCCCCTGCTCGTCGCCGAGCCAGCCGTTCCTGCACATCAGCGAGAACGTGTATTGGGCAAGCGGATTTTCCTTCACGGCAGCAGTCCCGGTCCATTTCATGGCGTCGTCTCGCGTTTCCACTTCCAACCGGCCGGAATAGACCAGCCAGCCGTAACGCCCCGCCGCCTCGATGTCCCCTCTCTCCGCGGCTCGGAGAAGGAAGAATGCGCCGAGCAGCTTCTTCGCACGGTCGTCACCGGCAGACCGGAGAAGTTCGGTGGCGATCATGTTGTAGAGCTTGCCGGTGTCCTTGCCGGTCCGCACGAGGCCGAGGGTTTCCCGCACCAGCGCGAGGGTCTCCTCATCGAGGCTTTCGGCCTGACTTTCCCGCACCAGCATATGCCTGAACTTCTCGCCCGTAAGGATCGACGCCGGAACGTCCCCCGCCGGTCGATTGCCGGCCGCCGGCGAGATCATGCTCGGTCTGATCAACAGCTCTGCATCGGGTGCCTGGCGCTGCCATTCTCCGAGGGTCTCGACATCGGCCTCACCCCACACGGGGAGGGCGTCCATGCCGTTCGACCTCAGATCGGCGAGAATGCGGCGATAGCTGCGGCCAAGCTCGCTGTCATCTTCGAACGCCCCCTCGACCAGCCTGTCCAGTGCCGCCTGACTATTGAACGTCGCGATCCTGACCGTGAAGCGCGACGCGACCGATCCGATCCGCACAGCACCGCATTGTTCGCCGCCCAATACACCTCGCACCGTCAGATGAGGGGTGGCGGCGGTCCGGCGGTCGATCACCTCAATGTTGTTGAACAGGTTCAGCCAGTAGAATGCCAGGACATAGAGAATGCATTCCGGTATGGCGCGGCCTTCTCCCACCACCCGCATGACATGGGTGGAGAGGCCGAGAATGTTGACGCGTTCGTAGAGTTCCGACAGGCGCGGAAACGCCTCGAGGAAGGGATGCGTCCACAATCGCTGTTCGGCGCCAAAGCCACGGAAGAGCGAGTCGTACACGCCGTTGAAGTGGATCATCTTGAGGATGTCCCGCTTCATGCCGAAGAATGCGAAATCGGCGGCGTAGAATGGAACGCTCGCCACCACCGCCATGGCGACGACGCGGCGATCGAACACGGGCGCCACGGTCCCGGCTCTCCGTGTCGGCTGCGGTCCACGTTCGAGGCTGGGACGAAAGAGCCGCAGGATATGTGCGGTGCGGTCCGTCCTCAACTTCCAGACGGCCGCGTCGTCGGGAATGGCCTGCAGGCCCCGCAACATCGCCTTGTGCTGCGCCCATGTGCTCCCTGTCAGATTGTGTTTCGGAGGCTCGGTCTCGACCACGCTTACCTCCAGCCGGCGCAGTTCGGCCCGGAGGCCCGGAATCGTGTCGATTTCCCCGAACCAGGTCGAAACCACTATGCCGTCGAGCAGGCCGTCCGACCGGGCCTCGAGCATCTGAGCAAGCGTTATCCTGAACTCGAGCTCGTCACGCAGCAGGCCGCACACGAGTGCGTGGTTTGGAGGGGCGTCGTTCATCGGGGCGGCTACGATCCTCCGGAGGGTCAAACGGCGGGACAGGACTTATATCGCGGACCGTATCTGTTTTCAGCGCCTGATCTCAGGAACCGTGGTCCGAAGAATAGCTATGAGGCCGTCTTTATCGAGGCTCAGTGGGGACCAACGCCTGCGGTGGCGTCGTACAGCAAACCAACTCCCTGAATCCCAAATACATCTGACGACTCGGATCCTTGCATGTGCTCATGGGTAGACGGTGGCGAGCCGGCGTCCTCGGCCAAGGCTAGGCAGGCAGTTCCGGTGTGCCGGTCCCCTGTCCGGCCAGTTCCATCCAGTCTTCCCAGCTGTCGCTTACCGACGTGATCGGATGATCCCGCAGCAGCAGCGCCAGCTCCCGCTGAGCCGCCTGGTCGCCCCGCAGCGCGGCCTTGCGGTACCACCCCGCGGCGCCCTCGAGATCACCGTCCTGCTTCAGGAGGTCGGCCCAGGCCGTTTCGGCGGGGCGGTGCCGCGCCTCCGCCGACAGATGCAGCCAGTATCGGGCCCGGCCTTCGTCCGGTTGCACGGAGTCGCCGTTGCGAAACATTTCGGAAAGGTTGAAGTACAGGGTGGCCAGATCGATTTCGTGACAATGCCCGGCAAGGTATTCTTGAACGAACGCTCGCTCTTCCGGCATCTGCCTTCCGGAAGTGTCCGGCTCCAGGTGGATGTCCAGCGGTGCGTCCACCATGTCGAGAGGCTCCCGGACGCAGGTGGCGATCCGCAGCATGCTGTCCTTGCTGCCGTTCAACGGACTGTCCGGAAACCAGGTGCTGCCGATTTTCCTGATCTCTTCGTCGGAGATGTTCCGCTCCGCGTGAACCGGATCGGCCATGCGGGCGAAGGCGGCCTTCAGGTGGTCTCCGCCGTTGTTGGACGGAAATTGCCCGTGCGCAGCCGCTGCGACCGCAGCGTTGCTGTAGCAGGCGACGTGCTTCGTCATGGTCATGGGAATGACGTTGGCGATCTTGCTATCGTCGAAGCCGAATAGTTGTCGAACAGTCGCCACGCCGTCGTACCTGTCGGGTGAAACGATCTCGAAATTCTCGTGAATGCACACGATATTGGCCGCGATCGCGTCCAGAACGACCTCCGGAATCGCGTCGAACCGCCCCCCCTCGACCATGTCGATTACGTGCCGTGACATCGCCCGGCAGTTGAACAGTTCGAAGTACTGCCTGAAGACGTTGAGCTGGAACAGGAACGGTCGCGAGAACCAGCGGATTTCGGCGTTCATGCTGCCGGGAAAGAACGTCCAGTCGTACATCTGGTCCATGTGCGACAGGCGCAACAGGTCGCCCTTCAGGCCGTAGAACACGATGTCGGAATGATTGAACGGCATCGAGACCGACGCCGCCTGAATCGAGATGCGGCGGGTCATCGAACGAAACATCGAGGGCGCCGCAGACACCGGGGCGGGGCCCGCTTTGAGGCGGTCGATGAAGAAATGCAGGCGGTGGACCGCCTTGTCGGACCGCATCTTGAGGATCGCCACGCCGTCCGGGCACTGCATTGCTCCCGCCTGAAACAGCCGGTGCTGGCGAAACGTCTGCCCGTTCCCACCCTCCCGCATCTGGGGAACCTCGACGACGGCGATGTTTCTGCGGATCAGGTCCGACCTCAACTCGGGCGTCTCGCGGAACGCGTCGCTCCACGTCGCGACGACGATCCCGTGCAGCAGTCCCTGGTCGCGAAGCTTCAGTATGGCATTCAGCGTGATCGTGAATTCAAGCGGCGAACGGATCGCGCCGCAGACGACCGCCCAGTTCTGCATCGCCCGATGAGCCTCGGTTCCCGCGGTCATGAGGCGGCCGGCCGTAGGCAGTCCGAACCGGCGAGGCGACGATCCGGTGGCGGCCCGGGCGGTCTCGGGGCGGATGGCGAAGTCTTCAGGCGACGTCACGGGTGATCCTTTCGGAGCGGACCGGCGCCCGTCCACTCATACCTGCAGGCCGAGCAGTCGGCAGCATTGCCCGGCGACTTCCCTGCCCCACTCCGCATTGGCGTGGAAGATGTCGCCGTCCACGTCGGACCAGTACTGCCGCCTCAGCATACCGGACGGATCGCAGGTGGTCTCGGTCACATCCACGATCTGCACCCCAACCGCCCCAACAGCGGTGGTGATGTGGTGGCGGACCTCGTGGAAAAGCTCGCTTTCATGCAGTTCGTTCGAACGCAGGGCGGGCGGCACGACGAACAGGACGGTCTTCCCCGCCTCCGCCAGGCGGCGGTAGAAGTCGAGGATATGCGTGTAGTAGTGGTCGAGTTGGACGGCGAGCAACTGGCTCGACATGAAGTACCGGGCGCCGCCGGGAACGGGATGGTATTCGTACCATGAAAAGAAGTTGGCGGTCGGGGTCATGCCGGACAGGGACGTCACCATCGGCAGCCCGACATCCAGCACGTTGCCGCCATCGAACCCCGCCGATGCGGCATAGCGCTGGAACTCGGCCTGCGTGTCCGATCCCACGAAGCGCAGCGGATCCGCGCCGGTATGAAAGCATGCCGGCCAGTAGAGCCCCATCAGCGGCAGTCGTCCGCCGCGCACCGAGATGCCGGGACCGAGCGCCCGGAATCCCTGCAGTATGGGGTTGGTGTGGCTGTCGCCGAAGACGAAGAGGCGCGGATTCATGAGGGGCCTTCTCGGTCCTCGCCCTTCGCCGCCTCGGTCATCAGGTCGTCGCAGATTTCCTGCTGCCGCGCCATCAGCATCTCGGCTGCCTCGCGGGCAAGTCTCAGCGCCGGGTCCTCGGCCCCGGCCAGCATCTCGACGCTGCCTTCGCCATGCTCGCTGAAGAACGCATCCATCGCCATTTCCAGGTCCTCGTCCAGCCGACCGTCCCCCGTCCGGACGGCGAACGGGACGTCCGAGGAGGTCGCGGGTTCGCCGGTACGCAGGTAGTCGATGCAGTCGTAGCGGGCACGAAGGGTCTCCGCGGCGGTCCGAAGCACCTCTCTTGCGGAGTTCGTGGCGCTCGTCCCGCTCCTGTCATCGGTCATTTCGACGGCAGACGCGGGGGAATCGGTCAGGATGAACTTGATGTCGGGGTTTGCGCCGCGGACGATGGCCATAAAGGCCTCGAAATCCGCGACGACGTCATCGGCCGCGAAGACGACATGCTCATACGTCTCCGGGTCGAAAGTGCCGGCGACCGTGCCCGGCCGCATCGGATGGACGAGGCCGTCGGCGCGCGATCGCCAGGCTTCCGTCCGGCCGAGCGCGAAAACAAGCACATGCGCCTCTTCGAACAGCCGGCGCACATTGCGAAGATGGCTGTCGCGGCAATGGCCGACTTCTTCCGCAGAGACATAGCCGTTCGGCTCGACCACCGGGCGAAAGACATCGTAGAAGCGGCCGTCACTTTCCCAGATCGTCTCCTCGAACGTGCGCAGCCCGAACGCGCGTTCGGCAAGCTGCCGGAGTTGGGCCACCGTCGGAATCCGGCCGTAGCGGGCGGAGAACTGACCGAATCCGAATTCGTCGTGCCGCTGCGGCGGCAGCATCGCGGGTGCGGGTTCGGCATCGAAATAGTTGCAGTTGCGCGAGATCAGCTCCCGGCGGATAGTCCGTGCGAAGTCGCTTCCGGCCGTTGCCACGCGCGCTCCATCCGGAAATCGAAGATCGAATTTTCGACTGTAGGATGTATTCATCGATACGTTTGATGAAACTCAAACTCGGATAAGGTGCTGTTTTTTCTAGCACCAGTGGCCCCCGTTCGCTACGACCGATTGTCGAGGCAGACTTGGCGGATCGACGTCCGGGGCGTCCGGATTCCGTGCTCCCAGGAAGGCAGGATTCCCTATGCTCGCCGTGCTGTCGGGCCAGTACATCAACCCGGAACTGAGACTTCACTACGGGGCCCTGCCGCCTTCATTCCTTCCGATCGGCTCGCAGCGATTCTTCGCCCGGCAGGTCATGCTGGCGCAGGCGGAAGCCGTGCTGATGACCCTGCCCGAGGGATATTCGCTCCAGGAATCCGACCGGCAGATGCTCGAGAGGCTTGGCGTCGGGCTGCTGTTCCTGCCGGAGACGATATCGCTCAACGAGGCCGTACTCGAAGTCGCGGACCGCACGTCCGCCGGCGAAAGCCTTCGCATCCTGTTCGGCGACACCTTCGTGGATGTCGAGCCGGAGGATCTGACTGCAGACGACATCGTGGTCGTCCACGACACGCCGCTCGATTACCCGTGGACCTATTCGGTCGAGACCCCGCAGGGGCTGACCTTCACCGACCATCCCTCCGACACGGACAACCAGCATGTCGTCTGCGGGTACTTCAAGTTCTCCGACATGGGCGCGCTCCGCAACGCATTCGCCACCGGCTCGTTCGCCAAGGCCCTTACGGCGTATTCGGGCTGCCGGCCGGTCGCCCTGGTCGAGGCACGCGAGTGGTACGATTTCGGCCATCTGGCGATGTACTACAAATCGCGACGCTCGCTGCTGGTCGCGCGCATGTCCAATTCCCTCGATTCGGACGGCTACTCGATCCGAAAGCGCTCGCACGACGCCGCGAAGATGGAGGCCGAGGCACACTGGTTCGAGAACCTGCCCAATCGGTTGAAGCTCCACGCGCCGCGCTTTCTGGGACGGCTCAACGAGGAATCCCAGGCCGGGTACGAGATAGAGTACCTGCACTTTCCAACACTCGGCGATCTGCTGGTGTTCGGCAACCACACCGCCCACAGCTGGCGGATGATCCTGAACAGATGCTTCGAGTTCCTGGAAAAATGCCAGGCGGTCCGGCCTGACGAGAACGCTCCCGACCTGTCTGACGGCTATGCGGGCGGATTTTTCGAGAACGTCGTCGTGCGCAAGACGTGGCGCCGGCTGGAGGCCTACTGCAAGGCGTGCGGCCTCTCGATCGACAGCGGCATCTCCGTCAACGGCTGCGAAAACGTCAGCCTGCGGGTCATCGCCGAGGACATACTCGCCTCGCTGCCGCGTACCCGCCCGGAGCACATCGCATTCTTCCACGGCGACTTCTTCTTCGGGAACATATTCTTCGATTTTTCGACCCAGAGGATCGTCACAATCGACCCGAGGGGACATGTCGATACCGGATCCCCGGCCCTGTACGGCGACTGGCGTTACGACCTGGGAAAGATGGCTCACAGCGTCGTGGGAGGATACGACGACATTCTCGCCGGACGGTCATCCCTTCACAAGAATACCGCGACAGACTGGACCTTCCGCATCGCGTTCAACGACATGCACGACGCGCTTCGCGGTCATTTCGTCGAAAGCGCCGCGACGCGCTTCGGCATCGATGCAGCCGAACTCCACGCGTGGGCCGCGCTGATGTTCCTGTCGATGCTTCCCCTGCATGCCGACAGTCCCGAGCGGCAGGAACACCTCCTGGCCAACGGCATCCGCCTGCATGCCCTGCTGAAGAGCTT
This sequence comes from Microbaculum marinum, assembly GCF_037855135.1. Taxonomy (NCBI): domain Bacteria; kingdom Pseudomonadati; phylum Pseudomonadota; class Alphaproteobacteria; order Hyphomicrobiales; family Tepidamorphaceae; genus Microbaculum; species Microbaculum marinum. Next base: position 38,815 of record NZ_JAZHOF010000005.1, read on the forward strand.
CGAATGATCGTCTTTCCGATGGCGGGGCTGAGCAATCGCTTCAGGCGCGCCGGCTATGAAAAGCCCAAATACATGCTCGATCTGGGCGGGCGAACCGTCTTCTCGCACGCCGTGTCCGGATTCTCGCGCTTCTTCGACACCGAGCCGTTCCTGTTCATCTGCCGGTCGGAGGCCGCCACGCCGGCGTTCATCGAAGCCGAACTGAAGACGCTGCACCCCGGCCTCCGCCAGCATGAGATCGTGGTCCTGGAGGCGGAAACGTCCGGCCAGGCTGAAACCGTCGACATCGGCCTTCGGCTGTCCCGGCTGGACCATTCCGACAGCCTGACGATCTTCAACATCGACACCTTCCGTCCCGGCTACAGACGGCCGCCAGGGCTGGACCTCGCCACGGTCGACGGATACCTCGAGGTGGTGCGCGCTGACGGCGAGGGGTGGTCGTTCGTGCGGCCGGAAGACCCCGACCGGCCGGTGGGTCGTGCGGTCGAGGTCGCCGAGAAAGTCCGGATTTCCGATCTCTGCAGCACCGGCCTCTACTATTTCAGGACCGCCGACCTGTTCCTGGACCTGTACGACCTGACGGTCGACAAGAAGGTCGAGGATCTTCAGGGCGGCGAGCGATATGTCGCACCGCTCTACAATCTGGCGATCGCCGCCGGTCGGCGGATTTTCTACGAGCTGATAGAACCGCATCAGGTGGTGTTCTGCGGGACACCGGAAGAATACGAGTCGCTGCGCCGCAGCGCCGTCGCCCGCGTGCCGGACCGGTGAAGCCGTGCGCCGCGCCCTTGCGGCGGCACTCCGAGGGCTTTCACTTGCGTCGAATGCGCTTTGATGAGACACACGCCTCGCGTGCCCCGGGATCATGCCCGAAACGGGTCCCGGAACAGACGAGAGGCGATGCAATGGAACAGAACGTCCCGAAGGCGCGAAAGGGCTACGTCCGCTCCGAGGTGCTGCAGCCGGCACTTCGCTACCAGCTGAACCCGCACCCTGACGAACCCTCAGTCTGCGTTGTCGCGATACTGACTCCCGAAGGGCCATTGACGCTGACGCTTCACAAGGACGCCTTGTCCCAGCTCGGCACCGCCATGATCGTCGAAGCGCAGAAGATGCCCGACACCGCGGGCCGGTGAGCGCCTGACGGCGGGCTTGAACCGGCCGTCCATCTGGATTAGCGACGTCTGCATGCGATGATCCCCTGGGTCGCGGCGTCGCGGCCCGTATTCTGCAGGAGTGCGTAGTTTGACCGAACAAGCCGGACAATCACTGGACGATGCATCGCTGGTGGCGACGATAAGCGAGCTTGCCGCGGCGACCACGGGACGTGCGAATCTCCAGATCGACCGCGGCACCGATCTGATCGAAGCGGAGATCCTGGACTCGCTGGACTGGTCCGTGTTCCTGCTCGATCTGGAGAAGCGCTACGAGGTCACCATTCCCGACGAGGAGGTGGAAAGCCGGAATCTTCAGGTCGTCGGCAATCTCGTCGACTTTATCCGCAACGCAAAGTAGCCTTGCAACCGTTCCGGCCCCTCGTCTACGGACATCGTGACTACATTCGCGGCGTGGATTTCACGATGCACGTGCTTACCGAGGTTCTGCCCGGCCTCGAGGGTCCGTTCGATTTCCTGGATCTGGGGTTTCCCCGCTTCACCACCAGGACCGGACGGTTCGTGGCGGCCGGCGATCCGGGCATGGCCAAAGGCGCTGCCGCCTCGCTGAAGCTGCGCGGTCCGACGCCCGCCGCCTTCGTCTACGAGGAGGACGCCAGCGAGGCCGAGCGCTCACCCGAAGATCCCGAAGCCGACTTCAAGGGTCACGAGGAATTCGGCGGCGAGCTCGCACGGATTTCAGCCGTTTCGGGTCCGGAACTCTTCAGTGCGGCGATCTACCTCATCAAGACGCTGCACGAGCGCAACGTCACCTCCGATGGCAAGTGGATCTACACACGGCTCCGCACGCCCTCGGTCGACGCCCTCCGGGAACTGGTCGCCGACGACACACGCCGGGCACTGGAGGTCCGGACGACCGCATTGCGCGACACGCAGTCCAGTGCCAATGAAGTGCTGGTGGACGGCAACGTCATCGGGGAAGTCTTCTTCGCACGCATTTCACCCTGAAAGCCACAGGCCGGGAACGCCGGGGACCGCGCTTCATCACGACCGCGCCGGATCTCCCGGGTTGCAGGACCGGCCCTGCATCAAAGACCGAAGCGCGGACTGTTTCAGCCGGGTATTGGACGACGGAACGGCGTCATGACCATCGTCTTCGACAACCTCATGACGGCCACGGTGTTCATCCTGGCCTACCTGATCGGGCACTACGGCTCGCATCTGCTCAATTCGCCGCGCCTGGTGCTCGCGAACACGGTGCTGTTCTCGCTTGTCTTCGCCTGGATCGCCTCGCCGGACACGCTGGTCTTCCTCCTGGTGATGACGGCCTACGCGGCGGTCTACGTATGGCTGCAATCGAAGCGGTGGTTCCTCTACGGCGCACTGCCCGTGACGCTGCTGTTCGTCGCCGGCCGCATCCTCAGCGACCAGAGCCTCCTGGCGATCCTGTTCTCCTCGTTCATCTATATCCGGACGCTCGGGACGGTGCTGTGGAACTGGCGCTACCCGAAGGAAATCTTCCGGCCGGTGGACGTCGTCCTGTCGCTGGTCTTCTTCCCGACGCTGGTCGTCGGCCCGATCCAGTTCGCCGATCGGATCAACCTGCCGGCGCTTTGCCGGTTTCCGACCGGCGCCGAGTTCGCCGATGGCGGCAAGAGGATCATCATCGGCATCGCCAAGGTGGCCTGGCTCGGTCCCCAGATCACCTCGCAGCTGCCGTCGGTGTTCGCCGAAAACGCCGACGGATCGATGGGGTGGCTGTTCTGGGTCTTCTCCGTGTGGGCGGGGCTCGCCAACATCTACGTGATGTTCTCCGGATACGTCGACATCGCCGTCGGGGTCAGCCGGTTCGTCGGCGTCGACAGCAAGGAGAACTTCAACAAGCCGTGGCTCGCCCGCACCCCGCAGGAGTTCTGGCAACGCTGGCACATGAGCCTGGTGTGGGTGACCAACAACCTCGGCTATCATCCCTATGTCCGGCGGACCGGCCGCCGATACCTCGGCATCGTCCTAGCCTTCACCTTCATCGGCGCATGGCACGCCTTCACGTGGCAGTACCTGGTCTGGGGCATCTCGCACGGGCTGGCGCTGGCGGCGATCGCCTGGATGCAACGCAATCACCGCATCCGGGCGCTGTGGGCCAGATCGGAGCAGCACCGCGTCCTCAACCTGTTGCTGCAGGGCCTCGGATGGTTCGTCACGATGACCTATGTTGCGGCGCTGTCGGACTTTGCGACGGGAGAGTTCGGATGAGGCTGTCGCCGGCGATCCACTGGTTCTGGAGAGAGTTCAGGGCGGTCATCGTGCTGCTGCCGCTGGCGCTGGCGATACTCGCCATCCTGACGCAATGGCCCCTGTCCGACGTGACGTTCCTGTACGTGGAACTGTAGGCGATGCGGTCCTTCGTCCACCTGCTGGTCGCGATCGCGCTGGTGATGGGAACCGCGCACGTGCTGCGGCAGACGGGCATGTTCGTCGAAGCCAAGCGCCTCGCGGACCGCGGCAGCCTGACGGATGCGACCGCATACGATCTCCAGCGCTTCTCCGGCCGGTCCGGGCCCGTCATCCTCGGCAACCAGTGGTTCCAGAGCAAGGTCCGGGCGGCGTGTCCGGACTCCGGCGCAACCTTCATCCGCGTGCACCCGTCCTACTTCGACAACCTGGCGGCCGTCGTGGAGCAGCTCGGCCTGCGCACGACCTCGCCCGTCGTCGTGCAACTCGGCAACCGGACGTGGTTTCCAAATCGCAGGAACACACAGGTGCGGCTGGACTATCTTCCGGCCGCCGAGTGGCTCTCGCTTCGGCAAATCTGGAGATCGACGGGCCTGATGTACCAGCTGGCCCCCGACGTGCTGCGCCTGGACCCGTCCCGGCAGAGCGGGCCGGCGAACGACTATCTGCTCGCCGCCGCAGACCTGAACGGCCTGTCGGAACTGCTCGACGCGGTGCGGGCACAGCCCGGCGACTTCCATCTGGTCACCGCAGACCCGAAGCCGCTCAAGGGCATCACCGACCGACAGAAATCCAGACAGAAGCAGGCCATCGAAGACTACGGCGACGAGGGATTGTACAAGAGCATCAACGTCTTCGCCAAAGACACGGGCTGCGCGCCGCTGGCCGCCGCGGCTCCATCCAGGGACCAGACATCCGCGAGGGTACCGAATTGATCGAGCATATATCCGTTGCACTGCCCGAGTGGAAAGTCGGGGCCGAGGAAATCGCCGAGTGGACCGGCTCCGACCCCGAATTCATCCGGGGCAAGGTCGGGATCGACAGCCGCCGGTTCCTGCGCGAGGACGAGACGGCGCGGGACCTGGCCGCTGCCGCCGTGCGCAAGCTGATCGACGAGACCGGCATCGCCACGGGCGACGTCGACTTCATGCTCACCGTCACGCAGACGCCGGACGAGCGGCTTCCCCACCTCGGCGCCCGCGTGCAGACAGCCTGCGGCCTTCCCACCACGGTGATGGCGCTGGACATCTCGCTGGGCTGCTCCGGCTACGTCCATGCGCTGTCTGTCGCCAAGGGGCTGATGGCGACGGGCATGCGCAGGGGGCTGATCGTCACCTGCGATCCCTACTCGAAGATGATGCGCCGACGCGACAAGGCGACGGTCACGGTGTTCGGCGACGCGGCGACCTGCAGCCTGGTCGACGGCGACGGCATCGACCGTCTCGGCCGGTTCGATTACGGAACCGACGGGTCGGGGGCCGAACACCTCACCTACAAGGGCCCGCCGCTCCCCGGCGCCCTGGCCGCGGAGGACGGAATCCCGGCGGAAAACGAGGCGCCGGACGAGACGGGGGACGAGGTGCCGAGCCTGCACATGAACGGCCGCGAGATCCTCAATTTTATGCTGGAGCGGGTTCCCGACTCCGTCGACCGCTGCCTGGAGCGCAACGGGCTGACGCGCGACGACGTCGACCTGTTCGTCTTCCACCAGGCGAGCCGCTACATGCTGACGCTGCTGGCCCGCCGGATGGGGCTGGACATCGCCCGGGTGCCGATCCGCATCGGGGAGACGGGCAATACGGTGTCGTCGACGATTCCCGCCGTGCTGAGCGACCTGGCCGCCTCCGGCGACCTGCGGGGCCGGACCGTGCTGCTGTCCGGATTTGGCGTCGGGCTGTCCTGGGCGACGACCGTGCTGAGGACCTGACCGTGCCGCCGGCCGCCGTTCATGCCGCCGGCCCGCCGTCGCGGGAGACAGGGTAGATGCCGGCAGGCGATCCGCCGCACGAGGATCGCCGCCCCTCCGCGGACGCGGAGGCCAGGGAGCGCCTGCGGCTGCGCCGCGGCCACAGGGTCGGCCTGCTGCTGGGACTGACCGGACTGCTGCTCGCCGCCATGCTGCTCCCCGAACTGCCGAACGTCCGCTACGCGGCCCGCTACCGGGGCCTGGCGCAGCCGATCTTCTGCGAGGACGGCGTCCTCGACGTCGCCTTCATCGGCACGTCGCGCATGGCCTGGGGCGTCGACGCCCACGAGGTCGCCGCGTCCTACAGGGACCTGACGGGAGAGGACGTGTCGATCGTCGACCTGTCGCGGGTCGGCCCCACCGAGATCGTCTTCGAGGCGCTGCTGGACGAACTGCTGGAGAACAGGCGGGTCCGGCTGGTGATCGTCGAGTTCAACGCCGCGCGCCTGTCGGACAAGTACTGGTCGTTCATAACGAAAGTCGGCAACGTCCTTGGCGGACGCGATCTCTACCGGCAGATCGACCGCATCCCGAAACGCATGCCGGTCGAGCAGATCGGCTACTTCCTCTCGGTCCGGCTGCGGTTCCTGGAGGCCGCGCTTGGCGGGCTGTGGCTTGGATGCGACGACGCGCTCGGCGGGCGAGGTGTCTACGACGAGACGCAATCGCTGACGAAGAAGCCGGAGTTCGAGGACCTGGTCCGGCAGGCCAAGAAGGTCCGGGGCAAGGCGTTTCCGAGCGACAGGCTGCTGAGCCCGCAGAACCATTTGTCGGTCGGCGTCGCCGAGAAACTGGCCGCCAAGGCCAGGCAGCATGACGTGGAGATCCTGTTCGTGAACTTCAACAACATGTTCGTCGACCAGGTCTCGGAAAGTGCCAAGAGGCGGTTCCGCCGGCACATGGGAGCCGAACTGGCGACATGGCCGGCCGCAATCGACAAGACCCTGAAATCCGAATATCTCTACATGGACAAACACCACCTCGACCAGTACGGCGCCAAGCTCGTCGCGCCCTGGTTTGCCGAGAAGATCAGCCAGTACCTGCACTATGAACGATAGCGAAACGGGGGCACGGCAGCGCGCCGCGGCAGCGGCGTTCGACGAACCGGTCCGGGTCGTCAGGCAATGAACGAACCGCACGGGCAGCCTCCAGCAAAAGAGCCGGCCGAACCCGACCTCGCCCGACAGCGGGTGACACGGAAGGGCCGCTGGCTTGCCGCCTTTGCGGTCGCGGCGGCCCTGCTCTGCGCGGCAATCCTTCTGCCGGAAACCCGCTACCTACGCTACGCGGACGAGTTCAGGGAGCTTGCCGATCCGATCTTCTGCGACGACCGGGACATCGACGTTCTGTTCCTCGGGTCGTCCCGCATGGCGCGGTCGGTCGACGGATTCAGCATTGCCAGCGCCTACCGGGAGATGACCGGCGAGGACCTGACGATCGTCGATCTGTCCAAGACGGGTCCCTCCGATGCGGTGATGGACATCCTGCTTGCGGATCTGCTGAAGCGCAGGCACGTCCGGCTCATTGTCGCCGAAATGAGCCGCCCTCGCATGGGTCTGCAATGGAAGATCCTGGAAAAGATGGGCCGCGTGATGCCGCTGCAGGACTATTACGACTACGCGGAGGCGGCATCGAAACACGGATCCATCGGAGCGTTCTGGGATGCCCTGCAGCTGCGCATGGCGTTTCTCGAAGGCGGCCTGAGCAAGCCGTGGCCGGGATGTCCGCCGCAGTCCCAACAGGCCGATGTCATTGACCCGACCCTGGCCCTGCCGAAGCGGGAGGACGTTAAGAAGATCAGCAGGCGGATCGAGAGGAAGGGACTGCGGCCGTTCTATCCCAACTTCCTCAACAACGTGATGGCGTATCAGATGAACATGGCACACAGCGCCATCGATCTGGCCCGGAACAATGGCGCCGAGATCATCTTCATGAGCGTCAACACCTTGCACGACAGGCAAGTCAGCAAGGAGCAGAGGCAGGAATTCTCCGACAAATTCGGCACCGAACTGTCCACCTGGTCGCCCGACTTGTACAAATTCCTGCGCGAGCAGTCTCTCTATTCGGATTCAAGCCATCTGGACGAAGACGGCGCCCGGCTTGCCGCGGCGTGGTACGCGGAGAAGATCAGGGAGTATCTGGCGGACAACAACGAGCACCCGGCTCCGGACAACGAAGCGCCGGCAGATGCTCGTTCGTGACGATGCGACGTGGGGACGGGACGGCCGGAGCCTCCCGCAGGAGCCTCACGAAGGAGCCTCACGTGGCGGCAGGGGCACCCGCGACCGCTACCCGCGGTCGCGAGACCTTCTCGAGCCATTCCTTCGCGTGGCCCCCGGCCAGGTCGGCCAGCTGCTCGTATTCCTCCCGCATGACCTCCCGCGCGTGGCGGCGGATATCGTCCGGCATCGGTTCTGACGGCTTTGCCTTCCTGTTCTCGTGCAGGTCGCTCGAGGTGTCGTCGGGGTTGCCGCCGATGCCGAGGATCGTCGCGACCTGCGCCAGGTACTCCTCCGGCCGGTCCCTGAGGTCGTCGAAGAACAGAATGTGAAGACGATCACCGAAATGTTCGCGCCATAGCCGGATCGTGCGGCTCTGCAGGGAACGGGCCTTCACATCGTCCCAGTCGCAGAACTGTGCGAATGTCCGGAGGTCGCTCGTGATCGGCCTGCCGGACCGCTCCGCCAGCATGCGCGCGTGAGACCACAGGCGCGACACGGGGTCGCGGATGACGTACAGGATCTTCACCTCGGGCAGCCCGGCCGCGATGCCGGCGACCTTGTCCTCCGGCAGGATGGCATAGAACGGCGTCACGTCGCCGGTGACCCGATCGTTGATCGTGTCGAACATCCGCCGGTAGGTCTCGACATCGGTCCGCCCGTTCAAGGCGGCGTCCAGATAGATGTCGACGAACCGGGCGTGGTTCTCGAAGCCGCTCTTCTGCGCAGCCTTCCTCTTCAGCCTCTCGAGCCGCTGGGTGACGCGCGTGAAGATTCTCGTCTCGGACTGCAGATCGAAGTAGTGCAGTTCCTTGATGCGAGGCATCGAGCAATCGCGATGAGCCCGCAGGATGTTGTACAGCGTGCCCGTCCCGGCCTTCTGGCTGCCGATACAGATGAAATCCGGCCCGCTTTTCATTCGCCACTCCTGACCTGCTTCGCGAGGCGTGTCGCCCTGGCTGCACGGGAGGTCGACGCCGTGCCGGCATTGCGACGATCTCCGCGCGTTCGACTACTTTCGGGGTCCTGCGGTGTCAACGGCCGGGCGGCCGGCCCGGCGTGGCCGCCCTCACCAGCCGCCGCCGCCACCGCCGCCGCCACCGCCGCCCGACGATCCCCCGCCGGACGATCCGGAGCTGCCGCTGGATTGCGTCACCGTCGCCGCCCCGTATGCACTGCCGAGGCTTGCGCCGACGCTGCGCAGGGCGCCCGCGTCGCGGAAGCCGCTGCCGCGCGATCCCGAATACCAGGACGGCTTCAGGTAGGGGTCGGATCCCTGGGCCGCATGGGCCGCCGCAATCTCCGCGGCAAACTGGTCGGTCCACTCGGTCTCGACGTCGAGCGCGATCGCGTAGGGCAGCATCTCATGAAAGTGCTCGGGAGTCTTGTCCGGCGGGTTCTCGAACCTCAGCCGGTCTTCCTCGGCGACCGTCAGGTAGAGGCGGGTGCCCTCGATCTCGTCCATAGCCTTGCGCCCGATCGCCGTGCGCACCTTCAGCAGGTTCCAGAACACGACGTTCAGCAGCGCGATGACGATGAGAGTGAGGAACGGCACCAGGCCCATCTGGGTGCCGATTCCGATGAAGAAGCCGCCGAGCGACAGGACCATGAAGCCGATGACGCCGACCTGAATGATGGAGGCGACGAGGGCGACGATGCTGCTGGACCTGCGGTAGTCACGCACGGATCGCCAGGCTTTGACGAAGACCGTCCCGAGGACCACCGCGAAGACCGTCGGGAATATCGCCAGGAACAACAACTCGACATGCCGGACGGAGATGAGCGCCGACGCGAACCAGCCGAATATCGTCACCACCACGCCGAGCACGAACCAGCCGAAGTTCCGCTTGAAGTAGATCCTGTCGTAGGTCCTGCGCAAATGGTTCCTGAGGGCATTCGACGCCGCCGTGAGTCGCGAGCGGCTGGTGCGCTGGATGACGATTTCCTCGCCGGTATCGAACAGTTCGTCGTAGAGCACCGCCTCGCCGTCGGACATCGGCTGCCGGGCATCCGCATCGGGCAGCGCGACGAGCGTCTGCTTCTTCGACGCCTCCCTGATCTTGAGATGGCCCTTGACCGCAAGCGAGATGATCGCCGCGGCAACGCAGGTATAGTCGAAGCCCATCCGTTCGACGGACCGCATCGCGGCGGGCGGCATTTCGGGATGATAGACCGGAATGATCGTGCCTCTCGGCGGATCGCGGCCGATGAGGAACCAGACGACCAGATAGTAGATCAGCACGATCCCGAGCGTCAGGGCGGCGGCGGCCAGCGCACCCCACCGCTCGATCCAGCGTGCCAGGCGCTGGGATCCCGACTCCGGGTCGACATATCCCGGCGGCCAGCCGACGGCGACGGTAAGGCCTTCGCCGGACGCAAGCGTGCGCGTGGTCCGGAACTGCGGATCGCCGTTCCTCGCCTCGCCGATCACCACGTCCTCGCCCTGTTCGCCGCGATAGCCGGTATAGGCGGCGAGCTGGCTGACGGGTGCTCCCGGCGGCGGCACCACGACCGCGGTTGCCTGCTCGATCGGAAATGCCCAGTTGTTGCCGGTGACGTTCCAGTAGACTTCGTCGACGCCGTCGAAGCGACGGACCTGATCCCCCATCCGATAGACGATCCGGTAGCGGTAGACGCCGGGTTCCAGGAACACGCCGGCGTCGCCGAGATAGATTCGAACGGCGCCGCCGCTGCGCTCGATCCGGCTCGGCTCCGGCCGCCCGTCGCGCAGCGTCTGGACAAGGTCGAAGGAGGGCCGGCCGATGCCGAGCAGCCCCACTCCGCCGACGGGAATGTCGCGATAGATGCCGCGCCGGATCTCGCGACCCAGCGCGACAACCTCGATGTCCTCGGTGACCAGCACGGCGCCGTCCTGCTGGACCGCTATGCGGACGTCGTAGGTGCGGATCACCTCGCGGGTCAGCGTATCCTGGGCGTGTGCGGGCGAGGCCAGTGCGGTCGGCAGCAGCGCTGCGGCGAGCACCAGCAGTGCGGAGACAAGAATGCGCATCGTCGCTGGCGATCAGTCGAAGGATACCGCGACCGGTCTGGACGCCGCCTCGGCCTCCGCCTCGTCGAGTTCGAAGAACTCGCGCTTCTCGAACCCGAACTGCGCGGCCACGATGTTGGATGGGAACTGCTCGATCCTGATGTTCAGGTCGCGAACCGAACCGTTGTAGAAGCGCCGCGACCGGTTGATCATGTCCTCCGTCTCGGTCAGGTCGCTCTGGAGCTGCGCGAAATTCTGGTTGGCCTTCAGGTCGGGGTAGGCTTCGGCCAGCGCGAACAGGTTCTTCAGCGCGTGCTGGAGCATGTTCTCGGTCTCGGCCTGATGCGCCGGACTGCCGTCGTCGGCCATGGCACGGTTGCGGGCCTCGACGACGGCTTCCAGCGTCCCGGCCTCGTGCCGGGCATAGCCTTTCACGGTCTCGACGAGATTGGGGATTAGATCGTAGCGCCGTTTCATCTGAACCTGGATGTCGCTCCACGCCTCAGAGACGCGGGTCCTCAGCGAAACCAGGGAGTTGTAGATGACGACGGCGTAGAGTGCTGCAATGACGATGAGTGCGAGTACAATATAGACGAGGATCATGTGGCTGCCTCTCTTGACGAATGCAGCAACACTATCCCGCGATCCGGCGAATTGCGACTGGCTGGAGCCGGAAAAAGGCGGCCGCCCCGCGCAGGTTACAACGGGGCGGCCTACTGATACCCGGTTGGGGGCACGGGCATCAGATTCCCGATACGGTGCAGAATTTCGACTGGATCACATCATACGTTTACTTTGGAAAGCCGGTCGTACGTGTGATTGCCCCAAGACCTCCCGCCGGTCGCGACCGCATTCATGTTCGCGCATGTGAATTTGTCACATGCCGGCACATCAAGCAATGGATACGTCGCCGCTTTCGAGGACTATCAATACTGACGTAACGGCATGTTTTGACCTGGCGACACAGTCGGCCCGGTGATCCGACAAAGTTTCCATCTCGTAGCAACCTGCGGTATCAACAAGAGGCCCTGGACGTGCACGCGGCCCTTCGAATGTCGGACTCCACGAACGAATCGGGAATGGTTCCTCGCAAAGAGGCCATGACGGATCTGCTCGTGCGGATCGGCGCGAACCGCGACCGCCAGGCCTATCAGGCGATGTTCGTGTATTTCGCACCCCGGGTGAAGGGCTTCCTGATGAGCAAGGGCGCCGACTCGGCACTCGCCGAGGAGCTCATGCAGGACACCATGCTGACGGTCTGGACCAAGGCGTCGATGTATCATCCCGGCCGCGGATCAGCATCCACCTGGATATTCACCATCGCCCGCAACCTCAGGATCGACAAGCTGCGCCGCGAATCCGTCCAGCATTTCGACGACGTCGACGGGCTGGAGATCGCCGAGGACGATCCCAACACCGGGCGTACCGTCGTGGCCCAGGACGATGCCGTTATCGCCGGCCAGGAGCGCCGGCTGGTCGCCGCGGCAATGAAGCGGCTGCCGACGGACCAGGCGGAGGTGATCCGGCTGTCGTTCGTCGACGACCTGTCCCAGCACGACATCGCCGACAGGCTCGGATTGCCGCTGGGCACGGTGAAGTCCCGGATGCGGCTGGCATACAACAAGCTTCGGCAGGCGCTGGAGAGCGAACTTTGACGATCCGGCACCATCCCGACGATGCGACCCTGCTGAGCTATGCGGCCGGAACCCTGCCGGAAGCTCTGGCGGTGGCGGTTTCCGCGCATGTCGCGCTGTGCCCGCGGTGCCGGCACGGGATCCGCACGGCGGAGACGGTCGGCGGCGCCCTGCTGGACTCCGGCAGCGCCGCGGAGATCGCTGCCGACGCCCTCGACAGGGCGATGGCGCGGATCGAAACGCGGGCAGGAGGCGTCGCCACGCCGGAGCCGCTCCCGGACGTTGCCGACGCGCGCGTTCCCGCCCCCCTCGCCCGCCGGCTCGGCGCCGGGCTCGACGATATTCGCTGGCGCTGGATCGCGCCGGGGGTGCGCAGCCACGAGATCACCGTATCGCCGGGCAGCGGCAGCCTGATGCTTCTCAAGATCGCGCCGGGCAAGTCGATGCCCGACCACGGTCATGGCGGCACCGAACTGACGATGGTCCTCGACGGATCCTACTCCGACGAGACCGGGCGCTACGGGCCGGGAGACGTGGCCGATCTCGACGAGAGCATCGAACATTCGCCGATGGTCGATTCGGAGGTCGACTGCGTCTGCCTTGTCGCGCTGGAGGCGCCGACGCGCTTCAAGGGCCGCATCGCGCGGCTGCTGCAGCCTTACCTGCGCATCTGACGATGAGGCCGGTCATGAAGACGTTGCCGTGGAAGACGGCGTGGGTGGTCGGGGCGAGTTCCGGAATCGGACGGGCGACGGCCCGCCGCCTCGCCGCGTCCGGGGTCCGGGTGGCGGCATCCTCGCGCAGCCGGCCGGAGCTGTCGGCGCTCGCCGACGAGGGGCGCGGCGGCATCGCCGCCTATCCCCTAGACGTCACCGACCGCGACGGTCTCCTGCAGGCGGTGCCGGCGATCGACGACGAGTTGGGCCCGATCGACCTGGTGGTGCTTTCGGCCGGCATATGGGAGCCGTTCGAACCGGACAGCTTCGATCCGGCGGCGTTCAGCGCCAACATGGAGGTGAACTACCTCGGTGCGGTCAACGCGATCGCCGCGGTCCTGCCGGCGTTCAGGGCGCGCGGCAGCGGGCAGATCGCCATCGTCGCCTCCGTCGCCGGCTATGTCGGGCTTCCCAAGGCGGCGACCTATGGCCCCACGAAGGCGGCGCTGATCAATCTCGCCGAATGCCTCAGGTGCGAACTCGACGGCAGCGGCGTCACGGTCTGCGTCGTCAACCCGGGCTTCGTCGAGACGCGCCTGACGGCGAAGAACGACTTCCCGATGCCGTTCCTGATGTCCGCGGAAGAGGCGGCCGACCGGATGATCCGCGGCCTGGCGACCGGCAGGTTCGAGGTGGCCTTTCCGCGGCGCCTGACCTGGCTCATGAAACTCGCCAGGCTGTTGCCGTATCCCGTCTACTTTCCCGGCATTCGAACCTTCGTGGCGCGCTGAGCATGGAACCGACTGCGATATCCGCCTATGTGGCGGCCCTGGAGGCGATGCGGCCGGAGACGATCGACGATGTTCTCGTCCATTGCGCCGACGACGTGCGCTTCACCGATTCCTTCAACGACGTCACCGGCAAGCCGGCGCTGCGGCACGTCTTCGCCGACATGTTCGAGAAGGTGTCCGACCTGTCGTTCGCAGTCCACGACCGCCAGGGTACGGGCGCGCGCTGGCTCCTGACCTGGACCTATGCCGGCCGGCTCGGGCGCCTCGGTCACGTGACGATAGAGGGGATGAGCCGCGTCGACCTCGACGCGGACGGCCGCGTCCGCCGGCACGCCGACTTCTGGGACGGCGGCGAGATATACCGGAGGGTGCCGGTGGTCGGCGCGGTCAACCGCGCCATCATGCGCCGGGTCGCGGCGACGGGCTGAGCCGCCCGCAGCGGCTAAGCTGTCAGGAGGTCTTCACCAGCCGGTAGATCCCGACATCGATCCGCCCCTCCAGGAAGCCCGCCTCGCAGTAGGACAGGTAGTACTCCCACTTGCGCCGGAACCGGTCGTCGAAGCCGAGATCGGCGATCGCCGGCCAGGCGGCGAGAAAGCGGCTGCGCCATTCCCTCAAGGTGCGCGCGTAGCTTGCGCCGAACGTCTCCATCCCGTCGAGGGCCAGGCCGGCGGCGGCGGCCTCGCGAGAGATGATGCCGGCGGTCGGCAGCATGCCGCCTGGAAAGATGTAGCGCTGTATGAAATCGACGCCGCGGCGGTAGGAGTCGTAGAACGGCTCGGCGATCGTGATCGCCTGGATCGCGGCGATGCCGGACCTGCGCAGGCGGTTCGACAGGGTCGAGAAGTAGGTCGGCCAGTGCTCCGCGCCGACCGCCTCGATCATCTCGATGGAGGCGATCCGGTCGTACGACCCCCGGGTGTCCCGATAGTCCTGGAACAGCAGCTCGCAGCGATCGGCGAGGCCGCCGGCGGCGATCCTTGCGCGGGCATAGGCAAGCTGTTCCCGCGACAGGCTGATCCCGGTGACGCGGGCGCCGAATTCGGCCGCAGCGACCTCCGCGAATCCGCCCCAGCCGCAGCCGATCTCGAGGATCTCGCCGCCGTCGGCAAGATCGAGCGCGTCGATGATCTTGCGGTACTTGGCGTGCTGCGCGGATTCCAGGTCGTTGGCGCCGCCTTCGAAATAGCCGCTGGAGTAGGTCATGCCCGCGTCGAGCCACTGCCGGTAGAAATCGTTCGACAGGTCGTAGTGCTCGGAGATGTTCCGCTTCGCACCTTCAGGAGTGTTGGCGCGGTTGCGATGGTAGAAGCGGTCGGGCAGCCGCACCTTGAACAGACCGGACCCCGCCTCGCCGAAGCGGGCCTCGTTGTTCATGAAGAAGCGCAGGAACGTCACGAGATCCGGCGTCGTGAGATCGCCATCCATGTAGGCCTGGGCGAATCCGATCGTGCCGCGCCGGATCGCCTTCGGGATGATCCGCAGATTGGCGAAGTCGATTTCGGCTCGGTGGCCGGGCCGGCCGGAGTCGAGCCGGAACCTCCGACCGTCCGGTGCCGTCACGGTCAGGACGCCAGCCGACTCGAAACCGGCAAGCGCGCGCCGGGTCGCTGCGATCACCGCCCGGTCGAGCAGGTGGCCGACCGGTCCGCGATGCCGCGTCGGTTCGGCCGACAGGCATGTCAGGCTCATGGGGCGAGGCTCATCGGGGCGACCCCTCCAGTTCAAGCGGCGTCGGCAGGTAGGAGACCGGAACGTCGGGCGCGGGCGGGCGGGGCACCGGACGCAAGCCCTTCAGGTAGAGCTTCAGGGCCTCCCAGTGGATGCCGCCGATGACCTTCCATGTCAGAGCCGGGTGCCGCCAGGCGGTCACGGCGAGCTGTCTGTCGCTGATCTCGCGCCGTGCCCCCACCAGATGGGCGTCCAGGATGCCGCCGCCCGCGTCCGACAGCGAGACGCCGGCACGCACCCGCTCGTCCGGCACGGCAATCCGGAAATCGTACCGGCCGCGGGTGTCGTTGAACGGCGAGACGTAGAAGCGCTTCGCGCAGTTCTGCCGGATCGGTCCCGATGCCGGCGGCTCCACCGGCAGGACGTAGGTCTTGCGCTCGCCGAAGGTGTTGGACACCTCGTATATGACGAGGCGGGGTTCGTCGCCGCTTCCGAAGGCATAGTAGATGCTGAGCGGGTTGAAGACATAGCCGGCAAACCGCGGCAGACAGAGAAGGCTGATCCGACGGATCTCACCGGCCAGGCCGGCCTTTGCGACGATCCGGTCGACGTGACGGCGGAGCGGCGTGCCGTCGCCAGGACCGTGATCACGGTCGTGCAGCGAGAACAGGTTGAGGCGGTTGTAGGAGAATAGCCTGAACGCGCCAGACAGTTCGGGCAGTTCGTCCAGGTCGAGCAGCGCGTATGTGAGGCGGTAGCGCAATTCGTGGACAACGGGCCGGAGGCGGCGGTGGACGACGACCGCGTCGTAGAGGGAGGACGAGAACGCGGTCATTCCGCCGCCTCCGGAAGTTGGACGCCTACGGCCGGAGGAACCAGTCGTATGCGTCCGGATTCGTCGGGAACGGACCAGGGTCTGCGCACATCGCCGACCTGCTCGGCGACGGCCAGGCCCGACTGGATGCCGTCCTCGTGGAAGCCGTCGCCGAAATAGCTGCCGCAGAACCAGGTGCGGCGGCGGCCCTGCAACGACCAGAGCCGCTCGCGTGCGGCCACCGCGCGACCGTCGAAGACGGGATGGTCGTAGGAGAAGCTTCCGTGCGTCCGCCCGGGATCCGGCATCCGGGGCGGGTTGAGGGTCACGAAGACATCGGTGTCGGTTGCGAGCTTCTGAAGGCTGTTCATCCAGTAGCTGACGCACATCTCCGTCTCGGCGCCGTCGTCCACCTTCATGTAGTTCCAACTGGCCCAGAGCCGGCGCCGGCGCGGCATCAACGATCGGTCGGTATGCAGAACGGCGCGATTCGCCTGGTAGCGGAAGGCGCCGAGCAGGTCCTGCTCCAGATCGTCCGCGTCGGACAGCAAGCGCAGCGCCTGATCGGCGTGAGTGGCGATGATTACGTGATCGAACGCATGCAGCGCCGCGTCCCGTACCTGGACATACACCCGGCTGCCGCGTCGGGTCACACCGGAGACGGGACTGTCCGGCCGCACGTCGATGCGGCCGTCGCAAACGAGCCGCCGAACGTATTCGCGAGCGCCATTGGCGACGGTGCGCCACTGCGGCCGGCCGATGAGCCGGAGCAGGCCGTGATTGCGGTAGAAGCGCAGGAACGATCCGGCCGGATATTGCAGCATCCGGTCCATCGGCGTCGACCAGATCGCCGCCGCCATCGGCAGCAGATGGCTCTCGACGAAGCGCCGCGAATAGCCGCGAGAGGCCAGTGCGTCGCCGAGCGTAAGGGGTCCTTCGTCGCGCTCGATCGCGGCCGGCGCCTCCCGGAAGAAGCGCAGGATCTCGAAGAACAGCTTCCAGTGACCCGGATCGAGCGCGTTCGCCGGCTGGCCGAAGAATCCGGCGAGCGAGCCCGAGTACTCGTAGGCACCGTTGCCGAACGACAGCGCGAAGCTCATCCGGGCCGGCACCGTCTCGACGCCCAGATACGCCAGCAGCGCCGTCAGGTTGGGATAGTTCTCCTCGTTGTAGACGATGAAGCCCGTATCGACAGGAACGTCGCCCTCGGCAAGCGACATGTCGACGGTGTTGGTATGGCCGCCCAGACGATGACCCTGTTCGAAAAGGGTCACCTCGTGATCCCGCGACAGCAGCCAGGCGGCCGACAGTCCGGAAATTCCTGAGCCGATCACGGCGATCTTCATTCTGGGCGGTCCGTATGAACTGCGGTGGATCGTATACGGTCCCGTCCCGCCCCCGGATCACCTGCCGGCTACGTCTGGTAGTATGACCGGTACCACGCAACGAACCGGGCGAACCCCTCCTCCAGCGAGGTTTCGGGGCGATAGCCCACGGCCTCGAACAGGTCGGCGACGTCGGCTGCGGTGGCGCGCACGTCGCCCGCCTGCATCGGCTGGTAGTCTCGGACCGCCTTCCTGCCGAGCGCTGCCTCGAGCGTGTCGATCATTTCCTCGAGCCCGACGGAGCGGTCGCTGCCGATGTTGTAGATGCGCCAGGGCGCCGCAGCGGTGGCGACATCGGGATCGCCGCCGTTCCAGGCCGTGCTGGCGACTGCCGGGCGATCGGCGATGCGCACCACGCCTTCCACGATGTCGTCGACATAGGTGAAGCTGCGCCGCATCTTGCCCTGGCCGAACACCGGGACCGGGTCGCCGGCCAGGATCGCCCTCGAAAACAGGAACAGCGCCATGTCGGGCCGTCCCCACGGTCCGTAGACGGTGAAGAACCGCAGGCCGGTCGCCGGAAGATCGAACAGGTGCGAATAGGAATGCGCCATCAGTTCGTTCGCCCGTTTCGTGGCGCCGTACAGAGAGACGGGATGATCGGCGGGCAGGTGCTCGTTGAACGGCTCGGCGGTCACCGCGCCATACACCGAACTGGACGATGCGTAGACCAGGTGGCGCACCCCGTGGTGGCGACAGCCTTCGAGTACGTTGAGGAATCCGGCAAGGTTCGCGGAAACGTAGTCGTGCGGCTTGTGAAGCGAGTGACGGACGCCGGGCTGCGCGGCCAGATGGAGCACCAGTGTCGGCTCGTGCGCTTCGAAGATCGTGGCCATCGCCGATGGGTCGGCCACGTCCACCTTGCGGAACAGGAAGCCGTCGAACCTGCCCAGTTCCGCCAGCCGTGCCGTCTTGAGCTTCGGATCGTAATAGGGACTGAGGTTGTCGATGCCGACCACGCGTCGTCCGGCAGCCAGATACCGGCGTGCAACGTGATAGCCGATGAAGCCGGCCGCCCCCGTAACGAGGATCGGCCGATCGGCGTAGGCTGCGCCGGGCGCAGGGACGGAAGTCTGCTCGGCCATGCTGGGTCTTCAATCGCTCCGGTCAGGGCTCCAGTCGGGGTGAGGCCGGTCGCGCCAGCCGGAACGGGCCGCCCGCGTCACGATCGGCGGCAGGTCATCGGGCCACGGGAGCAGGCGGCCTCGACCGGCGGCATCTCTATCGCCAATTGGCGTTTGCAAACAAGTAAGATAGGCCGCGCAATGAGTTTCCATTCCGTGTTATTCCGCCGTAACATTGCCGAGAAACAGTGGCGGCCGCCCATCACAATCATGGCCGACGAACGGGGGAAGGGCACGTGGCGATTCTGTCGATCGAGGATCTGACGATCGACTTCCGGTCGATGGAGGGAGGGCTGCGCGCCGTCGACGGCGCCAGCTTTGCCGTCGAACCGGGGCGCACGACCGCCCTGGTCGGCGAATCGGGTTCGGGCAAGAGCGTGATATCGCAGGCGGTGATGGGTATCCTTCCGACCGCCGCCAGGATCACCGGTGGCCGCATCCTGTTCCGCGACCCGGCAGACGGCAAGGAAACCGACATCGCCGGGCTCGATCCAGAAGGCTCCGCCATGCGCGACCTGCGCGGCAACCGGATCGGCATCGTCTTCCAGGAGCCGATGACCTCGCTGTCGCCCCTGCACACGGTCGGCGACCAGATCGGCGAGGCGGCGAGGCTGCATCTCGGCCTGACCCGCCAGCAGGCCCGCGCGGCAACCCGCGACATGTTGCGGCTGGTGCAGTTTCCCGATCCCGAACGGGCGCTCGACACCTATCCCTTCGAATTGTCCGGCGGCCTGCGGCAGCGCGCCGTCATCGCCATGGCGCTGATCTGCCGGCCGGCGCTGCTGATCGCCGACGAGCCGACCACGGCTCTCGACGTCACCATCCAGGCGGAGATCCTGCGGCTGATGAACCAGCTGCAGTCGGAACTCGGCATGTCGATCCTGCTGATCACCCACGACTTCGGCGTCGTCGCCAACATGGCCCAGGACGTGGTGGTGATCTTCCGCGGCCGGATCATGGAATCCGGGCCTGTCGACGAAATCTTCCGCGACCCCCGGCACCCGTATCTGAAGGCGCTGCTGCACGCGGTGCCGCGCTTCGACATGAAGGAGGACGAGCGCCTGGTCCCGCTGCGCGAGATCAAGCCCGAAACGAGCGGCCACCTGATGAAACCGCGCGCCGATACCGGCAAGCGCGGCGAGCCGATCATCGAGGTCGACAGAATTTCCAAGAGCTTCCTGCTGCGCAGCGGCGGACCGTTCAAGGGCGCCCGGACGGTGAAGGCGCTGGACGGCGTCGACTTCAGCGTGATGCGCGGCGAGTGCCTGGGACTGGTCGGCGAATCCGGCTCGGGCAAGACCACCACGGCCATGGCGATCCTGCGGGCACTGGAGCCGGACAGCGGGACGATCTCGTTCTCCATCAACGGCGAGATGCGGGATATCGCCACCCTCGAGGGGGCCGACCTGATGGCCTACCGGCGCAAGATGCAGGTCGTCTTCCAGGATCCGTTCTCGTCGCTCAATCCGCGCATGACGATCTACGACATCCTGTCCGAGCCGTTCATCATCCACAGGACCTGCGACCTGAAGGAGCGCAACGAGCGGATCGGCGAGCTGATGCGACTGGTCGGGCTCGACGAAAAGCATCTCGGCCGCTATCCGCATTCCTTTTCCGGCGGACAGCGCCAGCGCATCGGCATCGCCCGCGCACTGGCGCTCGGTCCGGAAGTCATCCTCTGCGACGAACCCGTCTCCGCCCTCGACGTCTCCGTGCAGGCGCAGATCCTGAATCTGCTCAAGGATCTGCAGGACAAGCTGGGGCTGACCTACATCTTCGTCAGCCACAATCTCGCGGTCGTCGACTACATCTCCGACCGGGTCGCCGTGATGTGCCGGGGCATGGTTGTGGAACTCGCCGACAAGGTGTCGCTGATCAGGGATCCCCGGCACCCGTATACGCAGGCGCTGCTGGCCGCCGTCCCCGAGCCGAGCCTCGACAACCTCCTCGATTTCGAGGAGTTGTCGGCGGGCCGTGCCTCGAACCCGACAGCCTGGCCGGACCCGTTCACGCCGCTGCCGGGTCCGGCTCCGGAGCTGACCGAGGTCGCGCCGGGACATTTCGTTCTCGCCCCCGGGCTTTCGAAGGCCGCGGCGGCGTAACTGGAGGAGAACTGTCGATGTGGAGTCGCGCAGGTGCATTGGGTGCCGGTATGGCATTCGCACTGGCTCTTGCTTTCAATCCGGCCGCAGCACTCGAATACAAGGAGACCGAGTCGCTCGGCCGCACGCACGATGCGGCCGCGTTGCCACCGGTCGCCGAGCGGCTGCCCAGGGAACCGCTGGTGGTCGATCTCCAGGCGCAGGGCCGCGAGATCGGCAAGCACGGCGGAGACCTCGAAACGCTGATCGGGCGGGCCAAGGACGCGCGCCTGATCAACGTCTGGGGTTATGCACGCCTCGTCGGCTATGACGGGAAGCTGAACCTCGTCCCCGACATCCTGGAGAGCGTCGAGGTCGAAGACGACAGGGTGTTCACCCTGCACCTTCGCGAGGGCCACAAATGGTCCGACGGCGAGCCGTTCACCTCCGAGGACATCCGGTACTGGTGGGACGACATCGTCAACGAGCCCTCGCTGACCCCCTCCGGCCCGGATCCCTTCATGCTGGTCGACGGCAAGCCGCCGACGTTCGAGGTGATCGACGAGACGACGGTGCGGTTCAGCTGGGACGGTCCGAACCCGCTGTTCCTGCCGACGCTGGCCGCGGCCCGCGATCCGTTCATCTACCGTCCGGCGCACTACCTCAGGCAGTTCCACACCAGGTACGGCGACGAAGCCAAGATCCAGGAACTGGTCGACAAGTACCGCGCCTCTAGCTGGGCGGCGGTGCACAACGGCATGGACGAGATGTACGACGCCACCAATCCGGACCTGCCGACGCTGCAGCCCTGGGTGCTGGAGTCCGACGGCGACGGCCAGCGCTTCGTCATGGTGCGCAACCCCTACTACCACCGGGTCGACACCGCGGGGCAGCAGCTTCCCTATATCGACAGGATCGTCATGTCGGTCGCCGACGGCCGCCTGGTGGCGACCAAGACCCAGGCCGGCGAAAGCGACCTGCAGGCCCGCGGCCTGTCGCTGTCCGATGCCACCGTGCTGAAGCGCGGCGAGGCCGACCAGCACTACAAGACGCTGCTGTGGCCGCTGTCCTATGCCTCGCAGGTGGCGCTGTATCCGAACCTCACCGTGAAGGATCCCGAATGGCGCAAGCTGCTGCGCGACGCGCGGTTTCGGCACGCGCTGTCGCTCGCCATCAATCGCGACCACATCAACCGGGCGATCTATCTCGGCCTCGGCAAGCCCGGCAACAACACCGTCCTGCCCGAGAGCCCGCTGTTTGAGGAAAAGTTTCGCATCGAGCACGCGACCCTGGACATCGAAGGCGCCAACAAGCGGCTCGACGATCTCGGGCTGGCAAAGCGCAATGCGGAAGGCATCCGCCTGATGCCCTCCGGGCGGCCGCTGGAGATCATCGTTGAGACGGCGGGCGAGAGCCAGGAGCAGCTCGATGTCCTCGAACTGATCGCAGGCGACTGGAAGAAGATCGGCATCGCCCTGTACGCCAAGCCCTCGCAGCGCGACGTGATCTTCAACCGCGCGCTGTCCGGCGATCTGGTGATGGGCGTCTGGTCGGGCTGGGACAACGGCATCGCCACCGCCGACATGGCCCCGGACGAGCTGGCGCCGGTCCACGGCGATTCCTCGCTGCTCTGGCCGGCCTGGGGAGACTACTGGGAGAGCAAGGCGGCGTCCGGCGAACCGGTCGACTATCCGCCCGCCCAGGAGCTGCTCGATCTCTACAAGCGCTGGCTTTCGTCCGGCTCCGATGCCGAACGCCGGGAGATCTGGAAGAAGATGCTGGAAATCCACGCCCGGGAGACGCTGATAATCGGCATCGTCAACGGCGTCCGGCAACCGGTGGTTGTCAGTGACCACGTCAGGAATGTCCCCGTCGACGCCTTCTACGGCTGGGATCCGGGCGCGCAGTTCGGTATCTGGCGGATGGACGAATTCTTCATGACGAACTGACCCCCCGGGACTCGTCGACAGAAGGCCGAAAAGGAAAAATGGACAGGGAGTCGTAATGCTCGTCTACGCCCTCCGACGAATCGCCGGAATGGTGCCGACGCTCTTGGTGATCAGCTTTCTCATCTTCTTCGTGATCGAGCTGCCGCCGGGCGACTACCTGTCCAACCAGATCGCACAGCTCAAGGCGCAGGGAGAGGCGTCGAGTGTCGCCCGGCTTGAATTCCTGCGCCACGAGTTCGCGCTCGACGCGCCGTTCTGGCAGCGCTACCTGATCTGGATCGGCGCCTGGCCGGGCCCGCACGGGTTCTCCGGCCTGCTGCAGGGCGACTGGGGCTGGTCCTTCGAGTTCGCCAGGCCCGTCGAGCAGGTCGTCGGGCCGACGCTGCTGCTGACGATCATCCTCAACTTCACCACTGTTCTGTTCGTCTACGTGGTGTCGTTTCCGATCGGCATCTACTCGGCGACGCGGCAGTACAGCTGGGGCGACTACGGCTTCACGCTGATCGGCTATTTCGGCCTCGCCACGCCGAACTTCCTGCTCGGCCTGATCATGCTCTACCTGTCGAACCGCTGGTTCGGCCTGTCGGTCGGCGGCCTGATGGCGCCGGAGTTCGTCGGCCAGCCGTGGAGCGTCGACAAGGCGCTGTCGGTGCTGGCCCATCTGATCATCCCGACCATCGTGATCGGCACGTCCGGGACGGCCGGGATGATCCGCAGGCTCCGCGCCAACCTGCTCGACGAACTGCACAAGCAATACGTGACGACGGCCCGTGCAAAGGGCCTGCGCGAGGCGCGGCTGCTGGTCAAGTATCCGATGCGCATGGCACTCAATCCCTTCATCGCCGACATCGGCAACATCATCCCCTCGCTGGTGTCGGGATCGGTGATCGTGTCGGTGGTCCTCAACCTGCCGACGGTCGGGCCGATCCTGCTGACGTCCCTGCAGAGCCAGGACCAGTTCCTCGCCGGCTTCATCATCCTGTTCGTCTCGGTTCTGACACTGGTGGGGATGCTGATCTCCGACCTTCTGCTCGCGGTCGTCGACCCGCGCATCCGGCTCGGCGCCGAAGCCGGGCGATAGGGAGGCTGGCCGATGAGTATGGCGGACGACAAGCCGAAGCATTTCGTCGATACCGAGCCGTTCGACCCGAACCGCGAGGCGCCGGCCGACCCCGATCGCGAACGATACTATCAGGCGTCGCAATGGCGGATCGTCTGGTGGAAGTTCCGGCGCCACAAGATCGCCGTCGCCGCGGGCATCGTGCTGCTCATCTTCTACATGGCGGTTCCGTTCGCCGAGATCATCGCGCCCTACGGCGCCAACCAGCGCAACGACGACTTTCTCTATGCCCCGCCGCAGGCCATCCACTTCTTCGATCAGGGCCGGTTCGTCGGCCCCTTCGTGCGCGGCTACACGGCGGAACTCGACATGGAGACGCTGTCCTGGCGGTACGGCCCCGACCCGGACGGGGTGCAGCCGCTCCGGTTCCTCTGCCTCGGCGCGCCCTACGAGTTCTGGGGCCTCATTCCGGGGCGGTTCCACCTGGTCTGCCCGGCCGATGGCGGCACGCTCTTCCTACTCGGCACCGACCGGCTCGGCCGCGACGTCTTTTCCGGCCTGGTCTACGGTGCACGCCTGTCGCTGACGATCGGCATCGTCGGCGTCACCATCTCGATCGTGCTGGGCATGTTCTTCGGGGGAATCGCGGGATATTTCGGCGGCTTCGTCGATTCCGCCGTGAACCGTCTGATCGAGATCCTGCGCTGCATTCCCGAACTGCCGTTGTGGATGGCGCTTTCGGCGGCACTGCCGGTGACCTGGAGCCCGATCTGGATCTATTTCGGCATCACGGTGATCCTGGGCATGCTCGACTGGCCCGGGCTGGCACGCGCGGTGCGCTCCAAGCTGCTGTCGCTGCGCGAGGAGGACTATGCCCGCGCCGCGGTGCTGATGGGAGCGCGGCCGCGGCGCATCATCGGCAAGCACCTGCTGCCCGGCTTCACCAGCCATCTGGTGGCGAGCGCGACGCTGGCCATTCCCAACATGATCCTCGGGGAGACGGCCCTGTCCTTCCTCAACCTTGGCCTGAGTCGTCCGGCGGTAAGCTGGGGCGTGCTGCTCAACGAAGCGCAGAACATCACCATCGTTACCGTCTATCCGTGGCTGATGGCGCCCGTCATCCCGGTGATCATCGTGGTGCTGGCGTTCAATTTCCTCGGTGACGGGTTGCGCGACGCAGCCGATCCCTACAAGACATAGCACCGACTCCACGAAAGGACCTGTCATGCCGAACGCCGCGACCGGCGAGGAATGGGATGCCGAGTTTCGCGAAGGCCGCTGGCGCTTCCTGCTCGACATCAAGGAGATCGCCCGCACCGGGGCCATCGCCGGCTGGCTGAGAGCGACCGATACCGGAGCCCGGGTCCTGGATGTCGGCTGCGGCGAAGGCGTCCTGTTCGGCCACCTCGACGGGGCGGCGCTCGAAACCTATGTCGGCGTCGACATTTCGAGCGAGGCGCTGGCGCTGGCCAAGGTCGATGAGGGTCGTTCGCGACTCGTGGCCGCCGATCTGTCCTCCTTCGCTCCCGATCCCGGCGAGGCGTTCACGGCAATCGTCTTCAACGAGGTCCTGCATTTCGCCGACGACCCCGGCGCGGAACTGCGGCGCTATTCCGACTGGCTCGCGCCCGGCGGCGTCATCGCCGTCTCGATGTACGCGCCCTGGAAGGAGACCGGCGGCGGCTACGCCAAGGTCCGGGCGATGGAGACGGCCTGCGAGGACCCCTACTGGGACATCCTCGACGCGCTCGAGCTGACGAGCCAGTCGAAGAACGTGCGCTGGCGCCTGCGGCTGATCCGGCCGGCCGCCTGACTCAGGCGCCCTCGCCGCCGAACAGGTCTGCGAGGGCCGGCCAACTGGCCGCAGGATGGGTGGCCGCGAGGGACAGGAAGCAATCCAGGAACGACCAGACCCCCTCGTCGTGGGCGAGGTGGTGCGTCAACAGCCCTATCGGAGACCTGTCGCCGGCCACGCGCCGCTCGAGTTCCTCGTCCAGCACTCTCGACATCTTATCGAACCCCGCGAACCCGCGGCTGCCCTTCCAGTCGATGACGTCGACATGGGTGTTCACGCAGGCGTCGTCGCCGGCGTGCATGCGGGCGAAGGTCGACAGCCAGGTCAGTCCGGCCTCGCCGCGGCGTGCGGCGACCTCGTCACCGACGCGATTCCAGGGCGGCGTCAGGACCGGGAGGAACCTCTCCCCGAACAGTTCGGTCAGCTTGTCGTTGCCGCTCCGCAGTTCGCCGAGCACGGTATCGGCGGCGCGGTGGGCACCGAGTTCGGCCGCCTTCTCGCCCTTCGGCGCATGATTGCGATGGACGAAGCCGTGCTGGAAGACGACAATACCCCCGGGCGCATCCGAAAGCCGCTGCCCGAGTTCGGGTCTCGCCGGTTCGGGAATCACGGCGAGCGCAACCGGAACGGCGTGCCGCTCGGCGATCGCGATCAGCCTGTCGAGGTCCGCCGTCGGCTCGACGGCATCGTCGTCGCGCCACCAGAAGTCAATGCTCTGGCCATCGCCGGCGAGCCCGTCCAGGCGGGAGACAAGACGGCTCTCGAACTCCGCCGGACTCATGCCGGCTCTCCGCGGATCTGGTTCAGGGTGTCGACGAGAAGGGCGGCGGCGTGACGCGCGCCGTCGCGGTCCAGCGCAAGCGTCGTCTTCGGCAGCGCCAGTGCCTTGTCGATCGCCGTCGCCAGCCGCTGCGGCGTAAGCCCGGTCTCCTCGACGACCGCCGCGGCACCGCGTTCGGCGAGAACGGCGGCACGCTGCGTCTGTTCGGTCTCCGCCCCGGCGGCGAACGGCACGAAGACGGCGGCGCAGCCGGCAGCTAGAACGTCGACGGCAGTGTTGTAGCCGCACTGGCTGACCGACAGGCGCGCGCGCCGCAGCAGGCCGGGAAAGTCACGACGCGCCCGCTCAACGAGGATGCCGGGACCCGCCCTGGTCTTCAGGTCGGCCAGCACGAGGTCGTCGAGATCGCTGCCGACCAGCACCCGCCAGCGCGCATTGCCTGCGCGTTCAGACAGGGCGCGTGCCGACAGCGCGGTCTCCAGCAGGGCGGCGCCGACGGCCCCGCCGCCGCAGGAGACGACCACCTCGTCCTGCCCGTCGCCCGGGGGCGGCTCCGGAGCGCCGGTACCGGTGTCGATATATCCGGTGTAGCGGACCAGACGGGCGATATCGGCGGCGAACGGGAAGCTCTCGCCGAAGGAAATGAACCGGGGGTCGCCGTGCACGAGCACCAGGTCGCAGAAGGACCGCGCGCGCTCGGCCATTCGCCGTTCCTTGTCAGCTTCCGGCTTGCGGACGAGAATGTCGCGTACCGAGGCCGCGACCAGCGGCCGCGGCACCAGTTCGCGCGTCGCCCGCATCAGCGGCTCCAGCTCGAAGGCGAATGCGTTGCGGCCGAACGGCCATGTCTCGGTGACCAGGATGTCCGGCGCCACCTCGTCGAAGAGCGACAGGAGCTGGCGGCACCGGCGGTCCTTCCAGCCCTCATCGATCCGTCGTCCCGCCTCGTCGACCACGGCGGAGAAGCTTTCGTCGGCCGATCGGGCAGCGGGCAGCTCGATCGCTCTCAGGCCGTGGCTATCGACCGTCGGCGGCACCCGGTTGCCGGACACCAGCGTGACCTCGACGCCTCGCGCCGTGAGCGCACGCCCGAGCGCGGCGGCGCGGACCACGTGGCCGGTGCCGAGCAGATGCTGGACGTAGACGAGGGCTTTCATGACGGTACGCCAGACGCTGCCCGGCGGCGGGAGTGGCCGGCTTCGGCCGCCTCCAGAATGCCCGCAAGCGTGCGCCGCGCCGTGGCAATATCGTGGCGCTGCCGGATATGTGCGGCAGCGGCGCGTCCATAGTCTCGGCGCAGATCGGCATGGTCGATGAGCGTTGCCAATGCATCGGAAAAGGCGACGGCATCACCCTCGGGCACCACGAGACCGGTCTCTCCGGTCCGCACGATGTCCGGCACGCCTCCGGACTGTCCCGCCACGACCGGCAGGCCGGCTGCCTGCGCCTCCAGCAATGCAACGCCGAAGGCCTCGTTGATCGCGGGCCAGACGAAGATGTCGCCCTCGGCATAGACATCCGCGACGGTTTCGGGAGGCACGGCGCCGCGCCAGTCGAGCCGGTCGCGCGGGAACAGCGCCAGGATATCGTCGCGCAACGGGCCGTCGCCGGCCAGGATCAGGCGCCACGGCCGGCCGGAGAGGCGGGCCAGCGCGTCGGCCAGCAGCCGGTAGGACGCTTCCTTGTCGCCCGGGCGCATCATTGCGACCGCCACGAGAGCCGGCGGGTCGCCGTCACGCTCCCGCGCTGCCACCGCGTCGAAGCGCGCCGCGTCGACGAACGGGCTGAGCCGGTGTAGCCGACCTGATTGAAGGAACGTCTCCAGCCCCTCTGCATCCTCTTTATGCAGGGCAGCGACGGCGTCGGCGCGCCTCAACGCCCGGTCGGCGTCGGCGAACTCCCGGGCCCACGGTCCAGTTGCCCGACTGGCGGCCCGGCAGCCCTCCAGGACGACGTACGGAATGGCGAGTCCGTCGGCGACCGTCGGCCCGATCAGGTCCGGCGCCTTGTGATAGAGGTGGTAGGTGATCCAGACGTCCGGAAAAGGCGGTTCGCCGAGCAACCTTTCGCACTCAGCCTTCGCCTGCTCCAGGATTTCGGCATAGCGCGCCTCGTCCGGCGTCCGTTGCCAGCTCCTCAGCCGCGAGGCGAGCGCGACCTCGTGACCTTCCTCGGCGAGCGCCCGCAGGATCAGTCGCGCGGTTTCCCGGTCGCCGGAGACGACCGGGTCGTCCGGCGGTTTCATCGGCGCGTAGAAGGCGATCCTCATGCCGGGTTGCTCAGGCCGCCTTCCGGGCGAGCGCGTCCTTCAGCATCGTGGCGATCCGGTCGAGGCCGGGCGCGGTGTCGAACTCGCCGCGTACCCTTTCGTATCCGGCCCGCACGATCGCGGCGCGGCGGACGGGATCGCCGGCAAGGTCGCAGATGGCCTCGGCCAGTGCGGCAGGGTCGCGCGGCGGCACCAGCACGCCGGTGCGGCCGTCGTCGATCAATTCGGGGATCGCCGAAACGGGGGTGGCGATACAGGCGACACCGAGGGCCTGCGCCTCCATCAGCACGTTGGGCAGGCCGTCGCGGTCGCCGGACCTGGCGATGCGGCTCGGCAGGACGAAGAGATCGGCGCGGCGGAGGGCCTCTATCACCTTGTCGTGCGACAGCGCCCCCAGGAACGAGATGCGATCGGCAACGCCGAGCCGCTCGGACTGGGCCTTGAGTTTCTTCAGCAGCGCGCCGCCGCCGATATGCTCGAAGCGCCAGTCGATCGCATCGCCGAGACCGGCAAGCGCGCGGATCAGGTCGTCGAACCCCTTCTTCTCCACCGCGCGGCCGACGGAGAGGATGCGGATTGCGCCGGCCCGGCCGCCATCGTGGCCGGATGGCTCGTCGGCATCGGGAAACCTGGAGAAGTCGAGCCCGTGATAGACCAGACCGACCTTGCCGGGGCGGTTGGCGAGGCCAGCCAGATAATCCCGGTTGGCCGCAGTGCAGGTCACGCCCCAGACCGCATCCCGGAGCTTGTCTTTCAGTTCCCACTGGGCGGTGGTCCATATGTCCTTGGCGTGCGCCGAGAACGACCAGCCGAGGCCGGTGAGCTTCGCCGCATAGCGCGCCACCGAGGCGGGCGTGTGCAGGTAGTGCACGTAGAGCCAGCCGACGTCGGCCGGCAGCTCGCGCGCCAGTACCTGCGCCTGGCCCCAGCGGCGCCAGCGGTTGACCGTCCGGTCGCGGTCGAGGTCGCGCCGGAACGCGGCCTCCGCGGCACGGTAGCCGGACAGCCCTTCGGAATGGCGCCGCCCCAGCCGGACGCGCTTCGGATCGTCCTTCAGGTATTCCGGCAGATACAGGACTTCGGCCCTGATCCTGCGGTGCAGGTCGTGGACGTCCGGATCGGTCGGCCTGCGCAACGAGACGATCAGCACCTCGATGCCGCGCTGCTCGAGGCCGAGGATCTCCTGCGCGATGAAGGTTTCCGACAGCCGCGGATACCCTTTGACGAGGACGGCGACGCGCGGCATCGGCCGGGATCAGGACGCCGCGGCGGACTGCGGCGCGTAGGCCGCAGAGCGCGCCTGCAGGATGTCGGCCGCGCGCTCGTTGATCCGGTCGAGCCCGTCCAGAAGGCCCGGGATCCCCTTGGCGGACGGGGGATTCTGGCGCGACACGCGCGCCAGGGCGTCGATCATCCGGCCGGTGTCGGGATAGAGGTCGATCGGCAGCACGCTCAGCAGCCCGGCCTCTTCGGCCTTGAGGGCGCGGATCATCTGTTCCTGGCGCGGCACGACGCGCGGCACCAGCAGTGCCGGCTTGTTGAAGGACAGGATCTCGCAGAAGGTGTTGTAGCCGCCCATCCCGACGACGCCCGTCGCCGCCTGCAGGAGCGGCTCCATGTTCGCGGTGAAGCGCTTCACCTCCAGGTCGCGGACCTGCTCGGCCCGCTCCATGAAGGCGATCTGGTGGGAGGCCTCCATGAACGGCCCGAGTATGATCAGGGCCGGAAACAGCGGTCGCGTGCGCGCCTCGTAGGCGCGGATCACCCAGTCGACCAGCTCGACGCCGTCGCCGCCGCCGCCCGGCGTGACCAGCAGGAAGGGATCCTCGCCGAACGGCAGCGCGTCGGGTGTGTGCGCGTCGTTCGGCGGCTGGCTGCGCAGATAGCCGGTGAACAGCGTCTTGTCGTAGACGCTGCTGGCGATGCCGACGCCTTCCAGCGGATCGAATATCTGCTTCAGGCCGAATACCCAGATGTCGTCGTAGATGTCCTCCAGCGCGGCGGGGGCGCGCTTGCGCTCCCATTCCTCGCGCAGCACCTCCGGATCGTCCATGACGTCGCGCAGACCCAGGACGAGATGGACGCCGTCGTTGCGCAGACGTTCGAGCGTCTCGCGCACCTCCCCGCGCAGGCCGAGCGGCTCCTTGTCGACGATGAATATGTCCGGCTCGAACACCTCCGCCACCCGGTCGATGATCGAGGTGCGGATCGCCATGGTGTGCTCGATGTCGAGCGGCAGGCTGAGGGAGGTATAGGCGCCGTCGCGCAGCTTCGTGACGCCCGGCACGCGGACGAAGTCGACCCGCGAGCGGAACTCGAAGGAGCCGATGATCGGCGAGCCGGACAGGATCATCACCGACACGTCCGGATTGTCGCCGACCAGCGAGTGGGCTATCGCGCGGCAGCGGCGCAGGTGTCCCAGGCCGAAGGAATCGTGACTGTAGATGAGAATCTTCGGCTTGGCGTTTGGCATGTCGCAAAGAGTGTGGACGCTGGATTGCCGCACGGCTGCCCCCGGCACGAACGCGGCGAACCTACGCTTCGAGAGCCGACGGGGCAATCGGGTTGTCGACTTTCTCTGCTTCGCCTATGACACCGCCAGCATCGGGCACGGCGCTCACGCGCAACATGAAGGACCGGCCGCAGCCATGAGTCGCCTGGACAGCATGATCAACCGCCTGGTCGCCCAACGCAGCATCCTCGACCATGCGGCGGCACTGATCGCGGGGGTACCCGGACCGGTGCTCGAACTGGGTCTCGGCAACGGGCGCACCTTCGACCACCTGCGCGAGAAGCTGCCGGACAGGGAAATCTTCGTGTTCGAGCGCAAGATCACGGCCTCGCCGAGGTCGA
The DNA here is from genome assembly GCF_037855135.1 of Microbaculum marinum. Classification (NCBI taxonomy): domain Bacteria; kingdom Pseudomonadati; phylum Pseudomonadota; class Alphaproteobacteria; order Hyphomicrobiales; family Tepidamorphaceae; genus Microbaculum; species Microbaculum marinum. Next base: position 70,199 of record NZ_JAZHOF010000005.1, read on the forward strand.
TCCCGGATTCCGACCACGTCATCCTCGGCGAGATCCGCGACACGCTGCCGTTCTGCGGTCCGCGCGTCGGCGCGGCGGCCGCTCTGATTCATGCCGACCTGTCGAACGGCGACCCGACCGACGATCTCTCCCGCAGGTCCTGGCTGTCGCCGATGGTCGCAGACCGCGCGGCACCCGGCGCCGTCGTCGTCAGCGGACACGCGCTCGACCTGCCCGGCTTCGACGAGCTGCCGCTGCCCGAGGGCATCCGCCCCGGCCGCTATTATCTGTATCGAAAGCAATAGGTCACTTGCCGTTTGCCACGGGGCGCGAACGGGCTAATGTCTGCTCCGGGTGCCACGGGCCGGCATTTCGCGTCGCTGGTTAGCCGTCCTGCCCGGGGGGAGGTTCATGGATCCGTCGCTCTTCCGGTACATCTGGAAGCACAGCAAGCGTGAACAGATCATCATCCTGATGGTCACGTTCTGCTCGTTCCCGCTGATCTATTATTCCCTCGACCTGCCCAAGCAGATCGTCAACCAGGCGCTGCAGGGCACGAACTGGCCGCAGCCGGTGCCGATTCTCGGCATCCAGCTCGACCAGGTGCCCTACCTGCTCACCCTGTGCTTTCTGTTCCTGGCGCTGGTCATCATCAACAACGGCATCAAGTTCTGGCTGAACACAGCCAAGAACCTGCTCGGCGAGCGGATGCTGCGCCGCCTGCGCTACGACCTCTATCAGCGGGTGTTGCGCTTCCGTCTGCCGCGCTTCCGGCAGGTGAGCCAGGGCGAGATCATTCCGATGATCACCTCGGAGGTGGAGCCGCTCGGCGACTACATCGGCGACGCGATCGCGCTGCCCGCGTTCCAGGGCGGTACGCTGATCGTCTATCTCTACTTCATCTTCGCCCAGGATCTCATGCTGGGCGCCGCGGCTATCGCTCTTTATCCGCTGCAGATGTGGATCATCCCCTGGCTGCAGGCCAAGGTGAACCGACTGGCGCGCGAACGCGTGATCAATGTCCGGCGGATGGCCGACCGCATTGGCGAGACGATCTCCGGCGTCAGGGAGATTCATGCCAACGACACCAGCGCCTGGCACCTCGCCGACCTGTCCGACCGGCTTTACACCAACTTCGACATCCGCTACCGCGGCTTTCAGCTCCGCTTCCTGATCAAGTTCGTCAACAACTTCATCAACCAGCTGACGCCGTTCTTCTTCTATTCGATCGGCGGCTACCTCGTCATCAAGGGCGACCTCAGCTTCGGCGCGCTGGTCGCCGTGCTGGCCGCCTACAAGGACCTTGCCAGCCCCTGGAAGGAGCTTCTGGCGTTCTATCAGGCCCGCGCCGACGTCGAGATCAAGTACCAGACGGTGGTCGAGAACTTCGACGTCCCCGACGTCAAGCCGCTGCCGCTGCTGATCGACGACGCCGAGGGCGTCGAGCGCCTGAGCGGCGAGATCGAGCTGAAATCCGTCACCTACAACGGTGCCGGACATCCCTTGACCGATGTCTCGGCGCGAATACCGCAGGGCGCCACGGTCGCGGTCGTCGGCGAGGACACGGACGGGCGCGGCGACCTGCTGGAGGTAATGGCCGGACTGGTGGTTCCCAACGGCGGCGAGGTGAAGATCGGCGGCCGCGATATCGAGACGCTGCCCGAGGCCGTGCTCGGCCGCTCGATTGCGTATGTCGGTGCCAATCCCTACGTATTCTCGGAGACCATTCGCGGCAACCTGACCTATGGGCTGAGGCATCGCCCGGTTCTGGGCGACGGCTGGCCCGACACGTCGCTGGCCAAGCGGATGGTCGAGGAGGCAGAGAAGACCGGCAACACCTGGTTCCCGATATCGGCACGTTGGGACGATCTGTCGGAGGCGAAGGTCTCCGATGTCGCCGAACTCGACGAGCGCTCGCTTGCACTGCTCGAAGAGGTCGGCCTGGGCGACGACGCCTTCCGCCTCGGACTCAAGGCCAGGATCGATCCGAAGGCGCCCGGCGCGCCGGTCGCCGAACTGATTGCCGCGCGCAAGAAGGCCGCCGAGCGGATACTCGCCGATCCGCAGGCAGCCGATCTGGTCGAGCTGTGGGACGCCGACCGTCTCAATCCGAGTGCGACTCTGGCCGAGAACGTGCTGTTCGCGCTGCCCTCCGACCCGACCGTCGGCATGCGCGACCTGGCCAGGGACCCTCTGGTGATCCGGTTCCTCGATGAGGCCAAGCTGACCGACGAGTTCCTGCAGATGGGCGTCGAGATCGCCCGCACGATGATCGAACTGTTCGCGCAGCTGTCGGGCGAGGGCTCGCTGCTGGCCGAGTTCTCGTTCATCACGCCCGACGAGATGCCGACCTACGACGTGATGATCAAGCGGGTCGACAAGCAGGGCATCGGGAAGCTGTCGAAGGGCGAGCGCGCCGACCTGATCGGATTGGCTTTCGAACTGGTTCCGGCTCGCCACCGCCTCGAGGTGCTCGACGAGGAGCGGGAGCGCCGGATCGTCGCGGCACGGCCGATCTTCCGCAGGCTTGTGGAAGCCGAGGAGGATGCCCATTTCGTGCCCTTCGATCCGGAACTGCTGATCGCGCCGCTGTCGATCGAGGACAACGTGCTGTTCGGCAAGACGCGGGTCGACCGCCGCGGCAGCCATGAGCGGGTGGAACGGATCATCCGCGATGTGATTGTCGACATGGGGCTGCAGGGCCAGATCCAGCGTGCGGGCCTCGACTACAATGTCGGCGTGGCGGGATCGCGCCTGTCGCCCGGCCAGCGCCAGCGCATCGCGCTCGTGCGCGCGCTCATGAAACGGTCGAACGTGGCGATTTTCGACGGCTTTTTCTCCAGCGGCGACGATCCGCTGCTGCAAACGGTGCGCGAGGAGACCGAAGGGGCTACTCTCGTCATCGGAATGGAACAGCTGGAGGGCGCCAGGGGGTTCGACACCGTGCTGGTGATGTCGAACGGCCGGCTGGCGGCATCCGGGAGCTATGATGAGGTCGCTGCGGTCGTGCGGGGCGGCGAGGCCGCGGGGGCCGGTTAGCCCCGGCGACGGTCGAGGACGGGATTGGTGATATGAGCATCAATACGGAAGTCGAGACACTTCGGACGATCCCGATGTTCAGGACGATCGATCCGGGCAAGCTGCGCTTGCTCGCCTTCATCTCCGAGCGATCGATGTTTCGGGCCGGAGAGGTGCTCTGCAAACAGGGGGAACCGGGCGATTCGGCATTCATCATTCTCGACGGAGTGGGCGAGGTGCTGGTCGATTCCGGCGGCGGCGAGCAGCGCAAGGTCGCCGAGATCAAGAAGAACGACGTGGTCGGCGAGATGTCCCTCCTCTGCGACACGCCGCGCACCGCGACCGTTGCCGCGGCGACGGATGTCACGGCGCTGACGATTTCCAAGGATAACTTCTTCCGCATCCTTCAGGAGTTCCCCGAGGTATCGCTCGAGATCATGCGGGTGCTGGCGCGCCGTCTCGAACGCACTACCCGCGATCTGGCCGAACTGCGGGGACAGTTGCCCAACCACGGAACCAATTGATGGCTTCAGGCGGCGAGCCGGCAATGACCCTACGCCTCTGGGGTGTCAGGGGCTCGACCCCGGCGGCCGGTCCTGAAACGGAGCGTTACGGCGGCGAAACGACGTCGATGGAGCTGGAGATCGGCGGCCGGTCGGTACTGATCGACTGCGGCTCGGGGGCCCGGGCGCTCGGCCGCAGGCTGACCAGCAGCGCGGCGGCCGACATCGACATCCTGTTCTCCCATTTCCATCTCGACCACATCTGCGGCCTGCCCTTCTTCGCGCCGGCCTACAATCCCGCCGCCACCCTGCGCCTCTGGGCGGGACACCTGGAAGGCGAGCAGGATCCCAAGGACGTGCTCTGCCGGGTAATGTCGCCGCCGATCTTCCCCGTCGCGTTCGATCATCTGGCGGCCTGCAGGTGCCTGACCTTCGCGCCGCCGAAGACGTTGCATCTCGGCGGCGGCATCGATGTCGAGACCCTCGCCCTCAACCACCCCAACGGCGCGGTCGGCTACCGCTTCAGGAGCGGCGGCAGGACCCTGGTGACGGTGACCGACCACGAGCACGGCAATGCCGCGATCGATGCCGCGGTGGAGGATTTCGTGCGCGGAGCCGACGTCATGATCTACGACGGCATGTTCGACGACAGCGAGTACAACGCCCATGTCGGCTGGGGCCACTCCACCTGGCAGGAGGGGCTGAAGCTCGCCGAGCGTGCCGGCGTCCACAGGCCGGTGATCTTCCATCACCATCCCGATCGCTCCGACGAAGCGCTGGACAACTATGCGATGGAGGCGGAGAGACGTTTCCCAGGCGCCCGGTTTGCCCGTCAGGGAGCCGAAATCACGCTTTGAGCCGCCGCGCCCTGCAGGGCGGCCCTCTGCGTGGCGACAGTCTGCTCCGGGGCCGGCAGCGTCAGGCCCGCGTCCGTCGTCGGCAACTCGGGATGGAAGACGCGCTGCGGCTGGCGGACCCCGCGCAACGGATAGGTACCGACCTCGGCGAAGGCCGCCTCGGCGTATTCGACGAAGTCCTCGCTCGCCAGGATGGTGTGACCGAGGTCGCGGGTCAGCTCGTTGATGCGGCTGCCGATGTTGACCGCCTCGCCGATCACCGTGAAGTCGAGCCGCTCGCGGCCACCGACATTGCCGTAGAACACGGCGCCCATGTGCAGCGAGATGCCGACGGACAGGCTCTTGACGCAGGCGGAGAACGTGGCGTCGCTGATCCGGGACAGGCTGTCGACTGCCTCGTGGGCCGCCTGCAGCGCGTCGGTCGCCGCCTTGCGCGCCTCGGATTCGTTGGTGAACGTGAAGATCGCCAGCACCGCGTCGCCGATGAATTTCAGCACCTCGCCGCCGTGCGCCTCCACCGCGTCGGTCATGCTCTCGAAGTAGAAGTCGAGCACGTCGACCAGTTCACGCGGGGTGAACTTTGCGGAGAGGTCGGTGAAGCCGCGCAGGTCGGAAAACCAGATGATCGCCTCGATCTGCTGGCCGTCGCCGCGCAGGATCTCGCCTGCCAGCACGCGCGGCGCCGTGGAGCGGCCGAGATAGGTGCCCAGCAGCGTCACCGCGGAGCGGCGCTGCGTGTGGATCTCGAACACCAGCGCGATCGGCTTGAGGATCGATTCCATGATGTCGATGTGCGCGTCGGAAAATCCGTTCGGGTGGCGCGTCGCCAGCGTCAGCGACTTGTTGGTGCTGTCGGAATAGGTCAGCGGAAACGCAACGTAGTCCGTCGCGCCTTCGGCGCGCAGGTCGGCGAGAATGCCGAACTCGCCCGGTTCCGGCTCCGGTTTCACGGCGACCCGCACCGTCTTGCCGCTCTTGTAGACGTGGTAGAGCGGGCTGTTCGTGTACATCTTCTCGCTCGACAGCGACTGCGGGAACTGCCGCCAGGAGATGCCCGCCCCCTCCATCCAGATGGCGGTCTCGGCGCGGATCAGCGGATGCAGGATCGGGATGCCGCTGGTGATCCGGTAGACGGGAATGCCGGCGACGACCAGCTTGCCGGCGAGCCCGCCGATGAACTCGCCGAGGTCGGCACTCATGTGCCCCTTGTCGAGGACCCAGTCCCTGAGATCGCGGGTAACCGGACGGGTCTCTGCGGTCGTCGGAAAAAGCGCGGCAGCGTTCCTTGCCGCAGACGGGGGAGTGTCTGTCGTCATGAGCCGACCTTTCCAGCAAATTGGCCGTTTGACCGGCCCGTCCTATCGGGCTAGGCAGCGCGGCGACGCGACAACCGGGTACACCGCCGATCCATGCCCAATCTGATACTCGTCCACTGGCCGGAACGACAGTCCATCGAAGACTTCCAGGAAATCGCCCGCCGCATTTCGGCCCGTGCCCCGGAAATAGGAGTGCTGATTGCCAAGAACAAGGAAGAAAACCCGGAAATCCTGAAACAAGCCGCCGGCCAGCCAACCGTCGTCGTCTCGATGATGGAACTGCGGCGCTTCCGCATTGATCATGCCACGGTCTTCGAAGGCCATGATCTGCCGAAAAGCGAGCAATACCGCCGCTACCGCGCCGCCGGACTGCCGGTTCCCGACTGGGAGGTGATCACTCCCGAGACGAAGCTCGATCCTAAGCAATGGGGCGACTACGTCATCGTCAAGCCGGATCTCGCCCGCAAGGCTGCCGGGATCGTCATCAAGAAGACCGGCCGCGTCCGCTACGCCGCGCCGGAGAGCTACCCTGACGACCATCCCGGCCGCAACGCGCCGATGGTGGCCCAGAAGTTCGTCTATACCGGCCGCTGGGCCAACCACTACCGCATCACCACCCTGTTCGGCCGCACCCTGTTCGCCATCCGATGCGAGGCCGACAACGGCTTCCGGCCGCTGGAATCCCGGGACGGCTTCAAGGGCGCTGCGGGCGTCGGCGGAGCCCCCGTGGTCTCCAACAAGAAGACATCGCACTACACGCTTACCGATGACGAGGAGGTCATCGCGCTCGGCGAGAGGGCCCATTCCGCATTTCCGGAAATCCCGCTGCTGGGTCACGACATCGTCCGCGATGCCGATACCGGCGAGGTCTTTCTGCTCGAGAGCAACACGCGCGGCGACGTCTGGCTGTTGTCGTCGGGCACCGGCCGCAGCCTGCAGGCGGCAAACGGATTCGACCTGCACGGCCAGTTCGGTGCCCTGGACGTCGCAGCCGACGCCCTGATCGCCAAGGTCAGGGACGTCTGCGGCTGAAGCCGCCATCTTTCCAGCCGATTGTCCGCCGACACTGCCCGTCTGCGGCCCCTGTCCGGGATCGGGAGCCGGGCGGCGATGGGCGCCGGGCGAGGTTCTTCCGTCCGCTGGCGGCTCGTCCTACCCTCGCCAGGAAGATCCGCACCGATTCGCGTGCGGAAGGAGGAGTGAATGATCAGACAGGTTGGATTTGCCGCCGGTGCGTTCGCCGCGCTGTTGGGCTGCGCCGCGCAGGCGGCCGACGATCCGGAGGCCGGGCATGCTCTCGTCGAGCAAAGGTGCGCCGGCTGCCATGCGATCGAGGCGACGGGCGAAAGCCCCAATCCCGATGCGCCGCCGTTCCGCACGTTCAAGTCGAAATGGCCGCTGGAGAATCTGGAGGAGGCGCTGGCGGAAGGTATCGTGGTCGGCCACGAAGGCCAGGAAATGCCGGAGTTCACCTTCGAACCCGAGCAGATCTCCGATATCATCGCCTATCTCGATCGGGTCGGCGACAGCTAGGCACATGTTCGCACCGAGCACTGCGGAGCTTCTGGCGGACGGCCGCCAGTCCGAGGCGGCGCTGGCGGTGCAGCGGGGCACCGGGCGGCTCTTGCGCGCGCTCGGGTTCTCGCTGGTCACCGAGTTGCCGCTCGCCTCGGGCCGCCGAGCCGACATCGTCGCGCTGTCGCCCAGGGGAGACTTCTGGATCGTCGAGATCAAGTCGAGCCTGGCCGACCTGCGGGCGGACGCCAAGTGGCCGGAGTACCGGCTGCACTGCGACCGGCTCTTCTTCGCCGCGCCGCCGGCGCTCGGCCGGGAGATCTTCCCCGCCGAAGCCGGCTTCATCGCAGCCGACGCCTATGGCGCGGAGATCCTCGACGACGCCCCGGAGCACCGCCTCTCAGGCGCGACGCGACGGGCGATGATGCTACGGTTCGCCCGCTGCGCCGCGCTGCGCCTGCACGGTCTGGCGGATCCGACCATGCGGTTCGACGAGACGGCAATCTAGGGGCCCGCGTACCGCCGATCGCCAGACCCCCGCGACCGATATCAGCAAGACCAACGGGTGAGGGAACTGCATGTCGAAGACCATTCTGATTACCGGCGCGAGCCGTGGCATCGGGGCGGCGACGGCGCGGCTGGCGGGGGCCCGCGGCTGGGCCGTCGGCGTCAACTACGCCGGCAACGCCGAGGCGGCGGCCGCCACCGTGAAGGCGGTCGAGGCCGCGGGCGGCAAGGCGATCGCGATAAAGGGAGACGTCGCCGAGGAGGCCGACGTGATAGCCATGTTCGACGCCACCGAAGCCGCGTTCGGCAAGCTCGACGGCGTCGTCGTGAACGCCGGCATCCTCGATGTCGCGGCGCAGCTGGCCGACATGCCGGTGGAACGCCTGCGCAAAGTGTTCGACGTCAACATCCTCGGCGCGGCGCTGACCGCGCGGGAGGCGGCGCGGCGCCTGTCGACCGGGCGCGGCGGCAACGGCGGCAGCGTGGTCGTGGTTTCATCGGCGGCGGCCCGTCTGGGCGGCGCCGACGAGCGGATCGACTACGCGCTGAGCAAGGGCGCGATGGACACCATGGCAATCGGCATGTCGAAGGAGCTCGGACCGGAGGGGATCCGCGTCAATTCGATCCGGCCCGGACTGATCGTGACCGACATCCACGCAAGCGGCGGCCAGCCCGAGCGCGCCAACACGCTCGGCGGCGGAACGCCGCTGAGGCGCGCCGGCACTGCCGAGGAGGTCGGCGAGGCGATCGTCTGGCTGCTCGACGATGCATCTTCCTACGTCACCGGTGCGCTTCTGGACGTGACGGGCGGACGCTGATGCCGCCCTTTCGAGACGGGGACCACGCAGTGAAGCTGATATCTCTCCTCCTGGCCCTGGTCGTCGCGGCCTTGGCGCCCCAGTCCGCGAGCGCGCAGTCGAAGCAGGCCCTGGAAGGGCAGTTCCGCGGCTGGCTCGAGCAGACGGTGTGGCCGGCGGCCAGCCGCCAGGGCGTGTCGCGAACGACCTTCGACCAGGCGCTCGGCGGCATCGGGCTCGACTGGTCCCTGCCGGGGCTCGATCCCTCCGGCACCGGGCCCCAGGTGAACTGGCAGTCGGAGTTTTCCGCGCCGGGCCGGTACATGGCCGAGGCCAACGTCGCGCCGCTGGTCGGTATCGGCCGCGGGCTGATGGGCCAGTGGAAGTCGACGCTGGACGCCGTCGAACGGCGCTACGGCGTGCCGAGGGAGATCGTCGTGGCGATATGGGGCCGCGAATCGGCGTTCGGCCGCGCCTCGATCCCGAAGAACGCGGTCCAGACCATCGCCACGCGGGCCTTCGTCGGCGAGCGCCGCGACCTGTTCCTGCCCGAACTGGTCGCCGCCCTGAAGATACTGCAGGGCGACCACATCCCGCTGTCGCAGATGAAGAGTTCGGTCGCCGGCGCGCTCGGGCAGCCGCAGTTCCTGCCGTCGAAATATCTCGAATATGCAGTTGATTTCGACGGAAACGGCACGCGGGACATCTGGAACTCGGTGCCCGACACGCTCGCCTCGATCGCCAACTACCTGCGCCAGCACGGCTGGCAGCCGGGCCAGCACTGGGGCTACGAGGCGCTGGTCCCCGACACCGTCAATTGCGCGGTGGAGGGCCCCGAACAGCCCTACTCGCTGAGCGAATGGCAGAAGGCCGGCGTCACCCGCGTCGACGGCTCGCCGCTGCCGGGAAGCGCGCGCGACGCCCGCCATCTGATGATGCCGGCCGGCCGGCTCGGCCCCGCCTTCATCGTCTCGAAGAACTTCTACGTCCTGAAGGAGTACAACGAGTCCGACCTCTACGCGCTGTTCGTCGGTCATGTCGCGGACCGGCTGGGCGCCGATGCGCGCATTTCCGGCAAGTGGGCCACGACCGCCGGGTTCAGGCGCGGCGACGTGCGCGCCATGCAGGAGCGGCTCGTGGCGAAGGGCTACGACGTGGGCGGCGCCGACGGCCTCGTCGGATTCAAGACCCGCACCGCCATCGGCATGTGGCAGCGCCAGGCCGGGATGGCGCCGACCTGCTTTCCCGACGCGGACCTGATCGGGTCGATCCGCTAGCGGTGCAGGTCAACGTTTTCGCTTTGCCGGATTTCACTCCTGCATGGGCGGCCGGTGCCAGGAGACACTATTTCTGATAGCGCAACATCCCGGCGGCAACCGGCGAGACGGAGCTGATCGCATGACGGACACCACCACTCCGACATTCGGGTCTATCCTCGCGGCGTTCAGGCGGGTCGAGGAGAGAAGCGAGAACGCGCAGCCGGACCGCTTCGCGGCGGAAGCACTGGAGCGCAACAAGCGGGAGGGACTGATCCTGGCGGTCAAGGCGCGCTGGATCGCCCTGGCCGCGATCGCGATCCTGATCGCCGTCCTGAACCGGACCTGGGACCAGCTCTACTACGAGGCGCTGCTCGTCGGCTTCGCGCTGATCGGCTGGGCGCAACTCAGGGTCGGCCGCGTCGGCAAGTCGCGCGTCGAGCTGCTGCTGATGTTCTGCGACCTCGCCCTGATGACCTTCACCCTGGTCGTGCCGAATCCCTTCAGCCCGGACACGGGCCCTCTGGCCATGCAGTACCGCTATGCCGGTTTCGTGTTCTTCTTCGTGCTGCTGGCCGGCGGCACCCTGTCCTATTCCTGGCGCACCATCGTCGCCATGGGCACCTGGACGGCAAGCCTCTGGCTCTGTGCGCTCGCCGTGGTGATGCTGCTGCCGACGCGCTACCCGGAGCTCAGCGTGCAGTTCCGCGACCTGTTTGCAGGCTGGCCGGACATCCTCCAGCATCTCGACCCGAATTCCTTCGAGGCGCCGCACCGCATCCAGGAAGCGATCGTCTTCTTCATCGTCGCCTGCATCCTGGCGCTCGGCGTCCGCCGCTCGAACTACCTCGTCATGCAGCAGGCGGCGCTGGAGCGGGAGCGGGCCAATCTCGCCCGCTACTTCTCGCCCAACGTCGTCGAACAGCTGGCTCACAACGACCAACCCCTGAAGGAGGTGCGCGCGCAGAAGGTGGCCGTCCTGTTCGTCGACATCGTCGGCTTCTCCGCCTTTGCCGACACGCGCGATCCGGTCGCCATCATCGCCACGCTGCGCGACTTCCACGCGTTGATGGAAAGCGAGGTGTTCCGTCACAACGGCACCCTCGACAAGTATCTGGGCGACGGCCTGATGGCAACCTTCGGCACCCCGATCGCCGGCGATACCGACGCCGGCAACGCTCTAAGGTGCGCCCGCGCCATGCTCAGGTCCGCGACCGAATGGAACGAGGCGCGCGTCGCCCGGGGCGAGGCACCGGTTCCGGTCAGCTTCGGCCTGCACTACGGCGATGCCGTGCTCGGCGACATCGGCGCGACACGGCTCGAATTCGCCGTGATCGGGACGACGGTCAACGTCGCCAGCCGGCTCGAGGCGATGACCCGCAGCCTCGGCGCGCCGATCGTCGTCAGCGACGACCTGCTGTGCCGGGCCCGCGAGGAGGCAAGCTGCCCGGACGGCGAATTCGACGGTTTCGAGAAGAAGCCGGCGCAGGCAGTGCGCGGCCTGGCGCAGCCGCTCGACGTGTGGATGCTGGTACCGGACATGCCGACGATGGGCACGGCCTGAGGCGTCCAGTCCACGGCCCGTCAAGGGCCTATCGTGATAGCGGGGTGCGTGCAAACCGGCATTTATATCGATTGTCGAATATTTCGGCAGTTATTTTTGATATCGCTATATACATCATCAACTTTGTATCAACTTCTCTGACTTTTGACTCCAATCACTAAAGTATTTTCTGATATTAATTGACATTTTTCCGCCTATTACGCGGTGCGCCTATAATGTTTGTTTGATACATGCTTATACCGTGTTCGGAACTATTCCTAGTTTGATCTGATTGACTGAAGATTTGACCACATAAATAATTATGCGGGCATTTCTACCCAAGATTCTCTATCTGGTTGCAATTAAGTCATTTTTGAGATATGTACAAATATAAACGTATCAGTGGACCTAAATTTTTGGGCGGTATTCGTGATGCGACTTTCGTCTCTATCAATGGCCTCCTTTTTTATTTTTGCAGCTAATAGTTTTGCATTTGCTCAGCAAGAGGATTTTTCATTTAATTCTCTTCGAAATATGAGCAGTTTCGAGAGGAGCTTGCTGGAAAGCGCTATTAAGACTGGTCAATTGCGTAACGTGAGTAGACCTTCCGAGAGAGAGATTTATTTTGACGGAATCAGTTATGGAGACAGGGACGACATCTCTCTGTTTATTCAATTAATTATATTGGATGTTTGCCCAGCGTGTTCGACTACCACCAGCGGAAGCACGGTTCGAGTTAAATATGGCGGTGGGTCGAGTAGCGGCAGAGATACTTACGCGGTCGATCGAAGCGATGATTACTATGCCGATAAGGTCGAGGAAAACTGCGAAGAATTGCTTGATAGGCACAAGTACGACCGAGATAGTAAAGATATACTTATTATTGAGGATAATGACGACGATAATAAAATAGCTATATGTTTCCACCGAGATTAAAGAACGTTTTATATGTCGAATTATGAAAAATATAGCCAATAATATTTGGTTCCGGGTTTTTCTGACACTAGTAGTATCGATAGTTATTTCAATTTTTGTCTACAAAATCGCATGGAATATGACCTATTACTACAGTGCGCCGCTGAAATTTATTGAACAAGGCGAGCACGTTGCTGCCGAAATACGCAATATTCACGATAGCATAGGCGCCTCTTCCGTTGATTCGATCAAGTGCAAACTGATTATTTCCATGGAGCTATATAGTATTCAAAGTGGTATTTCTGAAAACGTACATAGAACAGAAACATTGTTTTCAAATCTCGCGCACACAAATGCACTCTTTTTGTCAATACTTTTTGTTCTATTTGTTAGTATTATATTTGCTATATTTCAAATGGCTAGTGCCTATGAAGATAATATTCCGCATAACAACCCAATAGAAATAGAGGGTGCAAGCATTAAAATAAAGACCGGATATGTTTCATTAGCTGTTGCAATGATCTCAATGATCGCTTTGTCATTATATCTTCCCAATGCGCATGAAGTTAAGTTGCTTCCGGATTCAAAAACTACAGTTATTACTTTTGATGTCGACAATTTTTTTGACTTTTGTGCGCAATACATAAATGTAAAATAGATTAATTTCTTGCTGGACGCCGTTGAACTGGAGGACCAGTTAGACGAACTGGAGGAGGGACGCCCTACTCCCCGCCCGATCGCATCCGCTCCCGCAGCGCGTTCGGATCGTGGTTCTCGCCGATCGACATGGCGCAGATCCGCGAGATCTCGGTGTAGGAGCGCCCGCTCTCCTCCGCCCAGGCGTTGAGCTGGTCCTGGATCCGGCGCAGGTCCTTCTTCGAGGTCGGGCTCTCGGCGATGTCGAGGCCGGCGTCGCGCAGGCAGGCGATCATGTCCCTGGAGACGATGAAGCCGTCCTTGCCGAGGAAGCGCAGCAGGTACTGGCCGGTGTTGCCGCCAAGCCGCCTGCCGCGCTTGGCGAGGAAATCCATCAGCCCGACCTGGTCCTCCGGCGGCCAGCCCGCGAGGAACCGTCCGAAGCCCCCGTGCTCGTTTGTAACGTCGACCACGAAACGGGCATTGTCGCGCACCGCCATGATCTTTTGGGCGTTGCGGACGATGCGCGTGTCGGATGCCAGTTCGTGCCAGTAGTCGTCGGGCTGGAACAGCAGCCGCTTCGGCTCGAAGCCGAGGAAGGCCTCCTCGAAGCCCGGCCACTTGTTCTCGATGACGCTCCAGACGAAGCCTGCGGAGAATATGCGCTTCGTCATCTCGGCGAGCACGCGATCGTCGGAGATCGCCGCCAGCTTGCGCGGTGCTGCGGGCCTGACCAGCAGCGTCTCGAGCGCCGCCGCACCGCCCTTGCGCTCGGCGGCACGCGCCTCGATCTCGGCGAAGGATTTCATGGCGCCATCCGGATCGGCATCTGTGACCCCCACACTATCAACGTGCGCCGGTGAACGGCATCGCAAAAACCCGCGGGGTGACGTCAGGCCGTGAACCCGTCGCGCTTCAGGCGGACGACGACGAGATTGAGGGCCTGCAGGAAATCCGAGCGGTCTCGCGCCGAGAAGGGCGCCGGTCCGCCGGTCGTCTCGCCGGCCGACCTTAGGTCGGTCATCAGGTTGCGGGTCGCCACCGCCATGCCGATCGTGCCCTCGTCGAATATCTTTCCCTTCGGCGAGATCACGTCGGCCCCTGCCTTGACGCAGCGGTCGGCGAGCGGGATGTCGGCGGTCACCACGACCGCGCCGCGGGCGGCCCGCTCGGCGATCCAGTCGTCGGCGGCATCCGGACCGGCGGGCACGGCGACCCGCTCGATCAAGGGATCGCGCGGCACGGCCATGAAGCTGTTAGTGACGACGTAGACCTTCAGCCCGTTGCGGCCGGCGACGCGGTAGACCTCGTCCTTGACCGGACAGGCATCGGCGTCGACGTAGATCTCGATGCGGCCGGCCCCGGTCATTCGCCCCTGGCCTGCCGTGCCAGGTCGTAGAGTTTCGCGATCATCGGCACGAGGTGGTCCTCGTCCCCGGCCGGCTGGCTGTTGGTGGCCGCGGAGACCAGCACGTCGCTCTCCGGGGAAAACAGGAACGCCATCCGGTAGCCCAGCGTCTCGCCCTCGTAGAACCAGACCTTTCCGACCTGCGGGTTGAAGACGCGAACCAGCCCGAGGCTGAAGCCGCGCGGATCCTCCGCGGTAACATCGTCGATCGGATCGCCGGTCCTGGTCGAGACGAAGGACAGGAACTCCTCGAGCTGCTCGGGCGGCAGGACCTTTCCGGAGAAGACCACGCGGATCCAGCGGGCCAGTTGCCGCGGCGTGCCGATGATGCCGCCGGCCGGCCCGGCCCAGCTGACGTCGGTCGTGCGGACGTCGCGGCCGATCATCGGTGCAAGAACCGCTTCGGCGCAATCGGGCTCGTACAGACCGCATTCCGGGTTGTTGAAATAGCCGCTTGCCGTACGGTCGAGCACGGCGTCCGGATAGGCGACCGGCTCGTAATGCATGTCGGTGAGGCCGGCCGGCTTGAACAGCTTCTCCTCGACGGCGTCCTTGTAGGACATGCCGGAGGCCTTCTCGGCGATCATGCCGGCGAGGACGTAGTTGGTGTTGGAGTAGAAGTAGCCCTCGTTCGGCGGCAGATCGACCGTGTCGCTGGGGTAGGCGTAGTCGATCAGGTCCTCCATGGTGTAGTGCCGGTCCGGGTCGGTGACCCAGAGCCGGCTCAGCGGCAGGCTCTCCGAATAGGTGGGCAGGCCGCTGGTCATGTTCAGGAGCCGCCGGATCGTGACGTTCTTCCATTCGGGATAAAGCGGCAGCCAGTCGCCGACGGTGTCGTCGATGTCGAGCTTGCCCTCGGCTTCGAGCGCCAGGATCAGGGCACCCGTGAAGGCCTTGGTGTTGCTGCCGATCTGGAACAGGGTGTCGCCGGAAACCGGAACGCCGCCCCGTTCGGACGTGTCGCCGGCGAACAGTTCGATCGCCGGGCCGGGATCGCCGAGGCTCACATAGGCGGAAACGCCCGTGATCATCTCCGCCTCGCGCCGGTCCTCCAGGTAGCTGTCCACCACGGTCTGGAAGTCAGCGATGCTGGCGGCGCGGGCCTGCCCGGCAAGGCCGGCCGAAAGGGCGGCCGCAAGCAGCGCGGAAACCGCCGAAAGAGTGAACCGGGCGGCGCCCGTCGAGACTGTGCCGATCATCTGTTACCCCCGAATTCCGCTGCGGCGGCGGCGCACCCGCCCGTCAGATTAGCTTGCCCACGAGTTCCATTGTCGACCCCCGCCTCCACTGCCGCGCGCCGACCGGCAACCCGTCCCACGCCGGGACGCCGCTGTCCGGGTCCCGCTGCATCAGCGCGGTGCGCGCTTGGCCAGGATCCGCTGCAGCGTGCGCCGGTGCATGTTGAGGCGGCGCGCGGTCTCGGAGACGTTGCGGTCGCACAGTTCGTAGACCCGCTGGATGTGCTCCCAGCGGACCCGGTCCGCCGACATCGGATTTTCCGGCGGCGACGCCTTGTCCTCGCCGGTCGCCATCAGCGCGGCGAACACCTCGTCGGCGTCGGCCGGCTTGGCCAGGTAGTCGACGGCGCCGAGCTTGACCGCGGTCACCGCGGTGGCGATGTTGCCGTAGCCGGTCAGGATGATGGCGCGCGCATCCGGTCGCACCTCCTGCAGCTTGCTGATCACGTCGAGGCCGTTGCCGTCCTCGAGCCGCATGTCGACCACCGCGAAGGCCGGCGGCGATGCGTTCACCGCGGCCAGTCCGGCGCTCACGGTCTCCGCCTCGGTCACCTCGAATCCACGGCGCTCCATGGCGCGGGCGAGGCGATGCAGGAAGGGCAGGTCGTCGTCGAGGACGAGGAGCGTCCGGTCGGGGAGTGCGAGGACCGCTTCGTCGGCGGTATCGTTCATGACATTAGCCGTCTGTTCTATTTCGCCGCTGTGTGTTGTGCCGCCGGGGCGGCGCGATTGTCTGAAGCCGTAACAGTTCCCTCGTTAATATCGCCCGAAGCCCGATCGGCAAAGCCTGGACCCTCCGAAAGGCTCGCCACCTCGAATCTGGCCCGCTCCCAGGTCGCCCGCGCCAGGGCCCCCTGGGCGGGTGGCGCGCGGTTGCCGAAGGTGACCTGCGCGCCGGATCGTTCCAGCAGCGTCTTGGCGATGAACAGCCCGAGGCCCAGTCCGGATTCCTCGGTGCTGCCGCGCCGCCGCCCGCGGGTGGATATATAGGGTTCGCCGATCTTGCTGAGAACATCTGGGGGGAAGCCGGGGCCGTCGTCGGCGATCTCGATCGTCACGGTGCGGTCCGTCCAGCCCGCCCGGATCACGGCGGTGGAGCCGGCGAAATCGACGGCATTCTCGGCCAGATTGCCGAGCCCGTAAAGGATTCCGGGATCGCGGCGGCCGACCGGCTCCGGCCGCTGGCCATCCATGACGATTTCGATGGAGATGCCGAATTCGCGGTGGGGGGCGGCGATCTCCTCGATCAGGCTCGATAGCGGCAGCCGGTCGAAGTGGCCGCCGGTTTCCTCGCCGAGCGAGCCGATCCGCTCGAGGATGCCGCGGCACCGCTCGACCTGGCTCCGGAGCAGCCGGACGTCGTCGCTGTGCGGTCCCTCCGCCGGCATGTCGCGCTCCAGTTCGCGCGCCACCAGGGCGATCGTGGCGAGCGGCGTTCCCAGTTCGTGGGCTGCGGCGGCGGCCAGGCCGTCGAGCGCCGAGATGCGATGTTCGCGGGCCAGCACCAGTTCGGCCGCCGTCAGCGCGTCCGACATCTGCCGTGCCTCCTTGGCGACGCGGAAGGCGTAGATGCCCATGAACCCGATCGCCAGCGCCAGCGCCACCCAGATGCCGGCAAGATAGAGCAGCGGCAGTTCGGGCTCGTCGCCGGGTATCCATGGCAGCGGCAGGTGAACGGCGGCGATCAGGCTCGCCACCGCCAGCGCGATGCCGCCCAGCACGATCGTATTGAGCGGCGGCAGGGCGCTCGCCGAGACGACCACCGGCACCAGCAGCAGGATCGAGAACGGGTTCGACAGCCCGCCGGTCAGGGCCAGCAGCGCGGCGAGCTGGATGATGTCGTATCCCAGCAGGATCGTCGCCGCCCGCGCCGACAGTTCCCGCGAGGCGGGATAGCGAATGCGCAGGTAGATGTTCAGCCAGGCCGACAGCGCGATCAGCGAGAAGCAGAAGCCGAGCGGCAGGTGGAAGCCGAACAGCGCGTAGACGGCGAGCACGGCGATCGACTGCCCGGCGACCGCGATCCAGCGCAGCCGCACCAGCGTGCGCAGGCGCAGCCGGGTGGCGCCGGGCATGAAATCGTCGGGCAGGGTCGTCGGCACGCCTTGCTGCTCCGTTCCGCTGACTCGGCAAATCACCGCCGCCCCTCTATATAGGCCATCAATCGCCCGCGAATCGACGCATACACATGCGGGCGCGCGGAAACGGACGTCGGGGATGGATGCGCAGACAACCGAAGGCGGCCGCGGCGACGACCGGTCCTCCGGCGCCGGCGGGACCCCAATCGCCGTCCAGGTGCGCGGCCTGACCAAGCGGTACGGCGATGTCACCGCGGTCGAGGCAATTGATTTCGACATCGTCGGCGGCTCGACGACCGGCCTGCTCGGCGGCAACGGCGCGGGCAAGACCACGACGATCGCGATGCTGATGGGGCTGGTGTTGCCGACCGGCGGCAGCATCAGCGTGATGGATGTCGACATGTTGCGGCATCGTCACCGCGTGCTGCACCGCATCAATTTCGAAAGCCCGTATGTCGACATGCCGATGCGGCTGACCGTCAGCCAGAACCTGACGGTGTTCGGACGTCTCTACGGGCTCGACCGGCTGCGCGACCGCATCGCCGAGATCGCCTCGGCGCTGGACCTGACGCACCTGCTCGATCGTCCGTGCGGCCGGCTGTCGGCCGGCCAGAAGACCCGGGTCAGCCTCGCCAAGGCGCTGATCAACCAGCCCGAACTGCTGCTGCTCGACGAGCCGACGGCATCGCTCGATCCCGATACCGCCGACTGGGTGCGCAGCCATCTGGAGGCCTATCGCGCGGAGCGTGGCGCGACCATCCTGCTCGCCTCCCACAACATGCCGGAGGTGGAACGGCTCTGCGACAGGGTGATGATGATGAAGGAAGGCCGCATCGTCGACGACGGCGCGCCCGGCGAGCTGATCTCGCGCTACGGCCGCGACACGCTCGAGGACGTCTTCCTCGACGTCGCGCGCGGGACCGGTCGTGCCGAAGCCGGTGGGGCCGAAGTCGGTCGTGCCGAAGCCGGCCGGGGCGCCATCGCCGAGCGTGGCGGGCGCGCATTGCAGGACAGCGACTGATCATGGACACCCGCAGCAAGCCGCTGTTCTCGCCCCCCGTCTACCGCTCGGTCTCTCCGGCCCGCACAGGGGCTATGGTCCAGCGCTATCTCTACCTGCTGGTCGGCTCGTGGCCGCGCCTGCTCGAACTCGTCTATTGGCCGACCGTGCAGATGCTGATGTGGGGCTTCCTGTCCCTGTACCTGTCCGGGCAGTCCGGCTTCTTCGCCGAGATCGGCGCCGTCTTCATCGGCTCGGTGCTGCTGTGGGACATCCTGTTCCGCGGCCAGCTCGGCTTCTCGATCTCCTTCATGGAGGAGATGTGGTCGCGCAACATGGGCCACCTGATGATGACGCCGCTCAGGCCGCTCGAATTCGCCGCCGCCCTGATGGTGATGAGCATGGTGCGGCTGGCGATCGGCCTCGTGCCGGTCACGATCATGGCGATCGCCTTCTTCGGCTTCAACCTGTGGGGCCTGGGTCTGGTGCTGGTCGCGTTCTTCGTCAACCTGTTCCTGACGAGCTGGGCGATCGGCCTGTTCGTCTCAGGGCTGATCCTGCGGTTCGGGCTCGGCGCCGAAAGCCTCGCCTGGTCGCTGGCCTTCCTGCTGCTGCCGCTGGCCTGCGTCTACTATCCCGTCGACGTGCTGCCCGGCTGGCTGCAGTGGATCTCGCTGTCGCTGGCGCCGACCTACGTGTTCGAGGGGATGCGGGCGCTGCTGATCGACGGGGTGGTCAGGATCGACCTGATGGTCTGGGCGCTGCTGCTCAACGTCGTCTATTTTTCGCTGGGCCTGTTCGCGTTCCTGCGCTTCTTCGACGCGGCGCGCGACGCGGGATCGCTGCTGCAGCTGGGGGAGTGACCGATGGCCGGCGAGCTGTCCGCGGAAGAGGTAATCGCCCTGCTCGGCCTGCAGCCGCACCACACCTGCGGCTTCGTCGCGCAGACCTATGTCAGCCCGCACATGCTGCCCGAGAGCGCGCTGCCCGACGGCTTCAGGGGCGCCCGCTCCGCCGGCGCGGTAATGTATTTCATGGTCACCGGGGACGCCCACATCGTGATGCATGCGATCCGCTCCGATCAGGTCTATCACCACTATCTCGGCCGGCCGCTGGAAGTCCTGCTGCTGTATCCCGACGGGCGGGGCGAGGTGCGACTGATGGGAGGTGACCTCGCCTCGGGCCAGCGGCCGCAGCTCTTCATTCCGGGCGGAACCGTGCACATGTCGCGCGTGAGCGGCGGAGAGGGTTATGCGCTGCTAGGCACCTCCGAATGGATCGGCGTCGACCCGGCCGACGTGGTGACGCCGGCGCTCGAGGATCTCGTCGGGACCTATCCGGCGCATTCCGAGGAGATCAGGGCATTCTCGCGCGGCACGGCGCCCCTCGCCCGTCCGCTTGTCCGGACCTGAAATTTACGCTTCGGTAAGGTTAACCAATCCTGAAGGCGTTGCGGCCGACACTTGCAAACGGGTCGTGCAGGGACTAGTTTTTCGCAGTGCACACAAAATGGCGACACTTAGAGCGCCGGTGCAGCAAAGCGGGGGGAACGCGCGGATCAACAACCGGGGGATCCGGACAGGCATGTCTTATTACCAGTGGTACGAAATGACCCACGCGGCGCTGAGCCCGGCGCGTGCGGTGGCGGACGCGACGCGCCTGTATTACAAGAACCCGCTCAATCCGATGACCCACACCGCCATGGGGCGCGGCGTCGCCGCCATGATGGAGATGTTCGAAAGGGTCACCCGCCGCTACGGCAAGCCCTCCTTCGGTCTGGAAACGACGCTGGTCGGCGGCATGCGGGTGCCGGTCCGCGAGGAGGTTGTCTGGGAACGGCCGTTCTGCCGCCTCCTTCACTTCGCCAAGGCCCTCCCCAGCCGCAGCGATCCCGGTCCGAAGCTGCTGATGGTCGCGCCGATGTCGGGCCACTACGCGACGCTGCTGCGCGGCACCGTCGAGGCGATGCTGCCCGACCACGACGTCTACATCACCGATTGGATCGATGCGCGCATGGTGCCTTTGGCCCAGGGCACCTTCGATCTGGACGACTACATCGACTACGTCCAGAACATCCTGCACGTTCTCGGCGGCGATACGCACGTCATGGCCGTCTGCCAGCCGTCCGTCCCGGTACTGGCCGCCGTCGCCCTGATGGAGGGGCGCAACGACCCCTACGTGCCGCTGACGATGACGCTGATGGGCGGACCGATCGACACGCGCGCCAATCCCACCGAAGTCAACAAGCTGGCGGAAACCCACGATATCGACTGGTTCCGCCGCAACGTCGTCATGAAGGTGCCGCTGCCGCATCCCGGCGTCATGCGCGACGTCTATCCGGGCTTCCTGCAGCTCACCGGCTTCATGAGCATGAACCTCGACCGCCATGTCGCCGCCCATCGCGAGCTGTTCTCCCACCTTGTCGACGGCGACGGCGATTCCGCGGAGAAGCATCGCGAGTTCTACGACGAGTACCTTGCGGTCATGGATCTGACGGCCGAATTCTACCTGCAGACCGTCGAGACGGTGTTCATCGAGCATGCGCTGCCTAAGGGCGAGATGGTGCATCGCGGCCAGCCGGTCGACTGCTCGGCGATCCGCAACGTCGCGCTGATGACGGTGGAAGGCGAGAAGGACGACATTTCCGGCCTCGGCCAGACAAAGGCCGCCCACCGGCTGTGCACGTCACTGCCCGACGAGAAGCGGGTCCACTACATGCAGCCGCGGGTCGGCCACTACGGCGTCTTCAACGGCTCGCGCTTCCGCTCCGAGATCGCGCCGCGCATCGCCGACTTCATCCGCTCGAACACCGGCACCGTCGTGCGCCGCGCCCCGGCGCCGCGGGCGGCCGTCCGCAACGGCAACGGCAAGACGGCCGATGCCGCGCCTCAGCAGCCCCCGGCGCCGGAGCCGAAGCCGGAGCCCAAGGCTTCCGTCAACGGAGCGGGTGCGGCCGACGACCTGACGAGGATTTCGGGCATCGGCAAGAAGCTGCAGGAAACCCTGAACGCCGCCGGCATCTTCACCTTTGCGCAATTGGCCGGACTGAAGGCCGCCGACATCGAGGAACTCGACGGAAAGCTCGGCTTTCCCGGTCGCATCGTGCGCGAGAAATGGGTCGACCAGGCCCGCAAGCTTGCCAAGTAGGCGCCGCAAAAGCCCAAATCTCTCAAAGGTTTGTCCGATTCTCGCGGGGCCGATCTTGAATCGGCGGCTTCGCTTACCCACCTCGAATGTATCGCCGATTTACATTGGAGGGAATCCGTGTCCAATTTTCCCATTCGCCCGGCCTGGTCGCCGCTCACCATCGCGCTGATGGTCATCGGCTTCATCGTGTGGTGGCCGCTGGGTCTTGCCATGCTCGCCTTCATCATCTGGGGCGACAGGATGCTCGCCTGGTGGGACGAGAGCCGGCACAAGATGCAGGTCCGCAGCTCGACCGGCAACGCCGCCTTCGAGGACTATCGCAGGGCCGAGCTCGACCGGCTGGAGCGTGAGCGCCGCCGCATCGAGCAGGAAGCCGTCGAGTTCCAGGAATTCATGCGCGAGCTGCGCAAGGCCAAGGACCGCGAGGAGTTCGACCGGTTCATGGCCGAACGCCGCCGCCACGCTTCCGGCGAGGCCGGCAAGGGGACCGGCCCGGCGCCCGGCACCGCCGGCGCGGCCGCCTGACCTCGGTGCACACGCCGGTATCTGCGCTCAAGGCGCGGCGGGCCACCGCCGCGCCTTCGTTTTGTTCGGCTGTCGTGGCAACCTGACCGAAATCGATTCGTTGTCGCGCCGCCGCCGACGCACCCGCCAAGACGCTGCCATGTTCCGACGTGCCCGCAAGATCGACATCCCGGAGGCTGTGGAGATCGCCGTAGACGGCCGGCCGGTGCGCATCGCGGTGCGCCATTCCTCGCGCGCCAGCCGCTACACGCTGCGCGTCCAGAACGCCACCGGCGAGCCGCTCCTGGTGATCCCCGCCCACGGCAACCTCGACCGCGCCATGGCGTTCGCCCGCTCCCAGGCCGGGTGGCTGCGCGAGCGGCTGAGGCGGATGCCCGAACGGG
This sequence comes from Microbaculum marinum, assembly GCF_037855135.1. Lineage (NCBI taxonomy): Bacteria > Pseudomonadati > Pseudomonadota > Alphaproteobacteria > Hyphomicrobiales > Tepidamorphaceae > Microbaculum > Microbaculum marinum. Next base: position 92,820 of record NZ_JAZHOF010000005.1, read on the forward strand.
TGCCGTTCGCCGACGGCTGCGAGATTCTCCTGCGTGGCGATCCGCACCTGCTGCGCCATACGGGCAGGTCGCGCGGCACGGTCGAACTCGCCGCCTCCCCTTTGCCCGGCATGCTGCCGGAGATACGGGTGTCCGGGGGGCCGGAGCACATGTCGCGACGGCTGGTCGACTGGCTCAAGGCGGAGGCCCGCCGGGATCTGGAGCTCTCGGTGCAGGTTCATACGGCGAAGCTCGGCGTCCGCGCGAAGCGGATCACGGTGCGCGACCAGACCTCGCGATGGGGCTCGTGCTCCACCTCGGGCACGCTGTCGTTTTCCTGGCGCCTGGTCCTTGCGCCGCCGTTCGTCCTCGACTATCTGGCCGCCCACGAAGTCGCTCATCTCGTCGAGATGAATCACTCGGCCCGCTTCTGGAAGACGCTGGAGCGGATCTGCCCGCAGACCCGACAGGCGGAAGCCTGGCTCAAGGCCAACGGCACCTCGCTGTTTCGCTACGGGCCCCGATAGCGGGGAATTTTCCGTCCCGTTCATCTGCCGGTCGCAATCCGGTGCGGCGGCTATTGCGTTCGGACCATGATTGTCTTAAGTCACCCCGGTCGCGGCGCGATCCCGTGGGGCCATAGCTCAGTTGGGAGAGCGCTTGAATGGCATTCAAGAGGTCGGCGGTTCGATTCCGCCTGGCTCCACCATCCACCGGCCGATCGTCCGATCCGGCGGTGGTACCCCCGCCGCGCCGCGTACATCCTCCCTTTCGGTCTTCCCTGTTCCCTCCCCAAGTCGTCGCCGCCGAAACCTCAGGCGGCCGCGGGTAATCGCCCGCCCATCCGAGTAGCCGTTCATTTCTTCAAACGGCGAAATCCTGCGCGACTTGAGTAGCCCGCGCGGAGACTTGGTTGATTCATGTCATTCTCCCGTTATTATCGGTGTCTCAGAATCATAATGAGGCTCTTCACCAAGGAAGAGGAGTCCGAGCTGCGTTCTGATCAGATGCACCCAATAAATATTATTGTTCTGATCGGGCAAAATTTTTCAGAATTGCCATAAATGGAAGGGGCAAACCACCATGAATACGTCCAATTCACGGCGCCTGTTGCGAGGCGCTATATTGTGTGCTGCGTCACTGCTACTTGCAGTGCCAGCAAGTGAAGCAGCGGAGGGTGCCGCCGGCAGCATTCCGTTTGGTTATTCCGATTCGGGAGCAAAGCATTCCGCACCGGAAGCGGCCTCCGGCCTGAAGGTGTTCTATCGCAAATACGGAAAATACGAACTGTCCGTGGATGCGATCGGGAGCAACGACCTCGTACACAAGGTAAGGGTAAACAAGCCGCACAGAAGGGCAAAGGTCGTAAAAGCCTATCTTCTGGCGTCGAGCAATTTCTCCTCTCCCATCGCCAACGGTTCCATAGAACTACAAGGCAAGAAGGTAAGTTGGATTGCATCCGAAGTAAATTCGGTCTCTTCCGACCCGGATTTCTTCTACAGCTATCTCGCTGACGTGACGAGTATCGTCAAGAAGAGGATAGACCGCGCGAAGTCCGCGGGAACCATCAGGTTCAAGATCGAGGAGCTGGTCGGAAACAACACCATTGACGGAGAAATTCTCGTCGTCGTGTTCGCCAACGACCGGCTGCCCGAAAAGCAGACGGTCGCCCTCATGTTCGGCGGTCAGCAACTCGCCGGCGACCGCTTCGAGATCACCCTGAAGAGCCCGATCGACAAGACCGACAAGGATTCGGTCGCGCACATGGGCCTCGGCATCTCCTTCAGCTGCCAGTATCCCCCCAGCTGCGCCTCATCGGGGCAGCAGTACACGATCGTGGACGTCAATTCGCAGCGGCTGACGACGGCTGCAGGCGGAGAGGATGACGGCGCCTCGGCCAACGGGGCCCTGATCACGGTCGGCGGCATCGGCGACAACTTCAAGAACCCCGCCGATCCGTTCGCCACGCCCACCGATCCCCGCGATGACGACGAGATGTACAACCTCAAGCCGTTCCTGGGACGGAAGACGAAGACCATCTACGTCGACACGGTGAACCCCTCCGACGACGACAACATGTTCTTCGCCTGGTTCGAACTCTCCTCGAAGGGCGACATCAACAAGGATACCGACGGCGACGGCCTGCTCGATACCTGGGAGAAGAAGGGCTACGACCACGACGGCGACGGCAAGGTCGACGTGCCGATCCACAAGCGTGGCGCCAACTGGAAGAAGAAGGACATCTTCATCGCCTACGCCTGGATGCAGGCGTCGGATACAGAGGCCAAGTCGCACAAGCCGAACGGCACCGTGCTCAAGGCGGTCAAGAAGGCCTTCGCCAATGCCCCGGTCAGCAATCCGAACGGGACCAAGGGCATCAACGTCCACTTCTCGAACCGCGGCAGCGTCCCGCACGACGACGACCTGCTCCCGGTCTGGGATCAGTTCGACGCCCTGATGAACCCCCTGGTGTCGGAAGCCGAGCGCAAGATCTACCACCGCATGCTCAATGCGCATGCCTATGGCGGTGGCGGTTCGAGCGGCCTGTCCCGTGGGATCCCGGCCAGCGACTTCATCGAATCGCTCGGCAGGTTCCCGACCAATCCGGGCACCAACCAGCAGCGGGCCGGCACCATCATGCATGAGCTGGGACACAATCTCGGCCTGCGCCACGGCGGTCCGGACCACGTGAACTACAAGCCCAACCACCTGTCGGTGATGAGCTACTTCAACCAGCTCGGCGGCCTGATCTACAAGGGCAAGCCGCGCATCGACTACGAGCGGTACGACATCAAGAACCTCGACGAGACCGCCCTCAACGAGAAGCGGGGGCTCGACCGCGTCGGCGGCGACGGCCCGCTCAAGAAGTACGGCGTCCGCTACTACTCCTGCGGGACGGCGGCCACGTCGAAGAATTCCAAGTCGAACGCGAGGGTCGACTGGAACGACAACGGCAATCCGACCGACAACCCGATCGTCTGCAACCTGAACAACGAAGGTGGCACGACGACGTTGCTGGCGCGGTATCCCGAGTGGCAGAACATCGTCTACGACGGTGGCGACGTCGGTCCCGGCAAGCCTGCCGAGGAACTGAACATGGTCACCTCGAGCGAGGACCTGAGGGAAATGACCTGGGAAGACTACGTCAGGATGTTCCCGGACGAGGCCTCGCAGGAATAATCTGCCTGACCTCCGGCCGGGGCGGCTTCCGCCGCCCCGGCCTCTTTTTGCTTGCGATTCCGGGCGCTGCGCCCATGTTTAGAAGATGTTTCCGAACCTCCCTAAGACCGGCCTGTCCGTCCTCGTCATGGCCCTCGCCGTGCTTCTCCCGCCGACCCGGTCGCTTGCCGAAGCGGAGGATACTGGCGGCGGCATCTCCTACGGGGAGTATGTCAGGACGTTTCCGGCCATGCCGGCCGCGGTGCGCGTCGATCTCGACAACGGCAAGCCGTTGATCTGCTGGGAGGCCCCCGATCATCCGCCCCCCGGCGAACTCGCCTACGACCCCGTCATCGCCGGCTACCGGGTCTATTCACTGGCCGGGACCGGCCGTCAGGTCCGCCTCGGCGAGACGGCGACCACCTGCTTTCACGACACGGAGGCCCCGTCGGGGACGATCCGCCGCTACGCGGTGACCGCTGTCCAGCGCTCCGGTCAGGAAAGTGACCCGACCCAGGCCGTCACAATACGGGTGCCGTAGCCGGCGCTCCGTCCGCTACAGCGCCTGCGAGCCGCCTCTCCAGATCCGCGACCCGGTCTTTCAGCTCGTCGCTCTGCCAGCGGAACTTCGCCGCAAGCCGCGCGCTTTCCAGGGCTGCCCCGATATCACCGAGGGCTTCATGTGCCTGGCTTGCGACCGTATGGCAGACGTCGGTGGCCGCCCGCGCGCTCGCCAGCCGCTCGGTCACCGCCAGACAGTCGGCGAACCGCTGCGCCGCCAGATAGGCCATCGCAAGCGCCAGTTCCGCGTACGGGGTATGGGGATGCCTCGAAAGATAGGCCTCGGCAACCTCCGCTCCCGCCTGCGGCGAGCCGGCGGCGATGTGCGCGACGGCGAGCGAATGGACGGCCAGGACATTGTCGGGCGCCAGCGCACAGACCCTTTCCCAGGCCTCGACAGCCTTGACCGACGCGCCGGCGCGCTGCCGGCACTGCGCGAGATGGTACCAGCCGCTGAGCGACGCCGGTTCGGCCGCCAGCGATCTTTCGGCGAGTTCGATGGCCGTGCCGACATCGTCGTCGTGGAAGGCGCTGATGCTCGCGATCAGATCCCGCTGGGCCGCCGACACGTTGACGAAATAGCGTTCCATCACCTGTGCGATCACACGGGCGGCGGCGGACGGCGATACGTGGCGAAGGTCATCCTGGTAGACCGACCAGTCGCGCGTCAGCACGACGCTTTCATAGGACGGGAAGTAGTCGACGTTCGGCGCGCGTTCGGCGAGCTCGCCGCTGACGGTGCGCAGCAGGCTCTTGCCGTATGTGTTGGCGACGATGATGTCGTCGTCGGTGAAGGTACGCGCAAGCGGCACGGGCGACGTGGTGATCAGGAACTTCTTGGGATGATGGACGGAATCCACCAGCCGTATGGTTTCCTGCAGCAGCGCCCGGCAGCGATCGTAGTCGAGCCGGTAGAAGTGTATCCGGCCGGCATAGTGGCTTCGCAGGGGAGTCGCCAGCGGGACTTCCTCGATGAAGCGACGGCGTTCGCTGTCCCACCAGCACTCGACAAGGCCGAGCGTGATGACGACCGCTTCAGCCTCGAAGATATTCCTGAAGTAGTCGTACAGCGCTGAGCGCCGCTCGATCGCCCGCTCCCGCGACAGCGGTCGCAGACCCATGAGGCCGCCGTCGACCACCTCGCCGTTGCCGACGTCGTAGAGCAGCTCTTCGGCGTCCGCGGGCTGGAATCCGTCGCCCCGCACGTAGATCCGGTGGCACCAGCTGATCTCGCTGTGGATGCTCGCCGGCGTGAACTTGTTGATCAGGTTCGAGGGCAGGCTCGGCCACTCGTGGGCGGTCATGCGGAAATCGAACTCCGGCACCAGGCCGCCCATGTCCCGCAGCCGGGCCTCGATGGCGCGCGCGAAACAGCTGCCGATGACGAAGACGGACTTGCGCGCGTCGATCTGGAACTTCGGCCGGACCTCCGGCCGGCAGATCGGTCGCATCCGATCCGTCGCGTCCCGGTGCGCCGCGATCGAGATGTCCCGGCTCGGGTCGACCACCCTGCCGAAGGGGATCAGGCGGTCCTGTTCTGGCGACGGCTTCATCAGGCGGTTCCTTGTCCTCGGTCGGACGCGGCGGGGCGCTGGCGAAAGAGCACAAGAAGTAGCGGCTGCCGCCGTTCTTCGCCAGCGCGATCACGGCCCGGTCGTCCCCAGCACGTCGCGCGCGAACTGCGGATAGGGTCCGGCGATGTCGCGGGCCACGTCGCCGCGGATCAGCGACACGGTCGTGGGGTCCGGAAGCGGCGTGACGGCGGGGTCGTCGGCTGCGTCGAAATCGAAGCCGGTGTTGTCGCGCACCTCTTCGAGCGTGTGGCCGGGATGGAGGCTTTGCAGGCGGAATCGCGCTGCGGCACGATCGAAGCGCATCACGCAGAGGTTCGTCACCAGCGCGTAGGGCCCGCCCGGCCGATAGACGTTCGGCGCGCTCGTCCCCGGCGCGCTGACGAAATCCACCCTCGGCACGAAGATGCGCCGGGTGTGCTCGGCGCGAAACAGGATCACCCGCGGCACGAGGAAGTAGAGATAGGCCGAGCCGAAGGCGCCCGACCAGCGCACGTCAAGCTCGGGGTATTCGCCGATGCCCGTCAGGTTGACGTTTGCCTCGCCGTCGATCTGCCCCCCGCTCAGGAAGAAGGCGTCGATGCGGCCCTGGCCGGCGCTGTCGAACAGGTCGACGCCGCCATCGGTGCGGAATTCCGGATCGGCCGACCCGATGATCGACACGCGCGCCCCGGTCCGCGCCCGGGTCAGCAGTGCGGCGGAGCCGGGAATCGGCGACAGCACGCCGACGGCGATGTGACCGCATCCCTCCAGCAGGCCGGCGATCGCCGTGATCATGATCTCCTCGGTGCGTACGGGTCGTTCCGCAGGGGGGCCCGACGGCGTCCGGGGCACCGCGCCCATTGGCCTATTCCGCCGCAGCCGGGGCCGCCTCGACGAGGGCCCTGACATAGGCGGCGGTCCCTGCCGCCTCGCGGGTCTGCTCCGCGTAGCCCCGCATGTGCCCGCTGTCGACGCCGTAGCGGCCCGGCATGTCCATCGGCCAGGCACCGCGAGGAGCCTGCGCCAGCGCCGACACGTAGTGTCGCGGCAGGCAGGCGGCCGCCAGCCGCTCGTCCTCCAGGATGTTGTCCTCGACGATTTCCTCGGCGCTCGCCAGCGTCCGCGCCGAGGCCTGGGCGAGTATCCGCAGTTCGGCCGCCCGGCCGATCCACAGGTTGCCGAAGCGGTCGGCGAGCGGCACGTGCACCAGTGCGATGTCCGGGCGGATCGCCGGGATCGCCACGATCGGATCGTTCTCGCCATAGGGATTGTCGATCACTCGGTAATCGTCGCGCACCCGCATCAGGTCCGACCCGATGAGCCCGCGCAGCGGCATGAACGGAATCCCCTTATGGGCGGCCTGCAGGCCGGCATAGACGGCGGGGCAGGTCGAATCCCGGATCGTGACCGTCCCCGTCTTCACCGCGCGCGCGAAATTGTGGGCCGGGCCGAACTCGCCGAGCGAGACGCCCGCCGTCTCGATCGTCGCCACGCAGCCCGCCGCGATCAGCAGGTCGGCGAACAGGCCCGACGTCGGCACCGTCACGAGATGGAGATCCTTCGCGCCGCGCCGGATCAGCGCCCGCGCGGTTTCCATCGGTACGCCGGAATCCTTGAACACGACGATCGTCGCGCCGTCCGGCACCTCGCGGGCGAGCTCGTCGGCGGACGCCAGGATCCGGGTTTTCGACAGGTCTGCCATCGGCGGTGCCTCCTCAGCCGAAGCCGCGGTAGGTGAGCGTCGTGAACATGCCGGACGCCAGGTGGTACAGGTTGTGGCAGTGGAACGCCCAGATGCCCGGGTTGTCCGCCTCGAAGGCGATCCTCACCCTCGACTTCGGCGTCACCAGCACCGTGTCGCGGATCGCGCCGGAGACCGGTTCCCCGTCGATCTCGACCACCTGGAACACGTGCCCGTGCAGGTGCATCGGGTGCGACATCATCGTGGTGTTCTCGAAGACGATCTCGACGCGCTCGTCCTTGGTCGCCTGCGCCGGCAGCCCGACCAGTTCGTGGACGGGCATCTGCCAGTTGTAGCCGAGCATCTGGCCGGTCAGCTTCACCGGGACCGTCCGGTCGGGGGCCCTGCGCGGCAGCGGCGCGCTTGCCCGCAGCGTCTTCTCCTGCTCGAGGGTGACGCGCGGCGTCGCCGCCTGCGTCCTGACCGGCACCTTGGCGACGCTCGCGCCGGGCGCGCGCAGGATGATGCCGGCCTGCATGTCGCGGCCCTCGGCAAGCGCCAGCACCGGCGCGGCGGCGCCGGCGGGAACCCGGACCACGACGTCGGCGCGTTGCGCGACCGCCAGCGGCACGCGCTGCACGGCCAGCGGCTCGATTGGATTGCCGTCCACGGTGACCAGCGTTCCCTGGAGCGCGCCGAGGTCGATCCAGTAGTTGGTCGACGCAGAGGCATTGATGATACGCAGCCGCACCTCGGCGCCCGCCTCGACATCGATCACCTCGGGATCCTCGAGGGTGCGCTCGTTGGCGAGGAAGGCGGGATAGGTCACGTCGTCGAGATCCGGCTCCATCGCCTTCGGCGCCGTCCCGGCCAGCTCCGCCACCTGCTCCGGGGAGATCTTGCGCAGGTTGGCGTAGATCTCCTCGGGCGGCTCCCAGGCGAAATCCTCCAGGAACAGCACCACTTCCTGCGCGCCGCTGTCGATCGCCGCGCGCTCGCGGATGATCAGCGGCGCGCCGAGCAGGTTCTGCTCCTGCAGGCCGAAGTGCGAGTGCATCCAGCGGGTGCCAGGCGGGATCGCCGCGAACAGGTAGTCGGCCGAGCCGCCCGGCTGGATCGGCGGCCCGGACAGGTAGGGCACGCCGTCCTGGCGCCAGGGTTCCGTCATCCCGTGCCAGTGCAGGCCGGAGGGCTGCGCGATGCCGTTGCTGAGCCGGACATAGAACGCGTCGCCCTCGTCGAGGGTGAGCCCCATGGTGCCGGACGGCTGCACGACGCGGTAGCGGGTCGCCGGCTTGCCGTAGACCTCGATCTGCCGCGAGTCGATCTTCAGCGGCGTAGCGGCGGGGCCGGCGGCCATGCCCGGCCGCGCCATCAGCGCACCGGCCGTGAGGCCGGCGCCGCCGGCGAGGAGCATGCGGCGCGAGATCTGCATGTGAAGCCCCCGTGATGTTTGCAGCGTCCCGCACCTGCCGGTTCGGTCGGCCGTGCGAAATCATACCGGGAAATCGTCGCGCGGCCACCCTTCAGGCGTGGAAGCCGGCCGCAGCGGCTCGTGCATCCGCCGCTGGAGGGGCTGCGCACGGGCATGCAGACCAAAGGCTGACCGCAGAACCTTGCCGGCACAGCCCTCACCCCGCGCCGGCGCCGTGATCGGGCTGTCAGACCTCGCCGGCAAGCGCCCTGTCGAATATTGACCGGGCGGCCTCCCTGGTCAGCTTCACGGGATTGCTGCCCGCGGTGGGATCGGCGATCGCCATTTCGGCGATCAGGTCGGCCTTCTCCGCGTCGACGCCGAGGTCGGCGACCGTGGCGGGGATGCCGAGTTCCCCGCGCAGCTCCATCACCCAAGCCAGGAAAGCGTCGAAGGACGGCTCGAGCCCGCAATAGGCGGCCAGCCGTGCGATCCTCTCCTCGATAGCCGGCCGGTTGAAGGTCAGCACGTAGGGCATGAACACGGCATTGGTCAGGCCGTGATGGGTGTCGTAGAGCGCGCCGACCGGGTGCGACAGCGAGTGAATCGCGCCGAGCCCCTTCTGGAACGCGGTCGCGCCCATCGCGGCCGCCGACATCATGCCGGCGCGCGCCTCGATGTCGTCGCCCCTGGCGAAGGCGCGCGGCAGGTATTCCTTGCACAGGCGCACCCCTTCCACGCCGATGCCGTCGGCCATCGGGTGGTAGCCCGGGGCGCAATAGGCCTCGATGCAGTGGGCGAGCGCGTCCATGCCGGTTCCCGCGGTCAGCTTCGGCGGCAGGCCGACGGTCAGCTCCGGATCGCAGATGACGATCTTCGGCATCATCAGCGGATGGAAGATGATCTTCTTGGTGTGGGTCTCCTCGTTGGTGATGACGCCTGCGCGGCCGACCTCCGAGCCGGTGCCCGCCGTCGTTGGCACCGCGACGATCGGGGCGATCACCGCGGCGTTGGCCCGCGTCCACCAGTCGCCGATATCCTCGAAGTCCCAGATCGACCGCGTCTGACCCGCCATGAAGGCGACGCACTTGCCGGCGTCCAGCGCCGAGCCGCCCCCGACCGCGACGACGCCGTCATGGCCGCCCGCCTTGTAGACCTCGACGCCGCCGGAGACGTTTGCCTCGACGGGATTCGGCTTCACGTCCGCGTAGACCGCCGTCCGCATCCCCGCCTTCTCGAGGATATCCTTCATCGCCCCGATCATCGGCATGCCGGCGAGGCCGGGATCGGTGACGATCAGCGGCGTCTTCATGCCCGCCGCCTTGCAGGCCTCCGCCAGTTCCGCGATGCGCCCCGGTCCGAAGCGCACCGAGGTCGGGTAGTTCCAGTTGGAGGTGAGGATCATGTGAGGCTCCGGGGAGTGAATTGGACTTCGAGGTCAACCGAGAATTTGTCGAGCATAGCAATTCGAAGCCCTCATCCTGAGGAGCGGCGAAGCCGCGTCTCGAAGGGCGAGGGCGGGCATGTCAACGCCTGCCGAAATTGCGGCCCATCCTTCGAGACGCGCCCATGGGCGCTCCTCAGGATGAGGTTTTCCTTTGTGGCGAGGCTGCACAAACATGGTACTTGCAGCGGCGCGGCGAGGTGAGACGCGGTCATCCCGTAAAGCTCATCCGCATGTGCCAGGACTTCGGCCGGGTCAGCGTCTCGTAGCCGACCCGCGACAGGGTGGCGCCGCGGCCGGTGTCCTTGACCCCGGTCCAGGCGAGCGCCGGATCGAGATAGTCGCAGCGGTTCATGAACACCGTGCCGGTCTCGATCCGTTCGCCGATGCGCTCGGCCGCGTCGAGGTCCTGCGTCCACAGCGACGCGGTCAGCCCGTACGGGCTGTCGTTCATCAGCTGCACCGCTTCCTCGTCGTCGGCGACCGGCATGATGCCGACGACGGGGCCGAAGGATTCCTCCACCATCACCGCCATCTGGTGGTTCACTCCGGTCAGCACCTGCGGCGCCATGTAGGCGGTGCCGGGCCTGTCGGCCGGGAAATCCTTCGGGTCGAGATGGGCCTTCGCCCCGCTGCGCACCGCCGCATCGATCTGGGCGCGCACGAAGTCGGCAGCCTGCGGCTTCACCATCGGGCCGATGGTGGTCGCCTCGTCTAGCGGGTCGCCGAGCACGTACTGCCGGGTCAGGTCGACGAAGCCGCCGACGAACTCGTCATAGACGTCCTTGTGGACGTAGATCCGCTCGATCCCGCAGCACGACTGGCCGGAATTGAAGAACGAGCCGTCGACGAGGTTCTCGACGGTGGCCGGCATGTCGCAGTCGGGCCGCACGTAGGCGGGATCCTTGCCGCCGAGTTCCAGGCCGAGCCCGGTGAAGGTTCCGGCCGCCGCCTTCTCCATCGCCTTGCCGCCCGCAACCGAGCCGGTGAAGTTGACCTGGTCGACATGGCCGCCGGAGATGATCCGGGCCGCCTGGCCGTGGCTGAGGAACAGGTTCTGGAACAGCCCGGCCGGCAGCCCGGCCTCGTCGAAGGCCTTCTGGAAGCGCTCGCCGACCAGCAGCGTCTGGCTCGCGTGCTTCAGGATCACGGCGTTGCCGGCCATCAGGGCGGGGACGATCGAGTTGACGGCGGTGAGGTAGGGAAAGTTCCACGGCGCGATCACGAAGACGATACCCACCGGCTCGCGCGTGATCCAGCGCCGGAAGCCCTCCTTCGGCGTCGGGTCCATGCGGGCGAGCGAGATGTCGGCGATGTCGATCATGTGCAGCGCCCGCTCCTCGAAGCCGCGCAGCTCGCCGGCCCCCGACCTGACCGGCCGGCCCATCTGCCAGGCGAGTTCGGGGACGATCTCCTCGCGCATGCCCGTCATCGCGGCGGTGGCCGCCGTGCAGACCTTCGCCCGCTCGAACACCGGCAGCCGCCGCCACTCCGCCTGCGCCGCGCGGGCACGGGCGAGCGCGGCGTCGACGTCGGAATCGGGCGTGATCGGCCGCTCGGCATAGATCTCGCCGTTGACGGGGGAAACGCAGCGGATGGTGTCGGTCATGTCGGGTCTCTGTCAGCGAAAGCGGTTGTGATGTGTAGCCCGGATGGCGCGTCAGCGTAATCCGGGAACGGCGGCTATCAGGGGCTACGAACTTCCCGGATTGCGCTGCGCTACATCCGGGCTACGGCTTGTTTCGCCGGAGCTTTGGTCTGGAATTTCGGGCAGGAACCAGGACGGCTCGGTCAGGTCCGCGCCGGGCGCAATTGTTGGCTTTCCCTTCAGGATGCCAAAGAGCGGGTGTTGTTTGCTGTTCATGTCTATAATCGGGCCCTGCCGTACGTCTCAGAAAGGTGTCCAACCATCTTCTCTGATGTCATGCCCGGACGTGTTCCGGGCATCCATATCCACTGTCGCAGGCGAATGTGGTCATGGATTGCCGGGCCAAGCCCGGCAATGACAGGCTGAGTGGAGCACACGTCCGGCTGCACTCCATTGCCTTGTCGCAACGTCCGCGCTGGGCCCCGGATCAGGTCCGGGGCGTCGGTCCGTCGTGTGGCGGAAACGGAGCGCAAGACCGCAGCGGACGTCCCGGACCTGATCCGGGGCCCAGGAGCGACAGGCGCGGTGCTTGCAGCTGCCATCGCCTCGCTCACGCGCGCTCGAAGCCGCGCTTCAGCTCGAGGTCCGTCACCCGGCGGTCGAACTCGGCCTGCTCCCAGCGCGCCGTGTGCACGTAGTGATCGACGACCTGGTCGCCGAAAGCCGCCCGCAGCATCTTCGACTTGTCCATCAGCTCGGTCGCCTCGCGCAGCGTCCCGGGAATGTCGCGCAGCTTCTTGCCGTGGTAGGCGTCGCCCTCGAAGGCCGGCTCCAGCTCCAGTTCCTGCTCGATGCCGGCAAGGCCCGCCGCCAGCAGCGCGGCGAAGGCGAGGTAGGGGTTGAGGTCGGCGCCGCCGACCCGGCACTCGATGCGCACCGCCTTCGTGTCGGCGCCGCACAGCCGGAAACCGGCGGTGCGATTGTCGTGGCTCCACACCGCCTTGGTCGGCGCGAAGGTGCCGACCTGCTGGAAGCGCTTGTAGGAGTTCACGAACGGCGCCAGGAACCAGGTGATCTCGCGGGCATGCTTGAGCTGGCCGGCGATGTAGTGGCGCATCATCTTCGACATGCCGTGCTCGGCCTTCGGGTCGTGGAACAGCGACTTCTTGCCGGCCTTGTCCCACAGCGAGGAGTGCACGTGGCAGCTCGATCCGGCCAGGTCGTAGTTCCACTTGGCCATGAAGGTGACGGCCTTGCCCTGCCTGTCGGCGATCTCCTTGATGGCGTTCTTCATGACGACGTGGCGGTCGGCCATGGTCAGCGCGTCGGCGTAGCGCACGTTCAGCTCTTCCTGGCCCGGCCCCCACTCGCCCTTGGAGTTCTCGATCGGGATGCCGGCTGCCTGGAGATTGGTGCGGATCGCCTGCATCACCGGCTCCTCGCGCATCGTCTGCAGGACGTTGTAGTCCTCGATGTAGTAGCCGCTGGTCTGCAGGTCCCGGTAGCCCTTGTCGTAGGCTAGGCGAAACGAGTCGTCGAACAGGTAGAACTCGAGCTCGGAGGCGAAGAAGGCCTGCGCGCCGAGCCCCGTCAGCCGCTCGAGCTGCTTCTTCAGGATCGCCCGCGGCGAATGCGGGATCGGCTCGTGGTGATGGTGGTCGACGAGGTCGCACAGCACCATCGCGGTCTTTTCCAGCCACGGCACCGGCATCAGCGTCGCCATGTCCGGCCTGAACACGAAGTCGCCGTAGCCCTTCGACCAGTTGGCCGCCGCGTAGCCCGGCACCGGCTCCATCTCGATGTCGTTGGCCAGCAGGTAGTCGCAGCCGTGCGTCTCCTCGTAGGCCGACTCGACGAAATGCTCGGCCTGGAAGCGCTTGCCGACCAGCCGGCCGATCATGTCGGGAAAGCAGACGACGACGGTGTCGATGTCGCCGGCCTGCACGGCCTTCTTGAGGGAATCGAACGTGAGCTTGGCTGGCATGGGTTTCAGGTCCGTTTGGTACTGCTTCGGCTGATAGGCATCTGGTTTGCAACAGGATGCCTTCGGGGCAGTTGCCCCGCCCATGGTTCGAGACGCGGCCGGCGCCGCTCCTCACCATGAGGTTTCCCGTGTTACAAGGGTCGCCTCACACACCGACCTCATCCTGAGGAGGGCGCGACAGCGACCGTCTCGAAGGATGGGCGGCACGGCACCCTGAACACGAAATCCTTCCATACGCCGGACCCGGAGGCATCCCCCGGGCCCGGTCGTCTCGCTCACGCGCAGCGGTAGGGCGGGCCCGCCTTCTCCATCACGCCGGCATACTTGCGCAGGATCTCGACGACGCGCTTGGAGCGGTCGCTCTCGGCGGCGATCTCCTCCCAGAACGTCTCGGCGGCCTTCACCACCTGGTTCCATTCGGAGTCCGGGATCGAGGTCAGCTCCAGCTTGTCGCCGTTCACGCGCAGGTTCGCCTCGCCGCCCCAATACCACCACTGCCGGTAGTAGTGGGAGGAGTCCATTGTCAGGCGGAACAGTTCCTTCAGATGGTCCGGCACCTCGTTCCAGCGCTCGGTGTTGGCGAAGAACGAGCCGATCCATGCGCCGGTGATGTTGTTGGTCAGGAAGTACTTGGTGACGTTCGCCCAGCCGACCGTGTAGTCCTCGGTGATGCCCGACCAGGCCATGCCGTCGAGCTCGCCGGTCTGCACCGCCACCTCGGCGTCCTCGTAGGGGATGTTGACCGGGATGACGCCGAACTGGGTCAGGAACCGGCCCGCCGTCGGGAAGGTATAGACCCTGAGACCCTTCAGGTCCTCCAGGCTGCGGATCGGCTTGGTGGTGTTGAAGTGGCAGGGGTCCCACGAGCCGGCCGACAGCCAGGTGACGTTCTCGACCTCCGAATACGCCTCCTCCCAGATCTCCTTCAGGCCGTACTGGTTGAACAGCACCGGCACGTCGAGGGAGTAGCGGGTGGCGAACGGGAAGTAGCCGCCGAACACCGACACGTCGACCGGCGCGGCCATCGAGTCCTCGTCGGACTGCACCGCGTCGATGGTGCCCGCCTGCATGGCGCGGAACAGTTCCCCGGTCGGCACCAGCTGGTCGGCGGTGTAGAGCTCGATCACCATGTCGCCGTTGGCGACCTTGTTGAAGGAGTCGATCGCCGGCTTGATGACGTGCTCGGCGAGCGCGGCGCCGGCATAGGTCTGCAGGCGCCACTTGATCGGCGACTGGCCGAGCACCGCCGGCGCGGCGAGCGCCGAGGCGCCGGTGGCGGCGGTGGCCATCCCGGCCGTCCGCAGGAAGTCGCGTTTGCTCAGCTTCTTGGTATCGGTCATGTCCCTTTGCTCCCTTCTGGTGTGTGGTCCCGGACCGGGCGCTGCACCCGTCCCGGCTCCTCCTCGCCTGCCGTTCCTCCCGTGAACGGCGTACCTGCGGATCTGACGTCCGCTTTCGTCTTTCTCTTCCTCACGTCATCCCGGACGGCCGAAGGCCGAGCCGGGATCGCAAGGGACCGCAGCGCTGCGGCTCGTGGCGATCCCGGCTCTCCGCTTCGCTTCGGCCGGGATGACGACGGAGAGTTGGTTGCGTGTGTCCAAGGCTTCCTCTCTCCTCAGTTCCCGTAGACCTTGTTCGGCAGCCACAGGGCGATCTGCGGGAACACCATCAGCAGCACCATCGCCACCACCATGACCAGCACGAACGGCACGATCGAACGATAGATGTCGCCGAGCGTCACCTCCGGCGGCGCCATGGCGCGCATCAGGAACAGGTTGTAGCCGAACGGCGGCGTCATGTAGGCGATCTGGCAGGTGATCGTGTAGAGCACGCCGTACCAGATCAGGTCGAATTCCAGCGCCCTGACCAGCGGCACGTAGAGCGGCGCGACGATCACCAGCATCGCGGTGTCGTCGAGGAACATGCCCATCAGGATGAAGGAGATCTGCATCATGATGATGATCTCCCACGGCCCCAGCCCAAGCTTGTCGATGAACAGGTGCTCGATCGCCTTGACCGCGCCGAGCCCGTCGAACACCGCGCCGAAACAAAGGGCGGCCGTAATGATCCACATGAACATGCAGGAGATGTTCAGCGTCTTGCGCACGGTGGTGTGGAAGACGGCGAAGCTCAGCCGCCGCTTGACCAGCGCGGCGATCGTCGCCGCCACGGCGCCGACGGCGGAACTCTCCACCAGGCTGGTGTAGCCCATGATGAACAGGCCGGTCATCGCGAAGAAGATCAGGAACGGCAGGATGCCGGCCTGCAGCAGCCGGATCTTCTCGCCCCAGCTCACCTGCCGCTCCGCCTTCGGCAGCGTCGGGCCGAGGTTCGGCTGCAGCGCGCAGCGCACCAGGATGTAGATGACGAATAGGCCGGCCATCATCAGGCCGGGAATGGCGCCTGCGAGCCACAGCTGGCCGATCGGCTGGCGGGCGATCATGCCGTACAGCACCAGCACCACGCTCGGCGGCACCAGGATGCCGAGCGACGAGCCGGCCTGGATGACGCCGGTCACCATGATCTTGTCGTAGCCGCGTCTGAGCAGTTCGGGCAGCGCGATCGAGGCGCCGATCGCCATGCCCGCGACCGACAGCCCGTTCATCGCCGAGACCACGACCATCAGCCCGATGGTGCCGACCGCGAGCCCCCCCGGCACCGGCCCGAACCAGACGTGGAACATCTGGTAGAGGTCGTCGGCGATGCCGGACTCCGACAGCATGTAGCCCATGAAGATGAACATCGGCAGCGTCAGCAGCGGGTACCACTTCATCAGCTTCATCGCCGCCGAGAAGCCGAGCTCGGCGCCGCCGTCGCCCCACAGCAGCAGCGCCGAGGCCGTCGCCACGAAGCCGATCGCGCCGTAGATGCGCTGCCCGGTCAGGAGCAGCAGCATCATCGAGGAGAACATCATGAGCGCGATCATCTCGTAGCTCATGAGGCGCTCTCCGGGTCGATCTCGTGGCCCGTGACGATCGGCATCCCGCGCGCCTCCGCGACATTGCGGAAGAAGGTCGCGATCGCCTGCAGCAGGGTCAGCAGGATCGCCAGCGTCATGATCGCCTTGATCGGCCACATCTTCGGCGCCCAGGCCGAGTAGCTCTCCTCGCCGTACCTGATGGCGTATTCGGTCGACGAGATGCCGCCGTAGAGCAGCATGACAAGGAAGAAGATCAGGAACAGGATGGTGACCGAATCGACCGCCGCCTTGGTGCGCGGCCGGCAGCTGCTGTAGAGCAGGTCCATGCGCACGTGGGCGCCCGTCTGCAGGGTGTAGCCGCCGCCGAGCAGGTAGTAGGCGACCATCACGAACTGCGCCATTTCCAGCGTCCAGAGCGACGGCAGGAAGAAGGCCTTGGTGATCGCCGAGTAGAACAGGATGCCGAGCATCGCCACGATGAGATACATCGCGACCAGACCGACGACCCGGTTCACGGACTCCACGTAGCGGACATATGACTTGATGGCCTCAGGCATGCCGGCCCGTCGTCGCCGCCATGTCGGGCGCTCCGAACCCCCACCGGACATGCTGTCGGATGTTCACCGGTCCGCCCCTTCCCGGATCGTGCTTCATCTGATCGCCCGCACGCCGTCCCACAGCGCCGCCGCGAGGCGTTCCGCCCAGATAACTTGGCCTTCGGCCTCGCCGATCAAGTCGTTGCGGATCTCGATCATGACGCTGGCGAGTCCGCGCGCCTCTCCGTGCCTGTGGAGCGTGTGATAGACGCCGTCCCAGGGACCGTAGGGCTCGTTGTCGCCGACCACCAGATCCGCCTCGCCCTCCAGCGCCTCGAACAGCCGGTCGGCCAGCCTGCGATCGGCATTGTAGAGGATGCCCACATGCCACGGCCGGGGACTGGAGCGGTAGGTGGGCGTGTAGCTGTGCACGGCGGCCAGCGCCGTGTCGATGCCCGCTGCCGCGCGCCGGTCGAGCAGCGCGTCGATGGCGTCGTGGTAGGCGTCGTAGATGCCGGCGATGCGGTGGGCCCGCACGGCCGGGTCCAGGTCGACATTGCCCGGTATCTCGGTGTCCTCGCTGAGGGTCGTGGCGGAGTCCGGGGCGTCGGTCGGACGGTTGCAGTCGATCAGCAGCCGCGAGGCGTCGGGAAAGACCAGCGGCGAGCCGAGGCGCCGCGCCATGTCGCGGGCGACCGGCAGGGCGCCGGGATCCCAGGCGATGTGGCGCTGCATCTGGGCCGCAGGCAGCCCGGGCGAGCCGAAACCCGCCGGGACGCGGTTCGAGGCATGGTCGCACAGCACCAGGAAATCGCCGGCGACCGCATCGCCCTCGAGGCGGATCAGCCCGTCGGCATCGACACGCGGTTCCGGCTCCGCAAGACCGTTCATCTTTCCCCGCGTTTCGCGCAGTACACCGTCGCGGACGCCCGGTTGCGGCACCGTCCCGAATTCATAATTCTAGATACAAGGAGACCGTCATTGTCAAATCTGAAACGAAGATTTCACCAGGTGGACGACCGGCCTTCCGCGCGTTAGTGGTGGGCACGGTATTGGGGTCCGGAAATCTGAAATGGCCGAAGCCGTTCTGACGATTGCCGAGCAGGTGCGCGAACGGCTGCACGAGTTCACCGCGACGGAGCGCAAGGCCGCGCATGTGCTGCTGGCCACCTATCCGCTGGCGGGGCTCGAGCCGGTCGCGGAGTTCGCCGGGCGCGCCGGCGTCAGCGCGCCGTCGATCCTGCGCTTCGTTGCCCGCCTCGGGTTCCAGAGCTATCCCGACTTCCAGAAGCGGCTGCGCGAGGAACTGGAGGCGCAACTCAAGTCGCCCTTGATGAAGGCGAGCTTCGAGCCGGGCACCGCCGGCGCCGAAAGCCGCCTGTTCGACCGGTTCCGCGCCGCCGTCCAGAACAATCTCTCCGAGACCTTTGCCCACCTGCCGCCGGGCGAGTTCGACGCCGTCACCGAGCTGATGTCGGATCCCAAGCGCCGCATCTACCTGATCGGCGGCCGGTTCACCGACCCGCTGGCGCGCTACCTCGCCTCGCACCTGCGAATCGTGCGCACCCGCGTCATCCACCTGTCGGGTCAGATCGAGAACCTGCGCGACCAGGTTCTCGACATGCGCAAGAACGACGTTCTGGTCGTCTTCGACATGCGCCGCTATCAGGCCGACATCGTGTCGCTCGCCAAGCTCGCGGCAAGCCGCGGCGTTAGGATCGTGCTGATCACCGACCAGTGGCTGTCGCCGATTTCCCGCGTCGCCGCGCACATCCTCTCGGCCCACATCTCGGTGCCGTCGAACTGGGATTCCAACGTCGCCCCGCTCGCCCTCGTCGAGGCGCTGCTGGCCGCCGTCACCGAGCGCCTGTGGCCGAGCGCGAAGACCCGCATTGCCGAGATCGAGAAGCTCCGGCCGGAGGGCTGAGCGGCTTTCATCGGCCGCCGGCGGCCATGGCCATCATTGCAACACGAAGCGGTCGCTACAGTCGCAGCGCCAACGACGGGAAGGAGACTGCAATGAACTTCGCCAACATGGTCGGACAGCTGATGCGCGAAGGGCTGTCGCCGGCGACGCAGTCGCGGCTTCAGAACGCCGTCGGCCAGAACAGTCTCGGCGGGCTCGGCGACATTCTCGGCAACGTGATGGGCGGCTCGGGGGCGTTCGGCTCCGGCCAGGGCGGCGGGCTCGGTGACGTGCTCGGCAGCCTGCAGGAGGCGATGAAGGCCGACAGCGGCGTCGGCAATCTCAGCCGCGGCCAGGTCGGCGGCATCGGCGCGCTCGCGGGCGCGATCCTCGGCGGCGGATCGGTGAAGGGCGCCGTCGGCGGCGGCGCCATGGCCGTGCTCGCGACGCTGGCGCTCGCCGCGCTGAAGGACCGGCAGGCCCCGATGGCTTCGGGTCAGTCGGCGCCCGGCAACTCGGCGCCTGTTCAATCGGCGCCAGGTCAGTCTGCGGGCGTCGCAACGGCGACAGCCGCACCGGCCGTTGCGGAGGCCGAGCTGCGTCGGATGACCTCGCAGGAGACCGCCGAACTGTGCCTGCATGCGATGGTCGAGGCGGCCAAGTCGGACGGCCAGATCGCGCCCGACGAGATCCGGCGGATCCTCGGCAAGGTCGAGGAATACGGCATGCCTGCCGAGGAGCGGACGTGCCTGATGGACCTGCTCGGCAAGCCGCAGGACGTCGACGGGCTCGTCGCGGCGATCCCCAGCAGGGAGGTCGGCGCGCAGGTCTATACCGCCGCCCTGATGGCGATCACCGTCGACACGCCGGAGGAGCGCGGCTTCCTGTCGAAGCTCGCCGCCGGCGCAGCGCTCGATGCCGCCACGGTCGCCCGGCTGCACGCGATGGTCGGCGCCCCGGCCCCCGGCGCATAGGACGGACCCGCACCGCCGATCCCCCTTGTCGTTCCTGTCCGGTCTCGGTGGCGCGGCCGGGATCGCCGGCCGTCCCGTTGAGGCCGGTCCGGTCAAGGCGGGGCCCGTCGACGCGGATCCCGGCGGAACCGATCGGCTCTTGAGATGTTTTGTCGTCGGCTTATAATGAGAACAAAACAGAAACACTCTCACGCGACACACGGCACCCATGACCAATCTGGACCTGGCGGGAAAGCTCGCGATCCTGGCGGACGCGGCGAAGTACGACGCCTCCTGCTCCTCGAGCGCTGCGCCGAAGCGGACCTCGGCCGGCGGCCGCGGCGTCGGCTCGACCGAGGGCTCGGGCATCTGCCATGCCTACGCGCCGGACGGCCGCTGCATCTCGCTCCTGAAGATCCTGCTGACGAACTACTGCAAGTACGACTGCGCCTATTGCGTCAACCGCATCTCCTCCGACGTCCGGCGCGCGCGGTTCACGGCGGCCGAGGTCGTCGGCCTCACCCTCGACTTCTACAAGCGCAACTACATCGAGGGCCTGTTCCTCTCCTCCGGGATCATCCGGTCGTCCGACTACACGATGGAGCAGATCGTCGAGGTCGCGCGCAGCCTGCGGGAGGACCACGACTTCCGCGGCTACATCCACCTGAAGACGATCCCGGAGGCCGATCCGCTGCTGCTCGAAAAAGCCGGCCGCTATGCCGACCGCCTGTCGATCAATGTCGAGCTGCCGAGCGAACAAAGCCTCGGGCAGCTGGCGCCGGAGAAGGACCTCGGCGGCATCAAGCGCGCGATGGGCCGGTTGCGGCTGAAGATCGAGGAGGCGAAGGACGAGCGGAAGGCGTCGGCCGCGCCGCCGCCATTCGCCGGCGCAGGCCAGTCGACCCAGATGATCGTCGGCGCCGATCCCTCCAGCGATCTCGACATCCTGTCCACCTCGACCAGCCTCTACGCGAGCTACCGGCTGAAGCGGGTTTACTACTCGGCCTTCTCGCCGATCCCGCGCGCCTCCGCCGCGCTGCCGCTGGTACGCCCGCCGCTGATGCGCGAGCACCGGCTCTATCAGGCCGACTGGCTGCTGCGATTTTACGGATTCTCGACCGGCGAGATCGCCACCGGGATGCGCGGCGGAATGCTCGACCTGAAGATCGATCCGAAGTTCGCCTGGGCGCTGGAGAACCGGCACGGCTTCCCGGTCGACGTGAACCGGGCGGCAAAGGAGCAGCTCCTGCGCGTGCCGGGGCTTGGCACCAGGGCGGTCAAGCGGATCCTGCAGTCGCGTCGCCATCGCCGCCTGCGGCTCGAGGATGTCGGCCGCATCACCGCCTCGATCGCCAGGGTGCGTCCCTTCATCGTCGCCGAAGACTGGCATCCCGGAACCCTGCTCGATGCCGCCGACCTGCGGGCGAAGCTCGTGACGCCGCCGCGCCAGCTCGACCTGTTCACGGAGCAGGCGGCGTGACCCGATACGTGGTCCGGCTGCCCGGCGACGCCGGCGAGACGGAGTGGCGGGAGGCCGCCCGGGCGCTGGACAGGGGCCTCGTTCCGCCCGCGCAGGTCGACTGGCTCGACGGGTCGGCCGGGCAGGACGACCTGCTGGCTGCTCCGGACCCCGGCCTGCCGGCGCCGGTGTCGCCGCCGCGGCGTGTCCCCCGGGCGCTGATGTCGCTCGTCTCCGAGGTTCTGATGCATGCCGATTTCGGCCGGTTCGCGCTGTCCTACCGGCTGCTCTGGCGGACCCGCGACGAGGCGGGGCTCGCGCAGATCGCCTCCGATCCCGACGTCGCCCGCGCCGAGGCGATGGCGCGCTCGGTGCGCCGCGACATGCACAAGATGAAGGCCTTCGTCCGCTTCCGCGAAACCCGCGACGGCGACGGCGCGCAGCGTTTCATCGCCTGGTTCGAGCCGGACCATCACATCGTCGCGGCGACCGCGCCGTTCTTCTCGCGTCGTTTCGCCAACATGGACTGGTCGATCCTGACGCCGCGGCTGTGCGCGCACTGGCAGCGCGGGGAACTGGTGTTCTCGCCCGGCGTTGCGAAGACGGATGCCCCGGCGCAGGACCGGCTCGAGGACGTCTGGCGTGTCTACTATTCCTCGATCTTCAACCCGGCGCGGCTGAAGGTGAAGGCGATGACCGCGGAGATGCCGAAGAAGTACTGGCGCAATCTGCCGGAGGCGACGCTCATCGACGGCCTGGTGCGCTCGGCTCGGGGCCGCACGGGCGAGATGATCGCCGCCCCACGCCTGCAGCCGCGATGCGCGCAGGGGAACGGACCGGAGATGCCGATGAGACCGAATTCGCCGGATCCGGACGCGAACGCGCCGCCGGAACCGACACTCGCCGCGATCGCCCGCGATCTGCAGTCGTGCCGGCGCTGTCCTCTCTACCGGAACGCCACCCAGGCCGTGCCCGGCGAAGGTCCGGCCGACGCGCGGCTGATGCTCGTCGGCGAGCAGCCGGGCGACCAGGAGGACCTGGCCGGACGTCCGTTCGTCGGCCCGGCGGGCCGGGTGCTCGACGCCGCGCTTGAGGAGGCCGGCATCGACCGGTCCGCCGTCTACGCCACCAATACGGTGAAGCACTTCAAGCACGAGCTGCGCGGCAAGCGGCGCCTGCACAAGCGGCCGAACGCCTCCGAGATCGATCATTGCCGGTGGTGGCTAGACCTGGAACTGAAGCTGGTCAGGCCCCGCCTCGTCGTCGCGCTCGGCGCGTCGGCCGCGCGCGGGGTGCTGGGACGCACCGTGGCGGTCAACGCCTCGCGCGGCCTGCCGATCGAGAGCCCGGACACCCCGCCGGTGCTGGTGACCGTCCACCCGTCCTATCTGCTGCGGATTCGCGACCGCGACGATGCGGAGCGCGAGCGCAGGCGCTTCGTCGAGGACCTGCAGCGCGCCGGCGCCTGGGTCGCGAAGGCGGCCTGACCGGCGACGGCGCGGCGGAGCTACTGGGCGGCCGTCATCTCCAGCCGGTCGGGCTGCCCGATGTCGTTCAGGTCGAACGGCGTCGTCTGGTAGACCTCGTTGATCCAGTTGCCGAACAGCAGGTGCGCGTGGCTGCGCCAGCGGTTCTCCGGCCGCAGCGAGGGATCGTCGCCGGGAAAGTAGTTCGCCGGCAGCCGCCCTTCGCCGTCGCGGGCATATTCCTCCGCCAGCGTGTCGGTGTCGTATTCGACGTGGTTGAACATGTGCAGCGTGCGGTGGCGGGGATCGTGAACCAGGCAGAGCCCGGTCTCGACGCTTTCGGCCAGCACGGTCAGGCCGCTGTCCGGGGGAATGTCTTCGCGCCGGGTCTCCGTCCAGCGCGAGACGGGAACGCGAAAGTCGTCCGAGAAGCCCCGCAGGTAGGGCGACGAGGGATCGAGGTTGCGGTGCTGGAACACGCCGAACGCCTTGGCGGGCAGCTCGTGCTTCGGCATGCCGTGGAAATGGTGCAGGGCCGCCTGCGCCGCCCAACAGATGGTGAGGGAGTTGTGCACGTTCGTCTGCGTCCAGTCGAACACCTCGCACAGCTCGTCCCAGTAGCGCACCTCCTCGAAGGGCAGCCGCTCGACCGGGGCGCCGGTGGTGACGAAGCCGTCGAAGCGCTCGTGCCGGATGTCGGCCCACGGCCGGTAGAACGCCTCCATGTGCTCCGACGGCGTGTTGATCGGCACGTGATCGGTCATCCGCACCAGCGTCAGCTCGACCTGCAGCGGGGTCGCGCCGAGCAGGCGGGCGAGCTGGGTTTCCGTCTTGATCTTGTTGGGCATCAGGTTGAGCAGCCCGATCCGCATCGGCCGGATGTCCTGGCGCACGGCGTCCGTCTCGCGCATCACCATGACGCCCTCGGTCTCGAGGGTACGGCGGGCGGGCAGGTCGTCGGGAATCTTGATGGGCACTTGCGTCAGTCCTCTGTTCGGGGACGACGCTGTGGCTTGATCCGCTTCGTTGCCGGTCGGCCACATCCTCCTCTCGGAGTGCCACCTTGCCCGGACCGGCAGGTTGGCGTTGGGCGTCGTACCCAACTCACGATGCATGCCTCTATTTATGGGGGGCGGCGGCGATTGGCAATCCCGAAGTGCCGCCATCCGGCCGGCATACCGATTGCGTTATGGAATCGGTTATGGCACAACCGAACCGGTTTCAGAATGCAATCACGTGAGGAAACGCGATGTCCAGGGTGCGTGTGGCGGGGTTCACGATCTCTATCGACGGGTTCGGCGCCGGGCCGGACCAGAGCCTTCGGGAACCGCTCGGCAAGCGGGGCGAGGAGATGCACGGCTGGATCGTCGGCACCCGCACCTTTCGCACCCTGTTCGGCCGGGAGGGCGGCGCGACCGGCATCGACGACGACTTCACCGCCCGCTCGCTCGACGGTTTCGGCGCCCACATCATGGGCCGCAACATGTTCGGACCGGTCCGCGGCGGCTGGCCGGACGAGTCCTGGAAGGGCTGGTGGGGCGACAACCCGCCCTATCACACTCCCGTCTTCGTGCTGACCCACCATCCCCGCGATCGCGTCGAGATGGAGGGCGGAACCACCTTCCACTTCGTCACCGGCGGCATCGCGGAGGCGCTCGACAGGGCCAGGGCGGCGGCCGGCGACAGGGACGTCAAGATCGGCGGCGGCGTCGCCACGGTGCGACAGTACCTGCAGGCCGGCCTGATCGACGAGCTGCACCTGGCCATCTCCCCCGTGGTGCTCGGGCGCGGCGAGGCGCTGTTTGCCGGCATCGACCTGCCGGGCCTCGGCTTCACGGTGACCAGCCACGTGTCGAGCGAGCTCGCGCAGCACGTCATCCTGCGCAAGGACGCCGGATGAGCGATCCCGTCGACATCGCGAAGCGTGCGTTCCGCGCCTACGTGGACGACGATCGCGCGGCCATCGAGGCGCTGGTCGCCGAGGACTTCCGGTTCACCAGTCCCTACGACAACGGCATCGACCGGCAAACCTATTTCGCCCGCTGCTGGCCGAACCACGAGGCGATGGCGAAGGTGGATTTCGTCCGCGCGCTTTGCTGCGACGACGAGGTGGCGCTCACCTACGAGGCGACGATGCTGACCGGCCGGGTCGTTCGCAACACCGAGCTGTTCACGATCCGCGACGGCCTGATCGTCGCGGTGGAGGTCTATTTCGGCTGGAACGTCCCCCACGACGCCGAACCGGGCGGCTTCCTCGACCCCGGTTGAGGCGGGCCGGGCGGCTGGCACTTCACTGCTGGCGGACCAGTTTCTGCAGTTCCTGCTTCACCAGCCGCGGGATGAAGATGTAGCCGTCGTCCCAGCATTTGCCCTTGACCAGCCCGTCGAAGATCTCCCGCGACAGGATGACGGGAAGGTATTCCGGCGCGATCTGCGACAGGAGCTGGTGTTCCGTCTCCAGGTCGGAGATGTCGTAGCCGATGATGAGGATGCCGTCCCCGGTCGGCTTGTATCCGAACGAGGCGAGCCGCCGGTAGAACTCCCGGCTGTACTTCTCGACGCCCCGGTCGGACGAGCGGAAGTAGATCCGCCGCCCGTCCGCTGCGTTGGCGATCGTGCGGATCGTTGTCTCGGTCGGGTCGAGGATGGTGATGTTCTCGTACTTCCGCGCAATCGTCGCCAGACTGATCTCGTCGGCCTCGGTGGCGATGCGGCCGGTCTCCGATTCCATGACGAAGTTGCTCTTCTGGTCCTTGTCGCCGACGATGATGATGCGCTTCGGGTCCCAGCCCCGGTCCTTCTCGAACTCGCGGATGCGCCGCACGGCGACGTCGACGCGGTGCGGGGCGATGTCGTAGTCGTGCGGACCGGGCAGGAACAGGTGCTCGTCGCGGACCGGGAACAGCACGAATTCGCCGGCCTCCTCGGCGTTGACCTGGTCGAGCGCCCGGATGAACCCCTCGTCGCCCTCGCCGGTCACGTATTTCCCCCACAGGTTCGTGTAGGCCGGCCGCTTCGAGGAGATCGTCACGCCGATCGCCGGGTCGTCGGCGACGATGCTGCGGGCGATCTGGTCGCCGTCGCCGACGAACAATAGCGAGAAGCCCGGCGGGAACCGGAACCGGGCCGTTCCCTCCTCGATCATGCCGCGCAGCTTGTCCTGCGAGCCGCGCACCAGGTCCTTCCAGTTGTTCCTGTTGACCTTCTTCCAGACCTGGCGGATGCCGACGACGCCGAACGCATACACGATGATGTTCGGCAGATGATACATCAGGTGCTGCTTCTCGACGGGCTCGCCGACGAGACCCCACACGTAGTCGAGCGCCTTGGCCAGCCGCTCCGGCAGCAGGAAGAAGCCCGGCAGGATCTCGATCAGCTTGTCGCCGACCTCCGGAAAGATCACCAGCACCGAGGCGAAGAACAGCGACAGCGCGGCCGCCACCTTGAGCATGAACTTGCTGAACGGCGACAGTTCCTCGAACGTGTGCGCCAGGAACGGCTCGACGGCGGCAATTTCGACCCGCTCGCCGTTCCGGATCGCGGTCGCCACCTGGATCAGGCGGTGCTTGGAGAGGCTGTTGTCCATGGGCGGGTGTCGGCGTGCATGAAAAGACCGCGCGGCGCGCTGTTCAATGGGAAAACCTGAAAAACGGACGGTGGAGCCGGGAGGCCGCTCCGAATGTACGCCGACACAGTGCAGCGGTTCGCGCATTCGGGCAAGGGGCGGTTGGGTTCGGCATCCGCCGCTGAAGACGCGACGCCGGCGAAGCCGAACGAGCACGCCGGCATCCGGACCGCGCAGGCACGAAGTGGCCGCTGCGACTCGGATTGGCAGCTTTTGACGGTTAAATGTCATTGCTGCCAGGCCCGTCAGCGCGGAAACTGCGTTCCATGACGGCCTCGGAAGACCCTGCCGGTATCGCTCCATCGTCGCCCAGGCGGGTCGTCATGCTGACCTTCGACGGCGCCAGTTCGCTCGATACCGTGGGGCCGGTGGACGTGCTGGCCGGGGCGCAGGTGGCGGTGCGATCGCCGCACCCGGTCTATGCGGTCGAATTGGTCTCGCTGGAAGGAGGACTGGTCAGGACGAGCCCGGCCGGCGTGAGGATCGACACCGTTGCCCTCGACGCGCTTCCCGACGGACCGATCGACATCCTGCTCGTCGCCGGCGGCGAAACCGCCGCCGAGGTCGCCCGGGAGGCGCGCGTCCGCGCTGCGGTCCGCGACCTTGCCGAACGGTCCGGACGCGTCGCCAGCATCTGCACCGGTGCGTTCCTGCTGGCGGAAGCGGGCCTCCTGAACCGTCGCAAGGCCACGACCCACTGGAACTGGTCGGAGCAGCTGCAGCGCGACTATCCGGAGATCGACGTCGATGCCGATCGGATCTTCGTGCAGGACGGACACGTGTATTCATCGGCGGGGATCACGGCCGGGCTGGACCTCGCCCTGGCGCTGGTCGAACGCGACTTCGGGTCGCGGATCGCCCTCGCCGTGGCGCAGATGTGGGTGATGTTCCTCAAGCGTCCCGGCGGGCAGTCGCAGTTCAGTTCCTTCCTGCCGCCGAGCGACGCGGCGGCCGATCCGATTCTCGAGATCCTCGACTGGGCGCAGTGCCATCTGGACCAGGAGCTGAGCGTCGAGAGGATGGCCGAGTTCTGCCGGATGAGCCCGCGCACCTTTGCCCGCCGCTTCGTCGAGAGGGTCGGCAGGACGCCGTCGAAATACATCGAGAAGCTCCGCGTGCAGGCCGCGAAGGGCTATCTGGAGTCCACCGATCTGCCGATGGATCTGATCGCCTCCGCCACCGGCTTCCGCAGCGCGGATCGCATGCGCCGGAGCTTCAACAGGGCGCTGAACGTGAACCCGCACGAATACCGGGACCGCTTTCGCATCCGCGACTGAACCAGGGGAGGGCCATATGGCCGGGAACAGGAAAGTCGGAATCTACATCTTCGAGAACATGACCATGATCGACGGCTACGCGCCGCTGCAGTTCTTTGCACTGGCGCCGGGCGTCGACGTGTTCACCTTCGCCAGGACCTCCGAGCCGCTGATGTGCGACGCCGGCGTCCTGCTGACCCCGCACTACGGATTCGCCGATTGCCCCGACATCGACGTGCTGGTGGTGCCCGGCGGCGGCAACGTGCTGGCGCAGATGCAGGACCCGGAGGTCATCGCCTTCATCAAGGCCGCCGGAGAGAAGGCCGACTACGTGACGTCGGTCTGCACCGGATCGCTCATCCTGGCCGAGGCGGGCCTGCTCGACGGGCACAAGGCCGCCACCCATTGGGCGTTCACGGAGGCGCTCGCGAACTACCCGAACGTCGAGCAGGTGGACGAACGGGTCTGCATCTCCGGCAACCGGATCACCGGCGGCGGCATGACCGCCGGCCTCGACTTCGCCCTGACCGTGATCTCCGAGGTGATCGAGGAGCCCGCGGCCCACGTCATGCAGCTCCTGTTCGAGTACCGCCCCGCGCCGCCCTTCGCGTCGGGCGGCCCCGAGACGGCGCCGCAGTTCGCGGTCGAGGCCGTGCGCGGCCAGGTCGGCCAGCTGGCCGGCGACCTGTTCGCCTACACGGCGACCAAGAAAGCCGCCGCATGAGACGCAGCCCCGGCGACGCACGCGCTGCGCCGCCGGTCCATCCATCGGAGAGACGGACATGAACAGAACCGACGAGACCGCCGCGGTCAGGGCGGTGGTGAGCGACTACATCAGGGGCACCGCGGAGTCCGACCCCGCGCTGCTGAGATCGGTCTTCCACGAGGCCGCAGTGATGTCCGGCTATCTCGGCCCCGACCTGTTGCTGGGCGGCCCGGAGCCGTTCTTCGAGGCCGTCGGCGCGCGCAAGGTGGGGCCCGACTACAGCGCCGAGATAACCGAGATTTCCGTTCTCGGACGGACGGCCACCGCCACGGTCGTGGAGGACAACCTGTACGATCTGTCCTTCGTCAACGCCTTCCACCTGCTGAAGGTCGACGGCGCCTGGACGATCACCTCGAAGCTCTTCCATCACGATTGATCGCGTCGTGTTGCATTTGCAGGCGCCCCTCACCCCCGAGGCGAAAACCGCCCCACCAGCTGCCGCGTCGTGCCGGGGTTCAGCAGTTCCACCCAGGTGATCGGCATCCGGTCGCTCCAGGTGCGCCGCTCGACCAGCAGGCAGGCGGCGCGTTCCTCGATCTCCAGCAGGCCGGCGGTCGCCGCATCCGCGTTGACGGCGCGGATCAGGTGCTCGGCGTCGGTCCAGGCGACGTGGTCGAGCAGCCAGCGGCCCGGCGGGACGGCGGCGAAGTCGGCGTGTTCTGCCTCGGGCGCCGCCTCGAGGCTGACCAGCCGGCGCTCGATCTGGATCGGCACGCCGTCGGCCAGGTGGCGGACTGTCAGGTCCAGCACCGGCGCGCCGGCACCGACCCCGAACAGCTCGGCCGTCCGGGTGTCGGCGCGCAGGCCCCGGCGCTCCAGCAGCTCGTGGGCATAGACCTGGCCGGTCCGCGTCACCTCGGCGCCGATGTCCCAGATCTCCATGACCGCGCGCTCGGGCGTGCGGTGCGCGACGAACGAGCCGAGCCGCCGCCGGCGCACGATCAGGCCCTCGTCGGCAAGCGACGACAGCGCCTTGTTGACGGTCATCCGCGAGGCGCCGAACATCTCCATCATCTCGTGTTCGGAGGGGATCCGCGAGCCCGGCATCCATTCGCCGCGCAGGATCGGCCGGGCGACGGCGCGGCGGATCTGCTGGTAGACCGCGCCAGACCCGTCGAGGACGGGCGGACGGTCGCGGGCGGTCACGCGAGGCCCCGCATGGTGGCGGCGAAGCGGGAGGCGATCGCCTCCGCCGCGACGTGCCGGCCGCCGGCGACGACATGCTCGCCGGCCGCCCAGACGTCGGCGACGCAGCCGTTGCCGCCGGCGAAGATCCAGCCGTCGAGCCAGCCGTCGTCGCGCGCCGCCGCGAGCGCCGGATCGGCGGGGTCGAGACGCACCAGATCGGCCGGCGCGCCCTCGACAAGCCCAGTGGCACCTTGCCCGGCCGGCCCGCGCCCCAGCGCCTGCGCGCCGCCGGCGACCGCTGCCTCGAAGACCTGCCGTCCCGTCGAGCCCTCTTCGAGCGCCAGGCAGTTGCGCGCCCTGTCGCGCAGCCGCTGGCCGTATTCGAGCGTGCGCAGTTCCTCGGCGGCCGAGATGCGGACGTTCGAATCCGATCCGACGCCGAAGCGGCCGCCGGCCCGGCGGTAGGCGACGCCCTCGAAGATGCCGTCGCCGAGATTGGCCTCGGTGATCGGGCAGAGCCCCGCCACCGCGCCGCTCGCCGCCATGTCGCGCACCTCGCCCGGCAGCATGTGGGTGGCGTGGATCAGGCACCAGCGGCCGTCGACCGGCTGGTGCTCGAGCAGGAATTCCACCGGCCGCTGCCCCGACCAGGCCAGGCAGTCCTCGACCTCGCGGACCTGCTCGGCGACGTGGATGTGGATCGGCCCGTCCGGGGAGGCGGCGACAACCTCGCCGAGCGCTTCCGGCGTCACTGCCCGAAGCGAGTGCGGCGCGATGCCGACGACCGCGCCGGGAAGATGCCGCGTGGCGGCGCGGGAGCGGTCGACCAGGTCCATGAACCGGTCGGCATCGTTGACGAAGCGGCGCTGCCCGGCGCCGGCCGGCTGACCGCCGAAGCCGCCGGTCTGGTAGAATACCGGCAGCAGCGTCAGCCCGATCCCTGTCGCGCGCGCCGCAGCGGCGATCCGCGTCGCCATCTCGGCAGGGTCATCATAGGTCGATCCGTCGGGGGCGTGGTGCAGGTAGTGGAACTCGCCGACCGAGGTGAAGCCCGCCTCCAGCATCTCGACATAGAGCTGGCCGGCGATCGCCTCGACGTCCTCGGGGCCGAGGCGCGCCAGGAACGCGTACATGGTCTCGCGCCAGGTCCAGAAGCTGTCGGCACCCGTCCCGTCCCTTGCCGGCCCGCGCCGCTCGGTCAGCCCGGCCATGCCGCGCTGGAAGGCGTGCGAATGCAGGTTGGCAAGGCCGGGAACGACGGCGCCGTCGAAGGCGTCCGCGCCGCTGCGTCCGGCATCCGGCGTGACCGAGGCGATCCGCCCGTCGTCGATGCCGATTGCCACTGACCGGGCCCAGCCGTCGGGAAGCAGTGCGTGTTCGAACCAGAGTCGCCTCATGTCCTCCTCCGCGACAATCGAATGCCGCCAATATCGTCGTTTCGTATAGACATAGCCCCGGCTCCGCCGATATGTATAGACAAATTCGCCGCATGGGTATCGCTAGGAGGGAGGCGAGCGGGGATGCAGGTCGACCGTCTGTGGACGAATGGCCGGCTGATGACGATGGCCGAAGGCGCGCCGGGGCTCGGTGCCGTCGAGCGCGGCGCCATCGCCTGCCGCGACGGCCGGATCGTCTTCGCCGGGCCGCTGGCCGACCTGCCGGCCGGCATCGACGCTGCCGACCACATCGACCTCGACGGCCGCTGGGTCGGCCCCGGCCTGATCGACTGCCACACCCATCTCGTTTACGGCGGCAATCGCGCGAAGGAATTCGAGCTGCGGCTTGCCGGCGCCAGCTACGAGGAGATCGCGCGTGCCGGCGGCGGCATCCGCTCGACCGTGGCCGCGACCCGCGCGGCCAGCGAGGACGATCTGGTCGCCTCGGCGCTGCCGCGGCTCGACGCGCTGCTTGCCGAGGGCCTCACCACGATCGAGATCAAGTCGGGCTACGGGCTTGAGACCGACGCCGAGGCCCGCATGCTGCGCGCCGCTCGGCGGCTCGGCGGCGAGCGCCCCGTCTCCGTGACGACGACCTTCCTTGGCGCCCATGCCGTCCCGCCCGAATTCGAGGGCGACGCCGACGGCTACATCCATTCCGTCTGCCGCGAGCAGTTGCCGGCGGTCGCCGCCGAGGGGCTCGCCGACGCCGTCGACGGATTCTGCGAGACCATCGCCTTCTCGCCCGACCAGATGGCGCTGGTCTTCGACGCCGCGCAGGCGCACGGGCTGCCCGTCAAGCTGCACGCCGAGCAGCTCTCCAACCTCGGCGGCGCCAGGCTCGCCGCCCGCTACGGGGCGCTGTCGGCCGATCACCTGGAATATCTCGACGAGGACGGCGCCGACGCGATGGCCCGTGCCGGCACGGTCGCGACGCTGCTGCCCGGCGCCTTCTACTTCCTGCGCGAGACGCAGAAGCCCCCGGTGGAGGCGCTGCGGCTTGCCGGCGTCCCGATCGCCCTTGCCACCGACGCCAACCCCGGCTCCTCGCCGCTGACCTCGCTGCTGCTTACCATGAACATGGCCGCGACCCTGTTCCGGCTGACCGTCGAGGAGTGCCTCGCCGGCGTCACCCGCAACGCCGCAAAGGCGCTCGGCCGCCTCGACGAGATCGGCACGCTGGAGGCCGCCAAGTCCTGCGACCTCGCGATCTGGGACATCGAGGAGCCCGCCGAACTGGTCTACCGGATCGGCTTCAACCCCCTGCACGCACGCGTCTGGAGGGGGAAATGAGCAAGTCCGGTACTCTCCTTTCCCTGTCCCTCTCCCACGTCCTCCCGGACGGCCGTCAGGCCGAGCCGGGATCGCCAAGGGCCGCAGCGCACGTGGTCGCGGCGATTACGGCTCTCCGCTTCGCGAAGCCTGTCCTCGGGCCGGCCCGAGGCCGCACCCGTGGGGCCGGGTTGACGAACGAGAGGCTCGCAGCGCCGTCTCCCTCCCCCCTCGTGGGGGAGGGTCGGGGTGGGGGGCACGTCCGGGCGATCCTCGATGGATCGACCGGACGTCCTGCACCGGTTCCAATGCGACGAACCCGGCCATCGGGGCCGGTCTCGCCGTATTCCCCACCGCCGACCCCTCCCCTCAAGGGGGAGAGGGGTGTCGCACCGGGGTGCACGGCATGACCGACGCCATCGTCCTCACGCCCGGCTCCGTCGGCCTCGCCGCACTGGAACGCATCTACCGGTCCGACGCGCCGGTCCGGCTCGACCCGTCCTGCCGGCAGGCGGTGGAGCATGCCCGGCAGGTCATCGCGGCGGCGGCGGCCGGCGGGGCGGCGGTCTACGGCGTCAACACCGGCTTCGGCAAGCTCGCCTCGACCCGCATCGCGCCCGAGGATACGGCGCGCCTGCAGCGCAACCTGATCCTGTCGCATTCCGCCGGCGTCGGCGAGCCGCTGCCGCCTTCGGTCGTGCGGCTGACGATGGCGCTGAAGCTCCTGTCGCTCGGCCGCGGCGCCTCGGGCGTGCGCTGGCAGCTGATCGAACTGCTCGAAGGAATGATCGGCGAGGCGGTGGTGCCGGTCGTTCCCGCCCAGGGATCGGTCGGCGCGTCGGGCGACCTCGCCCCGCTTGCCCACCTGACCGCCGTGATGATCGGCGAGGGCGAGGCGACCTTCAGGGGCCGCCGCATGGCCGGCGCCGAGGCGCTGCGGCTGGCCGGCCTGGAGCCGATCGCGCTTGGTCCCAAGGAAGGCCTCGCCATGATCAACGGCACCCAGTGCTCGACCGCGCTGGCGCTGGCCGGCCTGTTCGAGACCTGGCGGCTCGGCCTGACCTCGCTGGTCACCGGCGCCCTGTCGACGGATGCCTGCATGGGCTCGGCGGCGCCGTTCCGGCCGGAGGTCCAGGCGCTGCGCGGCCATGCCGGCCAGTCCGACGCGGCCGCCGCCCTGCATGCCCTGATCGCCGGCTCCGAGATCCGCGAATCCCACCGCGACGACGACGAGCGCGTCCAGGACCCCTACTGCATCCGCTGCCAGCCGCAGGTCGCAGGCGCCTGCCTCGACCTGCTGCGCCAGGCCGGCGCGACGCTCAGGATCGAGGCGAACGCTGCGACCGACAACCCGCTCGTCATCGCCGCCGACGGCTCGATCGTGTCGGGCGGCAACTTCCACGCCGAGCCGGTCGCCTTCGCCGCCGACCAGATCGCGCTCGCGATCGCCGAGATCGGCGCGATCGCCCAGCGACGCATCGCCATGCTGGTCAACCCCGCGCTGTCCTACGGCCTGCCGGCCTTCCTGGCGCCGCATCCCGGGCTCAACTCCGGCTTCATGATCGCCGAGGTGACGTCGGCGGCGCTGATGGCGGAGAACAGGCAGCGCGCCAATCCCTGCTCGATCGATTCGACGCCGACCAGCGCCGACCAGGAGGACCACGTCTCGATGGCCTGCCACGCGGCGCGCCGGCTCGGCGACATGAACGCCAATCTCGGCCGCATCCTCGGCATCGAATGGCTGGTCGCCGCGCAGGGCATCGACCTGCGCGCCCCGCTGACGACGAGCGCGCCCCTGCAGCAGGCGATGCGGGCGCTGCGCGCCGAGGTCGCGACCCTGAACGACGACCGCTACCTCGCCCCCGATCTCGAGGCATCGGCCCGGCTGGTCGGGGAGGGCGCGGCGCTCGCCGCCGTCTCCGGCATCGCGATGCCCGATCTGGAGCAGGCCGCATGAGCGACTTCATCGACGTCCGCGAGGGTTCGAGCCCGCTGATCCTGTCGATCCCGCACGGCGGCACCGACCTCGCGCCCGAGGTCGCGGCGCGGCTGAACGAGACCGGGCTTGCGGTGCCGGACACCGACTGGTGGATGGCGAGGCTCTACGACTTCGCCGACGACCTCGATCCGACGATCGTGCAGACGCGGCTGTCGCGCTACGTCATTGACGTCAACCGCGATCCCTCCGGCGCCTCGCTCTATCCCGGCCAGGCGACCACCGGCCTGTGTCCGACTACGACCTTCGACGGCGAGCCGATCTACAGGGCCGGCATGGAACCCGACGAGGCCGAGATCGCGCGCCGCCGCGCCGCCTACTTCGTCCCCTACCACGACACGCTCCAGGCCGAGATCGACCGGGTGCGCAAGCGCCACGGCTACGCGCTGCTCTACGACTGCCACTCGATCCGCTCGGTGGTGCCGCGCCTGTTCGAGGGCACCCTGCCGGTCTTCAACATCGGCACCAACGCCGGCAAGGCCTGCGCGAGAGAGATCGAAGCGGGCGTCGAGGCGGCCTGCGCCGCCGCCAGCCTCAGCCACACCCCCCAACCTCATCCTGAGGAGGCCGCGCCAGCGGCCGTCTCGAAGGATGGGCAGCAGGCCGGGGCCGATCCCACGCCCCTGAGCTACTCCCACGTCCTCAACGGCCGCTTCAAGGGCGGCTGGATCACCCGCCGCTACGGTCGGCCGGAGCACGGCGTGCACGCCGTCCAGATGGAACTCGCGATCCGGGCCTACGCCCAGGAGGCGCCGCCGTGGACCTACGAGCCGGGCCGGGCAGATCCGACCCGGGCGGTGCTGCGGCAGGCGCTTGAAAACATGCTCGCGGCCGCAGCCCGGCTGTACGGAGGAGACCGATGACCCTGCAGTCCCGCATCGACAACGCCCGCGACATCCGCTCGCCGCGCGGCCCGGAGCTCTCCGCGAAGAGCTGGCTGACCGAGGCGCCGCTCCGGATGCTGATGAACAATCTCGATCCCGACGTCGCCGAGAACCCGCACGAGCTGGTGGTCTATGGCGGCATCGGCCGCGCCGCGCGCGACTGGCGCTCCTTCGACCGCATCGTCAAGGCGCTGCAAACACTGGAAGGCGACGAGTCGCTCCTGATCCAGTCGGGCAAGCCGGTCGGCGTGTTCCGCACCCATCCCGACGCGCCGCGGGTGCTGATCGCCAATTCGAACCTCGTCGGACACTGGGCCGACTGGGAGCACTTCAACGAGCTCGATCGCAAGGGCCTGATGATGTACGGCCAGATGACGGCCGGCTCGTGGATCTATATCGGCTCGCAGGGCATCGTCCAGGGCACCTACGAGACCTTCGTCGAGATGGGCCGCCAGCACTTCGGCGGCGACCTCACAGGAAAGTGGATCCTGACCGGCGGCCTCGGCGGCATGGGCGGCGCGCAGCCGCTGGCCGCCACCATGGCGGGGGCCTCGATGCTCGCCGTCGAATGCCGGCCCTCGCGCATCGAGATGCGGCTCAGGACCGGCTATCTCGACGTGCAGGCCGACAGCCTCGACCACGCGCTCGAGCTGATCGATCAGGCCCGCAGGGGCGGCAAGGCCGTCTCCGTCGGCGTGCTCGGCAACGCCGCGCTGGTGTTCCCGGAACTGGTGCGCCGCGGCGTCGTGCCGGACGCCGTCACCGACCAGACCTCGGCGCACGATCCGCTGAACGGCTACCTGCCCGCGGGCTGGACGCTGGAGGAATGGGACGAGAAGCGGGCGAGCGATCCGGAGCTGACGATCCGCGAGGCCAAGCTCTCGATGAAGGACCAGGTCGAGGCGATGCTCTGGTTCCACCGCGAGGGCGTGCCGACCTTCGACTACGGCAACAACATCCGCCAGATGGCGCAGGAGGCGGGCCTCGCCGACGCCTTCGAGTTTCCCGGATTCGTGCCGGCCTACATTCGGCCGCTGTTCTGCCGCGGCGTCGGGCCGTTCCGTTGGGCGGCGCTGTCGGGCGACCCGGAGGACATCTACAGGACCGACGCGAAGGTGAAGGAGTTGATCCCCGACGATCCGCACCTGCACACCTGGCTCGACATGGCCCGCGAGCGCATCCACTTCCAGGGCCTGCCCGCCCGCATCTGCTGGGTGGGGCTCGGCCAGCGCCACCGGCTCGGCCTCGCCTTCAACGAGATGGTGGCGAAGGGCGAGCTCAAGGCGCCGATCGTCATCGGCCGCGACCATCTCGATTCGGGCTCGGTCGCGAGCCCCAACCGCGAGACCGAGGCGATGCGCGACGGCACCGACGCGGTCGCCGACTGGCCGCTCCTGAATGCGCTCCTGAACTGTGCGTCGGGTGCGACCTGGGTGTCGATCCACCACGGCGGCGGCGTCGGCATCGGCTATTCGCAGCATTCCGGCATGGTGATCGTCGCCGACGGCACCAAGGAAGCGGCGGCGAGGCTCTCCCGCGTGCTGTGGAACGACCCGGCCTCCGGCGTCATGCGCCACGCCGACGCGGGCTACGACATCGCCGTCGACTGCGCCCGCGAAAACCATCTCAACCTGCCCTCGCTGGAGGACGAATGATCGAGCTCGACGGCCAGTCCCTGTCGATTTCCGACGTCGCGCAGATCGCCCGCGACGATGCGCCGGTCGGCCTGTCGCCGGCGGCCCGGAAGGCGGTCGCCGAGGGGCACGACTTCCTGCAGTCGCTGATTTCCGAGGGCCGGCCGATCTACGGCATCACCACCGGCTTCGGCGCGCTCGACGGCCATGCGGTCAGTCGCGAGCAGAACCGGGCGCTGCAGCACAATCTTCTCAAGAGCCATTCCGCCGGCGTCGGCGCGCCGATGGCGGGCGACGCGGTGCGCGCGTTGATGGCGATCCGCGCCAACGTGCTGGCGAGCGGCGCGACCGGCGTCTCGCCGGAGACGGTCGATGCGCTGATCGCGATGATCAACGCCGGCGTGATCCCGCACGTGCCTGAGCGCGGCTCGGTCGGCGCCTGCGGCGACCTCGCCCCGCTCGCCCACATGGCGCTGCCGCTGATCGGGCTCGGCCAGGCCCGCCTGCACGACGGCCCGTGGGAGCCCGGCCAGATCGCCATGAAGCGGGCCGGCATCGCCCATCCCGCCGTCGAGGGCCGCGACGGCATCGCCCTGATCAACGGCACCGAGCAGACCACCGGCATCGGCTGCCTCGCCGTCCACGACGCGCGGCGGCTGGTCGAGGTGGGCGAGGCGGTCAGCGCGCTGACCATGGAGGCGCTCGGCGCCGTCGACGACGCCTTCGACCGGCATGTCGCGCTGTGGAAGCCGCATCCCGGCCAGATCGCCACCTCCGACAATCTGCGCCGCCTCACCGAGGGCTCCACCGCCGTCC
Source organism: Microbaculum marinum (assembly GCF_037855135.1). Taxonomy (NCBI): domain Bacteria; kingdom Pseudomonadati; phylum Pseudomonadota; class Alphaproteobacteria; order Hyphomicrobiales; family Tepidamorphaceae; genus Microbaculum; species Microbaculum marinum. Next base: position 130,236 of record NZ_JAZHOF010000005.1, read on the forward strand.
TGCCGCCGCGGCCGAGCCGCCTGCGCGATGCGCTCAGCCTGAGATGCATCCCGCAGGTAATGGGCGCCGCGCGCGACGCCGTCGAGCACGCCGCGACGGCGCTGGAGATCGAGATCAACTCGGTCAACGACAATCCGCTGTTCGGCGTCGCCGACGATTTCGTCACCTCGAACTCCGGCAACTTCCATGGCCAGCGCGCGGCGGAAGTGCTCGACTATCTGGCCAACGCCATGACCTCCGTCGCGGTGATGAGCGAGCGCCGCTCGGCCCGCCTCATCGACCCGCACCACAATGGCGGCCTGCCGGCCTTCCTGATCCATCCGGCCGCTGCGGCGGGAGCCAATTCCGGCTTCATGATCGCGCAGTACACGGCCGCCTCGCTGGTCGCCGAACTCAGGATGCGGTCCGTTCCGGCCTCGATCCAGTCGGTGCCGACCTGCATCAACACCGAGGACCACGTGCCGATGGCGCCGCTCGCCGCGCGCCGGGCTGCGTTCGCGGTCGACACGGCCTGCACGATCCTGGCGATCGAGGCGCTGCTCGCCGCCCAGGCCGCCGACCTGCGCGGCCTGACGCCGGCGCCGGCGCTTGCGCCGCTCCATTCGGCGATCCGCGACGCCGTCCCGGCCATGGTCGGCGACCGCGTCGTCGGCGCCGACATTGATGCGGTGCAACAAGTGCTTGCCAGGTCGGTCGAAGTCTTGCTGAACTGAGGGGGAAACGCGGGGCATCGTCCGCCGGCGAACGGCGGCCTCCCGGGGGTGGATTTCATCAGAAGGGAACGGCGGTCAGGCAGCTGGAGCCTGCCGCATCAACAGGAGAAATATCATGATCACGCGCAGACAGACACTGAAGGGCATGGCGCTCGGCGCCGGCGTACTGGCGATGCCGAACATCGTCCGCGCCCAGGACATGCCGAAGGTCAAGATCGGCATGAGCGGCTGGACCGGCTTCGCGCCGCTGACGCTGGCCGAGAAGGCCGGCCTGTTCAAGGAGAAGGGCGTCGACGTCGAGACCGTCTTCATCTCCCAGAAGGACCGCCTGGCGGCGCTGGCGGCCGGCTCCGTCGACGGCGTGGCCACGACCGTCGACACCCAGATCCTCTGGGCGACCACCGTCCCGCTGACGCAGATCCTGATCCTCGACAAGTCGAAGGGCGGCGACGGCATCGCGGTGCGCAAGGACATCGATTCCTTCGAGGCGCTGAAGGGCAAGTCGATCGCCTGCGACGCGGCCGGCACCACGCCGTACTTCATGCTGGCGGCGATGCTTCAGGAGAACGGCATGTCGATCAAGGACATGAACCTCTCCGTGCTGTCGCCCAAGGACGCGGCCAACGCCTTCGTCGCCGGCCAGTTCGATGCCGCGGCGACCTACGAGCCCTACCTTTCGACGGTGCGCAACGATCCCGACGCCGGCAAGATCCTGGCGACCACCGTCGACTATCCCGTCGTCGTCGACACGCTGGCCTTCCCCACCGAGACCATTTCCGGGAACTCGGAGACCTACCAGAAGATCGTCGACGGGTTCTTCGCCGCTCTGCAGATGATCGCCGACAAGCCCGAGGAGTCGTTCGGCATCATGGGCGAGCGCGTGAACATGGACGCCAAGCAGTTCGAAGGCTCCGCCCAGTTCATCGACTGGCAGGACCAGGCCGAGAACAAGGCCTACTTCGCCGACGGCCTGGCCCAGTTCATGGAGATGGCGGTCGCCATCCAGTTCGACAACGGCGTCATCCGCGAGAAGCCGGACCTGTCGACGCTGACCGACGCGAGCTTCGTGTCCTGACGTCGATGGCGTCCTCCTTCGATCCGCTCACGCCGGTTGCCCCCAGGACGCGTCTCGTCCTGGGGGCCGCCTTTTTCGTCCTGTTCGTCGCCGTCTGGGCGGTGGCGACGCTCGGCGGCTTCATCAAGCCGCTGTTTCTCGCCGATCCGGTGAAGACCTTCGCGGCCGGCTGGAAGCTGTTTACCCAGCACGGCTTCCTCGGCGATGTCGGCATCACCATCTACCGGGTCATGGGCGGCTTCGTGCTGGCCACCGTGGTCGGCGTGCCGCTCGGCATCGCCATGGGCGCGTTCAAGCCGATCGAGGCGTTCTTCGGTCCGTTCGTCTCGTTTGCCCGCTACCTGCCGGCCTCCGCCTTCATTCCGCTCTTGATCCTGTGGGCCGGCGTCGGCGAGGCGCAGAAGCTGCTGGTCATCTTCATCGGCTCGGTCTTCCAGATCACCCTGATGGTCGCCGTCATCATCGGCGAGACGCGGCGCGACCTGATGGAGGCGGCCTATACGCTGGGTGCCGACTCGCGCGGCATCGTCGTGCGGGTGCTGCTGCCGAACGCCGCCCCGCAGATCGCCGAGACGCTCAGGCTGGTGCTCGGCTGGGCCTGGACCTACGTCATCGTCGCCGAACTGGTCGGCGCCGACTCCGGCATCGGCCACATGATCATGGATTCCCAGCGCTTCCTCGACACCGGCCAGATGATCTTCGGCATCTTCATCATCGGCGTCATCGGCCTGAACACCGACTTCGCCTTCCGGGCGGTCAATCTGGGGCTGTTCCCCTGGTACGCGGGGCGTTAGGGCATGGCGCTGTCGATACTGCGAGAAATGGGAGGAATGCCGCAGGTGCCGGATCCCCTCACCCGGACCGCTGATGCGGTCCGACCTCTCCCCATGGGAGAGGTGTCGACCGCTGAACCGACCTCACTTCATCGCCGGCGCGGGCTGTCTGTTTTCGGCAACGCATCTCGCACCCACCTCTCCCCGGCGGGGAGAGAGCTTGCCCCGGACCGGATCCGGGGTCGGCCCGCAGGGCCGGGTGAGGGGGCGGAGCGGCAGCGATCGCGCACCCGAACCGCCAGCGCGCCCCAGCCTCTCCCTGTGGAAGAGGTATTCTCCATCGCGACCACCCGCCATCATCTCCGGGATCGGGTGATTGCCTTCAGCGGCACGGCGCGCACTCACCTCTCCCCGGCGCGGAGAGGTCGCCGCGAAGCGGCGGGTGAGGGGGTGAGGCGGTTCCGTCCGTGCACTGACTCCCGGCACATTGCGAATTCGGATTCCATTCGATGGCCAAGCTGAGCATCTCCGGCGTCGGCCGGATCTTCCCCGGGGTCCAGGGCGGACCGCCCACGAAGGCGCTGGAGCCGATCGATCTGTCCGTCGAGGACAACGACTTCATCACCATCCTCGGCCCGTCGGGCTGCGGCAAGTCGACCCTGCTGCGGATCATCGCCGGCCTCGACCAGCCGACCTCCGGCACCGTCGAGCTGGACGGCCAGCGGGTCAGCCGGCCCGGCGCCGACCGCGGCATGGTGTTCCAGTCCTACACGCTGTTCCCCTGGCTGACGGTGAAGCAGAACATCTGCTTCGGCCTGCGCGAGAAGGGCATGGCGAAGGCCGAGCAGGACCACATCGCCGCCCGCTTCATGGAGGAGGTCGGCCTGACCGCCTTCGCCTCGCATTTCCCGCGCATGCTGTCGGGCGGCATGCAGCAGCGCACCGCGCTCGCCCGGGCGCTCGCCAACGACCCGAAGATCCTGCTGCTCGACGAGCCGTTCGGCGCGCTCGACCACCAGACCCGCTCGCTGATGCAGGAGCTGCTGCTGTCGATCTGGGAGCAGCACCGCAAGACCGTGCTGTTCGTCACCCACGACATCGAGGAGGCGATCTTCATGGCCAACCGGGTGCTGGTGATGACGGCGCGTCCCGGCCGCATCAAGGCCGACGTCCGCGTGCCGCTCGAGCATCCTCGCGACTACCGCATGAAGACCAGCCCCGCCTTCGCCGAACTGAAGGAACAGCTGACCGAGGACATCCGCGCCGAGACCCTGCGCGCCGCCGAAATGGCGACCGCATAGGGCAAGCGCCTCGTGGTTCGAGACGATCGCTGTCGCGATCCCTCACCATGAGGCTCCATTTTGCGTGGAGTGGGTGCGGAGGCAGTCTTCGACCCAAAGAAGCCCTCATGGTGAGGAGCGGCGGAGCCGCGTCTCGAACCACGAGGGCGGGCGGGCCGTCCCTCCCGGTGCCTCACGCCGTGCCCCCCCCACCCTTCAGCCCGCCCCCGCAATCGGCTATTGCTGTGCGGGCCTCACGCCGCGTCACTAAGGAGGACTACGGATGCGACAGTTTGCGCTCTCCCATGGTTTCATCTGCAACCTTAAATGCCCCGCACCATTCGCAGGTGCAGAGGAACACGGTGATGCGCAACGGCAGGATGTTCGGAATCGCCCGGTTCGGGGACCGCGCCATCGCGGTCTGCCTGTTCGTCGCGCTCGTCTCGCCGTTCGTGCTGTCGCGCCTCTGACGCCCGGCGGCGGCGGCACACGCGGTAAGGCCCGGTGAACGCGCGGGAGCCCGAGCCCGGCCTCGTTCCCGTCGGACCGAGTCCGGCCGGGTCGGACGCCTACAAGCCCTCCGAGATCATCCGGCTGGTCGAGGCCTCGGGTGTCGCCAAGACGCAGCTGACGACCACCCAGGTGATGGCGCTGGCGATCCTCGCCGGTGCCTTCATCGGCTTCGGCGCGGCCTTCTATACCGGCGTCATGACCGGCGTCGATCCGGGCTTCGGCCCGAACCGGGTGCTCGGCGGCTTCGCCTTCTGCCTCGGCCTGATCCTCGTCGTCGTCGGCGGCGCCGAGCTGTTCACCGGCAACGCGCTGATCGTCATGGCGTGGGTCGACCGGCAGATCTCCACGCGGGCGCTGTTGCGCAACTGGGGCCTGGTGCTGGTCGGCAACGTAATCGGCGCGGCGATCCTGGCGGTTGCGGTCGATGCCTCCGGCCTGCTCAGCGGAGCGACGGCGGCAACGGCGGTGAAGATCGCCGAGGCGAAGATGGCGCTGCCCTTCACCGAGGCCTTCGTGCGCGGCGCCCTGTGCAACGCCCTCGTCTGCCTCGCGGTGTGGCTCTCCGTCGCGGCACGCACCGCGACCGGCAAGATCCTCGCGATCCTGTGGCCGATCACCGCCTTCGTGGCACTCGGCTTCGAGCACTCGGTGGCGAACTTCTACTTCCTCGCCGCCGGCTTCCTTGCCGGGGCGCAGGGCGGTCTCCTCGACATCCTCGGCAATCTGGTGCCGGTGACGCTCGGCAACATCGTCGGGGGAACCGGCGGCGTGGCGCTCGCCTACTGGGCGGCCTACCGGCGGCGCGCCCCGGCCGAATGAGCCCGGCCGGATCGTGCCGGCCGGCTTGCGCCAGGGCCGCTTGCCCGGGCGCGGCTTGAGCCGGAGCGGCACTTGGCTTAGAGCCTGACCCGATCACCCAACCCGGACCGACCGCCATGACCATCGCCGTACACGACCTGGCCCAGCTCGACGCCGCCGGCCGCGCGGCGCTGATTGCACGCAGCGAGGCCGACATCTCCGATTTCGTCGGCCGGGTCGGCCCGATCATCGATGCCGTGCGGTCGCGGGGCGACGACGCGCTCGCCGAGTTCGGCCGGCAGTTCGACAGGGCCGACGTCCAGGCCGGCGCGCTTGCCGCCCGCCCGGAGGATTTCGATGCCGCCGAGACGGCGCTCGACGACGAGATCAGGGAGGCGATGCAATTCGCCGCCGACCGCATCCGCAGGTTCCACCAGCGCCAGATGCCGGAGGACCTGTGGATGGAGGAGATGGCGCCCGGCGTGATGGCCGGCGAGCGCTCACTGCCGATCCCCTCGGTCGCCTGCTACGTGCCGCGCGGCAAGGGTGCATTTCCTTCCGTCGCGCTGATGACCACGATCCCCGCCGTCGTCGCCGGGGTGCCCCGCGTCATCGTCCTGACCCCGCCGACGGAACGCGGCGGCATCGACGATGCCACGCTCCACGCCTGCCGGCTGGCCGGCGTCACGGAGGTCTACAAGTGCGGCGGCGCCCAGGCCGTCGCCGCGGCCGCCTACGGGACGGAGACGGTGCCGAAGGTCGCCAAGATCGTCGGCCCGGGCTCGTCCTGGGTGGTGGCGGCGATGCAGGCGCTCGCGGGCGTCATCGACGTCGGGCCGCCGGCGGGACCGAGCGAATCGATCGTGCTCGCCGATTCAAGCGCCGATCCGCGCCGCACCGCGCTCGACCTGCTCAACGAGGCCGAACACGGAGACGATTCCTCCGCCTTCCTCGTCACCGACGATCGCCAGCTTGCGGGCAAGGTCGCCGAGGAGGTCGCGTTCCTGTGGGGCCACATGGGCGCCGAGCGGGTCGGCTACAGCCGCGCGGTGCTGGGCGGCAGCAACGGCGGCATCGTCATCGCCGCCGACATGGACGAGGCCTGCGGGTTCGTCAACGACTTCGCGCCCGAGCACCTGATGGTCGAGAGCGCCGATCCGTGGTCCTACGTGTCGCGGCTCACGCATGCCGGCGAGATCCTGCTCGGCCCCAGTACCGCGATCTCGGTGGCGAACTACGTGCTGGGTCCCAACCACGTGCTGCCGACCGGCGGCTGGGCGCGCACCCGCTCGCCGCTGTCGGTGTTCGACTACCTGAAGCGCCAGACGGTCGGCTACGTGACGGCGCAGGGGCTGCCCGGGCTCGCCGGCCACACCCGCGCCTTCGCCCGCTACGAGGGCTTCGACGCGCACGCCAACGCCGTGTCCAGGCTCCGCGACGGCGGCGACGCCCCGTAGTCCGCCCCTCCGGCCGCAGCCCTACTCCGCGGCCTCGGCGCGCGGCAGCAACGCCAGGTGGTCGAGCCCCTCCGGGTTGGCCAGCACCGCGAGCTTCTCGCGCGGCGACAGGTAGCGCACGGCGTCCTCCAGCGATTGGGCGTTTTCCAGCCGGGCCAGGCCGAGCACCAGCGTCTCGTCGATGCCGCCGCGCCCGTGCGGCGTGTCGGGGACCAGGCTCGCCCGGTGGAAGGCGAGCAGCGCCGGATCGGCGGACAGCCGCATGCAGGCTTCCCGCGGCGGCCCCATCGCCTCGGCCAGGTCGGCCGCGGCGGCCTCGGCGCGGCGCAGGATGTCGGGCTCGCTGCGCTCCTCGGGAATGGTCAGGATCCCGATCCGCCGCAGCGCCAGGCCGACGTCGCGGCGGGCGGTCAGCGCCGACAGCGCCGCCGCCAGCACCAGGCCGGCGACCGCCGGGCTCATCCAGGCGAACACCTGCGGCGACACCGCCCAGGCGCTGCCGCCCAGCACGATGCCGAGGCCCATGTGGGCGCGGTGGCGGCGGAACACCTCGGAGAACGGCACGCTGCCGTCGTCGCGCCGCTGCGGCTGCCAGCCGGCGTCGCGGCCCATCAGGGTGTCGGCCACCGCACCCGACTGGATCGCCATCATGATCGGCGCCAGCAGCGCCGAGACGACCGATTCGGTCAGCACGCCGGCGACCGCCCGCGCCGGGCCGCCGAGGCCGCGCCTCAGCGCGCCGTTGCACAGCGCCACGGCCAGTCCGAACAGCTTCGGCAGGAACAGGATCGTCATCGTCATCAGGAACAGCCCGATGGCGCGCTCGGAGTCGATCGACGGCCAGGTCGGAAACAGCTGGAACTCGTCGGTGAAGTATTCCGGCCGGATGAACTGCGCCTGCAGGGCGAGCAGCAGGCCGGCGATCAGGAAGATCAGCCAGACCGGCGAGGCGACGTAGCTCATGATGCCCATCGCCATGTGGGCGCGGCTCGGCCACCTGAGGCCGCGCGCGAACAGCACCTTGGCGTGCTGCAGATTGCCCTGGCACCAGCGCCGGTCGCGGGTGGCGAGGTCGATCAGGCTCGGCGGGCTCTCCTCGTAGGAGCCGCCCAGCGTCGGCGCCAGCACCACGTCCCAGCCGGCCCGGCGCATCAGCGCCGCCTCGACGAAGTCGTGGCTGAGGATGTGGCCGCCGAACGGCGGCCGCCCGCGCAGGTGCGGCAGGCCAGCGGACTCGGCGAAGGCCCGGGTGCGGATGATAGCGTTGTGGCCCCAGTAGTTGCCGTCGCGGCGGGCCCAGGCGGCAAGGCCGGCCGACATGACCGGGCCGTAGACGCGGCCGGCGAACTGCTGCAGGCGGGCGAACAGCGTGTTGCGGTTGACGACCGCCGGCACCGTCTGCAGCAGGCCGAGCGCCGGGTCGGCCTCCATCGCCAGCGCCATGCGCACCAGCGTGTCGGCCTCCATCAGGCTGTCGGCGTCGAGCACCACGAAGCAGGGATAGGCGGCCCCGAAGCGCTTGCACCAGTCGGCGACGTTGCCCGCCTTGCGCTCGGTGTTGCGGTGGCGGCGGCGATAGAAGACGCGGGCCCGCTTGCCCGGCCGGCGCAGCACCGCCCGGAACGCCGCCTCCTCGGCGATCCACGCGTCCGGATCGGTGGTGTCCGACAGGACGAAGATGTCGAAGCAGTCGGCGGCATCCGCCTCGGCCAGCGATTCGCCGATCGCCGCGGCGGCGGCGAAGACCTGCGCGGCGTTCTCGTTGTAGGCGGGGATCAGGATCGCCGTGCGCTCGTTCGGCAGGCGGCCGTCCTGCGGCGGCACGTCGGCGACGTGGCGGCCGCTCAGCAGCGTCGCCATGCCGGCCAGCGCGGTCGTGAAGGCGAGCGCGATCCAGGAGATGTTGATCGCAAACAGCGCCAGCATCACCGCCTCGATCGGCGTCATCCGGGCAACCGTCAGCACGGCGTACATCTCGTGGATCAGCAGGCCGGCGACGAGCGCTGCGCCCCCGAACACGAACAGTCTCGGCATCCAGGCATGCGGGTCGCGCCGCCGCGTCCGGGCTGTGTCCGGCAGCGACCGGAGATCCTGGACCGGCATCTGCATGCCGGCCTCGCGCGGCAGCGCCGCCTCGGGCAGTGGGATAGGCTCGTTGGGTCGAAAACCGGTTACTCCGACCATCTGAACACCCACACCTCCGAGATCCGGTTGCCGTTCTGCATGAGCGCGCAGCGCAGGTCGATATTGGTGGCGCCTTCCGGATCGAGGCCGAAGGCGACGCGCCGTCCGCCGGTTTCCGGATTGAACTGGATCGTGCCGGGCACCAGCTTGCCGCCGCTGGCTGAGACGTCCGGCACGGGCTGGTCCTCGGTGGCGATACCGTCGAGCGGCCCGCCGACGAAGTCCACGACGATCCAGCGGCGGTCGGCCGGGGCATTGCCGTTGTTGGCGGCCGGCCCGCCGATCATCGTCCCAGTGACGCGGGCGAGGCCCGACTCCGCGGGCACCTCCGCGCACCATGTCAGGCGATAGGTGAACTGGCTGTCCTCGCCCGCCCTGAGCGGCTCCTTCGGCCGCCAGAAGGCGACGATGTTGTCGTGGATCTCCGAATCGGTGGGGATCTCGACCAGCATCACGGCGCCCTCGCCCCAGTCGCCGATCGGCTCGACCCACAGGCTCGGCCGGCGTTCGTAGTGCGCCTCCAGATCCTGGTACTTGGCGAACTCGCGCGACCGCTGCATCAGGCCGAAGGCCTGCGGATGCTCGTCGAGGAAGGCGCTGATCTGCAGGCGGGCCGGGTTGATCAGCGGCCGCCACAGCCACTCGCCGCGTCCGTTCCAGATCAGCAGGCCGTCGGAATCGTGGACGGCGGGGCGGAAATCGTCGATGCCGAGCCGGTCCTGGGGACCGAAGTAGTACATGCTCGTCAGCGTTGCCAGGCCCACCTTCTGGATGTCGACGCGCGGGTAGAGGGTCGCCTCCACGTCGATCACCGTGTCCAGTCCCGGCCGGATTGTGAAGCGGTAGGACCCCGACGTGCTCGGGCTGTCGAGCAGCGCATGCACGACGATCGATCCGGCGCCGGGCCGCGGCTCCTCGATCCAGAACTCCCGGAAGGCGGGGAACTCCTCGCCCTCGGGTTCGGCGGTGCGCAGCGACAGGCCGCGCGCCGACAGGCCGTACACCTGGTCGCGGCCGACCGCGCGGAAGTAGCTGGCGCCCTGGAACACCGCGAACTCGTCGTTGTAGTCGGTGCGATTGAGCGGGCCGTGCAGGCGAAAGCCGGAAAAGCCCACGTCCTCGGGCGGCATCGGCATCGGCACCAGCGGACCGTAGTCGAACAGGTCGGGAGAGAAGACGACGTGCCGGGCGTTGCCGCCGGAGACGATGTTCACCTGGACGGGCTGCTCGAAGACGTGGCCGAGATGGAACATCTGGACCTCGGCCGGCAGGTTCCTGCCGCGCCAGATGGCCATGTCCGGGCGGAACCGGATGTCGCGGTACTGGTCGTAGTTGAGGTCGCGGATCTCGGCGGAGACGTTGTCCGGCGGCGGCTCATAGGGGCGCGAGGCGAGATCCCGCGCCTTGGCCCGCACCTGGGATGGCGCGAAGGGCTGGGGATCGCCGAGGCGAAGAACGCTGCCGCTGTCGGATTGCGCGAAGGCCGCTGGCACTTTTCCGGCCAGCCCGCTCAGTGCCGCCACCATACACAGATCCCGGCGGTTCAGCGCCATTAGACAATACTCCAGACATCACCTGCCCCTCGGCTGCCGCTCAGGGGCAAGCGGTGCCGCAGGCTGCCACGCCACTGTCCAATCGGGAAGAAACCACCGACGCGCGATTGGGTTCCAAATTATCCGCCGGACCCCCCGGTCCGTCGCGCTCGATCCGCGAAAGCGGTCGACCCCCGAATAGGATCAGGATGGCGATATCTCGGGACGATTTTATGGCAAGATCAACTAAAATATTGCTATGCAACACGTTATTTCCGCGAAGCCCTACAGATCCTCGGTTTCCCGGGCGGTCACCTTGACCCCGTCGGCCACGCGGTCGCTGGGATGGAGGATCACCCGCTCGCCCTCCGAAAGGCCTTCCAGGGCCGCGGCGCTGCGGTTGTTGCGCGCGCCCAGGACGACCTCCCGGCGGCGGGCGCGGTGGTCGGCGTCGACGGTGAACACCGCCCAGGAATCGCCACGCCGGAACAGCGCCCCGAGCGGCACCAGCAGCGCCTCCTGCCGGTCGACGACGATGTGGACGACGACCCGGTAGCCGTGACCGAGACCCGACCACGCCGACGGCGGATCGATCAGGTCGAGGATCGCCTTGACCCGCTGTTCCTCGATGCCGAGCGCCGAGATCTTGGTGAACCCGGCGGATTCGATGCGGCGGACCCTGGCCTGCAGCGTATCGCCGCCCCAGCCGTCGATGCGCGCCTGCGCGGCGGACGGCACCCGGACCGCGTCGGACGACAGCAGGTCGACGACGATCTCCAGGTTGTGCGGGTCGCCGATCTCCACCAGCGGCGTCCCGGCGGGAACCACCTGCTCGCTTTCGGTGACCAGCTTCAGCACCTCGCCGGTCTCCGGGGCGGTGACGTTGACGCAGCAGCTCTCGCCGCCGCCGGCCTCCTGCGGGCTCTCCGGGCCGATCAGCCGCGCCCGGGCGCTTTCCAGTTCGCGCTTGCGCACGTCGAGGGTCGCCCTGGCGCTGGCGAGCCGCGCCTTGGCGGTATCGACTTCCATCACCGCCTGTTCGTGGGCCCGTTCGGAGATGATCTGCCGCCGCGCCAGTTCCTCGGAGCGCTGCATCTGGCTCTGCGCGAAGGTGAGCTGCGATTCGGCCTCCGCGACCTGCGCTTCGCCGAGCGCCACCGCCGATTCGGCGGCGAGCGCGGCGGCCTCCGCGGCGCGGCGGGCGCGCGCGTCGAGGAACTCCGGCGCGGTCGGCTGGATCACGGCGACGACGGTATCGTGCGCCGTCACCGGGTCGCCGACCTCGAGCGGCGACCGCAGCACCTTGCCGGAGACCGGCGCCGACACCGAATAGATGTCGCGGATCCGCGTCATCCCCTCGTCGTCGACGGTGACCTCCAGCGTTCCCGGCACGATTTCGGCGATGTCGACGGGGACCGGCTGCGGCCAGAACGCCCAGGCGACTGCCGCCGCCGCGCCGGCGGCGACGGCGCCCAGGAGCACAGGTCGAACCCATTTGATGGCCATGGCGGATCCTATTCGCGGGTCTTCAGGACGTCGATCAGGTCGAGGCGGTCGATGCGGCGCTTGACGATCAGCGCCGAGGCGAGGGCGGCGCCGATCACCACCAGGCTCGACATCGCATAGGTCTGGCGGCTGATCACCAGCGGCACCCTGTAGAGCTCGCTCTGCAGGCCGGCCACCGTCACCCAGGCGATCGCGTAGCCGAGCCCCCATCCAAGCGGCAGCGAGGCGAGCATCAGGATCGCCAGTTCGCCGAGCAGGATCCAGGCGACCTCGTTGCGCGTGAAGCCGAGCACCCGAAGGCTCGCCAGTTCGCGGCCGCGCTCCGACAGCTGGATGCGGGCGGAGTTGTAGACGACACCGAACGCGATCACCATCGCCAGGCCGGTGTAGACGCTGATCATCACCGAGATGTTCTCCGCCAGCGTCCGCCGGAACGTCTCCAGCGACATCTTCTGCAGCGCGATCGAGCCCACCATCGGCATGTCCTTGACGGCGGCGAACAGGTCGTCGGCCCGGCCTTCATCGATCGACAGGTGGACGCCGGTGACCATCGGCCCCTCCAGCATCAGCTGGTTCAGCGCATCGATGTCCATGTAGGACATCAGCCCCAGATAGCCTTGGATGATGGCGGTCACGGGCATGTCGACGACGCGCTTGCGCCCCTCCAGCGTCTCGATCCGGACGATGTCGCCGACGCCGACGCCGAGGATCTCGGCCAGCGCCTCGCTCGGGGCGAAGCCCGATTCCGGCAGCGTCACCGGCTGGAAGTCCACGTCGATGACGCGGCTGAGGTCGGTTCCCCGGGGCTTGCCGACGATCGCGACGCGCCGCTCGACATGGCCGTGTCGGACCTTGACGGCGACCGCGCGGGTCGGTTCGGCGGCCAGCACACCCGGCAGCCGGCGCACGTCGTTGACCACCGACACCGGCCGCTCCTGGATGAACGAGACGGTGGCGTCCTGCCGGTCGGACTGGAAGTAGGTGAAGTCGATCATGACCTCCACCGAATCGAACGAGAACAGCGAGGCCAGCAGGACGGCCGCCGACAGCGAGATGCCGAACACCGTCAGCGCCGCCCGCACCGGCCGCCGGATCAGGTGGCGGCCGATCATCACCGTGGTCTGCGACACCATCCGCGTCCGGCCGCTGCAGAACAGGCGCCGGTAGCGGGTCGGCGCCGGCGCGTGCATGGCGACCGCCGGCGGCAGCCGCACCACCGACCACACCGCCCGCGCCGCGCCGAGCATCGCCGCGCCCACGGTGACGAACACCGCCGTCGCGTAGATGTCTGCTCCCCACAGGAACACCAGGAACGGGAAATGGTAGAAGCTGCCGTACAGCCTGGTCAGCCCGAAGCCGAGCCAGGTTCCGGCGATGCCGCCGATGACGACGCCGATCGCCGCGATCGCGGCGACGAACTTCAGGTAGTGGCTGCCGATCGCCATCGAGCGGTAGCCGAGCGCCTTCATCAGGCCGATCTGCTCGCGCTCCAGCGCGACGAGGCGCGACAGGATCATGTTGATCAGGAATGCCGACACGAACAGGAAGATCGGCGGCAGGATCCGCGCCATCGCCTGCAGCTGCTTCAGTTCGGCGTCCAGGAAGGCGTGGCTCTGCTGGTCCTTGCGGCCGTAGGCGCCGCGCCCGCCGTAGCGCTCCAGCAGCGAATCGATCCGCGCGATCACCTCGGCCTCGGAGGCCCCGCGCAGCAGCTTGACGGAGACCTGAGAGAACGCCCCGTCGAGGTCGAATGCGGCCTCCATCGCCTTGCGGGACATCCAGCCGACGGCGAACCGCTCGTCGTCCGGCATCAGGTCCCAGGGCCCGAGCGCGTAGATGAACTCCGGCGACAGCGCCACCCCGACGATCGACAGGCGGCGCTTGCGCCCCTCCAGGATCGCCTCGAACGTGTCGCCGGGACCGAACCCGTGCGCCCTGGCGAACGCCTCGTTGACCACCACCTCGTCGGGATGGGCCGGATCGGGCGCGCGGCCCTGGCGCAGGTAGAGCCGGTTGAGCAGTTGCTCGCCGATCTCCGGCATCGAGACCAGCATCGAGGTGGCCGGCGCCGACATTCCCTCGATGTCGAGGATCGCGGTCTTGACGATCCGCGTCTCGACCGCCGCCACGCCCGGGATCTCGGCGATCTCGCCGGCGATGCGCTCGGGCGCCCGGGTCGCCTGCGCGAACACGTCGGCGAAGCGGTAGCGCTCGTAGTAGGTCTCGCGGGTCTCGTGGAGCGAGCGGTAGGCGCCCACCGCCAGCACCAGCGTGGCGACGCCGGCCGCCATCACCAGGGCGATCGCGATCACCTGCGCCTTCAGCCGCCACAGGTCGCGCAGGAGCTTGCGATCGAGGGCCCGCATCGCGCTACCAGCTGATCTCCGAGGCGGGCCGCCTCGTCTCGTTGACGTCGACGCGGGCGACCCTGCCGTCGGCGAAATGGACGACCCGGTGGGCGATGTCGCCGATCGCCACGTTGTGCGTGATCACCGCCGTCGTCGTGCCGATGTCCCTGTTGACGGAGACCAGCGCCTCGAGGACGCGCACGCCGGTCTTCGAATCGAGCGCCCCGGTCGGCTCGTCGCAGAACATCACCTCCGGGCGCTTGGCGATGGCGCGGGCGATGGCGACCCGCTGCTGCTCGCCGCCCGACAGCTGGGCGGGGAAATGGTCCATGCGGGCGCCCAGCCCGACCATCTCCAGCGCCTCCTCCGGCCGCATCGGGTCCGTCGATATCTCGGTCACCAGCGAGACGTTCTCGCGCGCCGTCAGGCTCGGCACCAGGTTGTAGAACTGGAACACGAAGCCGACATTCTCGCGCCGGTAGAGGGTCAGCCGCCGCTCGTCGAGGCCGGTCAGGTCGCCGCCGCGGAACCGCACCCGGCCCGCCGTCGCCTGGTCGAGGCCGCCGAGGATGTTGAGCAGCGTCGACTTGCCGCTGCCGGACGGGCCCAGCAGCACCAGGAACTCGCCCTCGTCGATCTCGAGGTCGACGCCGCGCAGCGCGTGCACCTCGACCTCGCCGGTCCGGTAGACCTTGGTCAGTCCCTCGATGGTGAAGACCGGTTCGTGCATCTCGTCTCGCTCCGGGCACCCCGCTCTACCCCGTTCCGGCGGCCGGGCGGCATGATCCGTATCAACCCCGCGCGGCGAAACCCGGGCGGGCATCGGACCGCGGCTCGCAGCCATGCGCCCGCGCGACACCTGCTGACCCGCCTGCGCACGCCAGGTCGATTGCGCGCGGGCCGTGCGGCGGCTACAAACGCGGCGACCATCTGATCCGCACCGACGCCATGACCTCGCGCATCCTCATAACCGGCGCCGGCGGCTTTATCGGCCGCCATTGCCTCGCCCCGCTCGTCGACAGCGGCGCGGAGGTGCACGCCGTCGGGCGCTCGGTGCCGGACCGGACATCCGATGCCGGTGCCGGCGTGCGTTGGCACCGCCTCGACCTGCTCGACGACGGCGCCCGCGCCCGGCTGGTCGAGGAGGTCAGGCCGGACATGATCGTCCACTTCGCCTGGAACGTCGAGCACGGCCGCTTCTGGACGACGCCGCAGAACCTCGCCTGGGCGGGCGCGACGCTCGACATGCTGCGCCGCGCAGCCGAGACCGGCCTGCGCCGGTTCGTCGGGCTCGGCACCTGCTACGAGTACGCCCCGCAGACGACCGACGACTGCAACGAGGCGACGACGCCGATCGAGCCGTTCAAGCTCTACGGCACCGCCAAGGACGGCACCCGCCGGATCGTCGCGGAATTCGCCCGCGAGACCGGCCTGTCCTGGGCCTGGGGCCGGTTCTTCCTGCTCTACGGCCCCGGCGAGACGCCGACGCGGCTGGTGCCGCAGGTCGCCCGCAAGCTGATCGCCGGCGAGCCGGCGCCGATCGGCGCCGCCGCACGGCCGCGCGACTTCATGGACAGCCGCGACGCCGGCGCCGCCACCGCCGCGCTTGCCCTGTCGGCCGTCGAGGGCCCGGTGAACATCGCCTCGGGCCGCGCCTCCTCGGTGCGCGAGGTGGCCGAGACGCTCGGCCGGCTGGCCGGCCGCCCGGAGCTGATCCAGGTCGGCGGCTATCCCGACCGCGACGAGCCGGAGCGGATCGTCGCCGATGTCGGCCGGCTGACCGGCGAGGTCGGCTTCACCGCCATCCGGCCGCTCGAGCAGGGCCTCGCCGAGGCGCTGGACTGGTGGCGGGAGAACCCGTCGTGAGCTGTCCGGTCTGCGGCTCGAGCGCCGTCGTCACCTTCGACCGCCGCCTGCGCGTGCCGGTGCACCAGAACAAGCTGTGCCGCAGCCGCGCCGAGGCGCTGCACACGCCGACCGGCAGGCTGGAGATGACCGGCTGCCGCACCTGCGGCTTCGTCTGGAACGACGCCTTCGATCCCGACCTGCTCGTCTATGACGACACCTACGAGAACGACCAGACCTGCTCGCCGGCCTTCCGCGGCCATTTCGACGGCCGGGCGGCCCGGGTCGCCGAAGCGCTCGGCGACCTCGACGGCGCCCGCGTCGTCGAGGTCGGCTGCGGCCAGGGCGACTTCCTGGCCCGGATCGCCGATCTCGGCGGCGACGCGATCGTCGGAGCGACCGGGTTCGACCCGGCCTGGCGCGGCGACGACGGCGACGGCCCGGGCGGAACGCGCATCTTCCGCTCCTACTACGAGCCGGCGACCGCCGCGCTGGCCGGCGGACCGCCCGACGCCATCGTCGCCCGGCACACGATCGAGCACGTCCCGGACCCGGTCGGCTTCCTGAAGACGCTGCGCGCGGCGGCCGGCGCCGGCACCCCGGCGCGGATCTTTTTGGAGACGCCCTGCGTCGCCTGGATCGTCGCCAACGACCAGATCCAGGACTTCTTCTACGAGCACTGCTCGATCTTCACCGCCTCCAGCCTCGCCCGCGCCCTGCGCGAGGCGGGCTTCGGACCGGCGCGCGCCACCCACGTCTTCGACGGCCAGTACCTGTGGGCGGAAGGCGGCTTCGGCGAGGACGACCCGTCCGGCCCCGAGATCCCGGATTTCGACCGCTGGGCCGACGAGAAGCGGCGCTACGTCGACCGCTGGCGCGCGGTGATCGCCGCCGCCGAGGCCGAGGGGCCCGTCTATCTGTGGGGCGGCGGCTCGAAGGGCGTCACCTTCACGCTGCTGATCGATCCGGACGGGGCGCACCTGTCGGGCGCCGTCGACATCAACCCGAAGAAGCAGGGCGGCTACCTGCCGGTCACCGGCCTGCCGATCCTGGCGCCCGAGGCGCTGCCCGAGCGCGGTGCGACCGTGATCGTCATGAATCCCGCCTATCGCGGCGAAATCGAAGCCCAGGCCAAGGCCCTCGGCCGCTCCGCCCGGTTCATTCCGCTGGTCGAGCAGGCCACCCGGGCCGAAGACGGGCCAGAAGAAGGGCCAGAAGAAGGGACGGCATGAAACTCGAAATCGATACCGACCGCGCCGAGATCCTCGTCGACGGCGACAGGCGCGTCAGCATGTGGAGCGACGAGGGCTTCGAGCTCGTCTCCTCGCTGTGGGTGAAGTCCGGCTGGAACCAGAAGCACAACTACACCTTCTCCTGGTTCGGCGTGCCGATCATCCAGCTGCCCGAGGACATGATCCGCTACCAGGAGGTGGTCGCCGCCGTGCAGCCCGACGTGATCGTCGAGACCGGCATCGCCCATGGCGGCTCGCTGGTCTATTCGGCGACGCTGTGCAGAATGCTCGGCAAGGGCCGCGTCATCGGCATCGACATCGACATCCGCCCGCACAACCGCAAGCGGCTCGAGGAACACCCGCTGATCGACATGATCACCATGCTGGAAGGCTCCTCTGTCGACCCGGAAATGGTCGGCCGCATCGCCGGCGAGATCAGGGAAGGCGAGAGCGTCCTGGTGGTGCTCGATTCAAACCACACCTACGAGCATGTCGCAGCCGAGCTGGAGGCCTACGCGCCGATGGTGACGCCGGGTTCCTATATCGTGGCGACCGACGGCATCATGCGCGACCTCGCCGACACGCCGCGCGGCGCGCCGGGCTGGACGACCGACAATCCCGCCAACGCGGCGCAGGATTTCGTCGCGAGGAACCCCGACTTCGTCATCGAGCAGCCCGGATGGGCGTTCAACGAGAGTACGCTGTCGAAGAACATCACTCATTGGCCCGATGCCTGGGTTCGGCGTATTCGCTGAGGCCGCGGCTCTGAAGGCCGTAGCGTTCGGCGACCGACCAGCGCGCCAGGTCGGTCAGCCGCATGCAGCGCTTGTCGGCGAACTTCACGACATAGGCCTTCAGCAGCGCCTTCGCGGCGGCGGAATGGCCGGTCCGGTCGATCTCCTCGCGGCAGAAGCGCGTGAACGCGGCGAAGACCTCTCGCCGCCCCGCCGCGGTCGCCGGCAGGTCGTACATCTTCTGCTCACCGACGCGCTGGGTGAACGTCGCCGCCTCCGTGCCCGTGACCGCGCAGCGCAGCAGCGCCGGCAGCACCACCAGCGTGTCGTGCACGTAGACCACGGGATAGTCGTTCAGCACCCGCTCGTAGGCGTCCAGCAGGAAGTCGCGCCGCCACATGCCGTAGAGCCAGGCCGAGCGCGACTTTTCCATCAGGTGGAGCGCGCGCGCGAGCCTGGGGGTGAAGCGGCGCCGCGGAAACGGGATCGGCCGCCGCTTGGTCCTGCCGGCAACCGTCGATTCGACGATCTGCCCCGGCACCGCCAGCACCGCCGAGGGATCGGCGCGCAGCAGCTCCCTGAGTTCCGGCACGTAGTTGTCCGACCACAAATCGTCGACGGCGTGCCAGGCGATGAATTCGGAGCGCGTGTCGCGCACCGCCGTGATGAAGTTCGACACGAGGCCGATATTGGTGTCGTGGCGCACGTGCCTGATGCGCGAATCCTCGCGCGCGTGCCTGGCGACGATCTCCGGCGTCCTGTCGGTGGAGGCGTTGTCGTAGACGACGATCGAGAAATCGACCGCGCTCTGCCGGCGGACGTTCATGAGCGTCCCGTCGAGCTCGGCATCGCCATTGAAGACGGGAACGGCGACGGTCAGGTCGTACATGGATCGGGTTTGCCGCGCTTGAGAACCGGAAGGCCGCAGGCGATTGCCGGTCGGCCGCTCCCAGTATAGGGCAGGTCCGGCATAATGCGATCCGGCACACAACGAACCGCGACCGGCACCGGCTCCATGCGCATCGCCGTCGTCCTGCCCCGCCACATGCACTACGCCCCCGACAGGGCGACCTCGGTGGACCTGTGCGCGCGCGACTTCGTGCTGCATTCGCGCTTCCGGGGATCGATGACCGTCATCGGTTCGGCCGTGCCGATGCCGTTCCGCGACGTGCCCTTCACCGGGATCGTCGACATCGGCGGGAAGTTCGGCCCGTTCGGCTTCGGCCCGGTGCGCGAGGCGATCGAGAAGGCGCGCCCCGACGTCATCCTGGTCCACCAGTATCCGCCCGCCGCCGCCCGCGTCGCCGCCGGCTTTCCCGGCATTCCCGTCGTCCTGCAGCGGCACAACCCGATGCCGCGGCGCTGGCTCGGCCACCGGATCTGGCGCGACCGGTCGTTCCGCAACCTCGCCGGCGTCGCCTTCGTGTCGGAAAACGCCCGGGCGAGCTACACCGGCCGCGCGCCGTCGGCCGTCGTCTACAACGGCATCGACACCGAGCGCTTCGTGCCGGCCGAAGCGAAGGAGCCGGTCGTCATGTTCGCCGGCCGGGCGGTGCCGGAGAAGGGCGTCGAGCAGTTCGCGCTGGCCGCCGCCGCCGCGCTCGCCGATCGTCCCGGCTGGCGCGCCGTGCTGGCGCTCGGCGGCGGCGCCGCGGCCGCCGACACGGTCGCCCGGGTGCGCCGCCATCTCGGCCCGCTCGGCCCGCGCGCCGAGATCCACACCGGCATTCCCCACGACCGGGTCATGGACCTGTTCGCCCGCGCCGCGATCGCCGTCGTGCCCAGCGTCTGGGCCGAACCGTTCGGCCGCACCGCGCTCGAAGCCATGACGTCCGGCGCCGCCGTCATCACGTCGGGCCGCGGCGGCCTGCCCGAGGTCACCGGCGATGCCGGCGTCACCACCAACTCGGTCGACCCCGCCGACTTCGCCCGCGAGATCGCCCGCCTCATCGACGACGACGGTGACCGAAAGCGCCTCCAGGCCGCCGGCCGCGAGCGGGCCGTCGCCCTCTACGACATCCGCACGGTAACCGCGGCCTTCGACGACCTGCTGGAGCAAGCGGCGCGCCGATAGGGAGGAATTTGGACGCCGGCCCGGCCCATCGAGGGCCGGCCCGCCGCTGGACCCCCTCCCCGACCCTCCCCCACAAGGGGGGAGGGGGTAACTGTCTTACCGCCTGCAATCCGATCGGAACTCACCGTTGGCAGGAACGCCTGCCCGTCCGGCAGCCTCCTCTTCCGGTGCCTGGTCTGCACGCGGCGGGTCCCCGGGCGGCTGCCGCACCCGCCCCCTCCCCCCCTCGTGGGGGAGGGGGCCAGATGGTAATCCGTTTTCCAAATCGGAAGGCAGAAGATCCAGCGCATTCCGCGGTTCGATCTGATCGACGATCGTGCACCAGACACCTCCCTCCCCCCTCGTGGGGGAGGGTCGGGGAGGGGGCGCGCTGCCGCAGGCAGCGCGTGCCGCCGCCGCGCCGGAATACGGCGGCCTCGACACGTACCGCGCCCGCCGCACGCTTCGCTCGCCAAAGCTCGCTGCGCGCCCCACCCCCGACCCCTCCCCACGAGGGGGAGGGGAGCTTGCGGAGCTTCGGGCGGTTGGTCTGCGGGGGGACCGGTGTCCGGCCGCCCGGTCTTCCTGTGCCCAACCTTCCGGTGCCCGGTCTACCTGTGCCTGGTCCCGGGGCGGCTGCCGCACCCGCCCCCTCCCCCCTCGTGGGGGAGGGGGGCGCGCTGCCGCAGGCAGCGCGTGCCGCCGCCGCGCCGGAGTACGGCAACCTCGACATGTGTTGCGACCGCCGCACGCTCCGCTCGCCAAAGCTCGCTGCGCGCGCCACCCCCGACCCCTCCCCCTTCGTTGGCGAGGGGAGCTTGCGGAGGTTCGGCCGGCTGATATACGGGCGCTGCCGCACTGTCGCCCTCCTCCTGATGGGGAGGAATGCGAAGAGGTTCGGCACGAACCGGCAGAAAAGCCAATCTATCTCGGTGCAAACCAACGACGTCACGACGCCGAGTCGTACCCGCCCCCTCCCCCTTCGGGAGGGAGCCAGATGGTAATCCGTTTTCAGAATCGGAAGGCAGAAGATCCAGCCCATTCCGCGGTTCGGTCTGATCGAGGAGCGTGCACCAAACACCCTCCCTCCCCCCTCGTGGGGGAGGGTTGGGGAGGGGGCGCGCTGCCGCAGGCAGCGCGTGCCGCCGCCGCGCCGGAGTACGGCAGCCTCGACTTGTGCCGCGCCCGCCGCACGCTCCGCTCGCCAAAGCTCGCTGCGCGCCCCACCCCCGACCCCTCCCCACGAGGGGGAGGGGAGCTTGCGGAGGTTCGGCCGGCTGATATACGGGCGCTGCCGCGCTGTCGCCTCCTCTGATGGGGAGGAATGCGAAAAGGTTCGGCACGAACCGGCAGAAAAGCCAATCTGTCTCGGTGCAAACCAACGACGTCACGACGCCGAGTCGTATCCGCCCCCTCCCCCCTTGCGGGGGAGGGTCGGGGAGGGGGGTCGCCGCGAAGCGGCGGCAAAGAACCGGCGCTGCCTCGGCTTGTGTGCGGTGCCGAAAACGCCGACACGCCGCCCCGTCCCGCGGCCCCGGCGCCTCACCCGAACAGCGGGCTCGCCCTCCGCCGCAGCTGGGTCCAGTGCCAGAAGTGCCTTGCCGGCGACATGACGCCGCGGCGGCCGATCGTGTAGCCGGTCGAGGTCAGGCGGTTCAGCGTCTCCGCCGCCGTCCAGGCATCGTCGCGGCCGTCGATGCTCGTCGGCACGTCGAGCTTGCGGAACGAGCGGCGCGTGCCGTGCGTCTCGACGCGGGCGCGCTGGCGCGAGGCGGCGGCGTCGGGGGGCGGCGGCAGCCGGTCGAGCAGCATCCGGTCGTAAGGCCAGACCTCCTCGGCGCGGTGGGCCTCGGCGAGGAACTGCGGGTCGGCGACCGTCTCGGCGACCGCCTTGTCGATCCAGCCCTCGACGTTGATCTCGCGCCCCGCGCCGAGCAGCTCGTTGGCGATGTGCAGGCAGACCAGCGTGTGGTAGTTGATCGAGCGGATGTGCGGGTTGTAGGGCTGCGCGCCCGTGTCCGACTTCACCTCGCTGACGAAGCGTCCGTAGGGCGTCTCGGTCGGCACCTCGCCCTCGGCGCTCTTGGTCTCGCTGAACGACATGCCGGTCGAGCTCGACGAATGGCCGGTGATCGACAGCGGATGGCGCACGTGCAGGATCGTCCTGACCACGAACAGGTTGGCGACCGTCGCGTAGACGTCGGGGATCGTGTAGGCGAAGTACTCGCCGGTCTTCGGCCGGATCTGCTCGATCACCGAGCGGGCGACGCAGCCGTGATAGATGTCCGGCCCGTTCATGTAGTTGCGCACCTGGGCGGCGCACATCAGGTCGAGCGTCGCCGGCCCGTCATAGGTCGAGTAGTCCCAGAAGAGCTTGGGATCCTTGAGCGTCAGGTAGCCGGCCCCGGACACCGCCCGGTCGGGCCAGATGTAGTGGGGCAGCGCCCACTTGACGACTTCGGCGCCGGTCTCGACCAAAAGGTCGGCGAGGCGGGCGATGCCGTCGATGGCGAGCGCGTCGTCGTCGCCGATGAACACCACGTAGTCGCCGGTGGTCCTGGCGAGCGCCGCCTCGAAGTTCGCCCGCATCGACAGGCGTTCCTCGGAGCGGAAGTATTTCAGCCGCCTGTCGTCGAACTTCGCCACCGCCTCGGCCGTCGCCGGGCTGGAGGCGTTGTCGTGCACGACGATCTCGAGTTCCGGATAGCTCTGCGCGACGCAGGTCGACAGCGTGGCGGGCAGGGTGCGGTCCCGCTCGCGGGTCGGGACGACGACGCTGATGCGCGGTCGCGATGAGGATGCGGCCATGCCGTTTGTTCCGCCGATTGTTCGTCAGCAACGGCGTGCTACAAAGCATGCTGCCGTAATCGAGGCAAGCACGAGAGTGGAATGAAAGCAGTCATCCTGGCCGGCGGCCTGGGAACCCGCATTTCCGAGGAATCGCACCTTCGGCCGAAGCCCATGATCGAGATCGGCGGCCGGCCGATCCTGTGGCACATCATGAAGATCTACGCCTACCACGGCATCTCCGACTTCGTCGTGTGCCTGGGCTATCGCGGCTACATGATCAAGGAGTTCTTCGCCAACTACCTGCTGCACAATTCCGACGTGACGATCGATGCGGGCACCGGCGAGATCTCCTACCACCAGACCAGCGCCGAGCCGTGGCGGGTGACGCTGGTGGAGACCGGCGAGGCGACGATGACCGGCGGCCGGCTGAAGCGGGTCGGCACCTATCTCGACCCCGACGAGCCGTTCTGCATGACCTATGGCGACGGCGTCGCCGACGTCGACGTGTCCGCCCTGGTGAGGTTCCATTCCTCGCACGGCGGGCTCGCCACCGTCACCGCCGTGGTGCCGCCGGGCCGCTACGGCGCGCTGGCGCTCGACGGCGACCGGGTCGACCACTTCATCGAGAAGCCGCCCGGCGACAACGCGCTGATCAACGGCGGCTTCTTCGTTCTCTCGCCGCAGGTGCTGTCGCGGATCGCCGGCGACGACACGCCCTGGGAGCTGGAGCCGCTGGAAAGCCTCGCCCGCGACGGCGAACTGTCGGCGTTCCGGCACCGCGGCTTCTGGCACGCCATGGACACGCTGCGCGACAAGACGCAGCTCGAGGCGATGTGGAGTTCCGGCCGGGCGCCGTGGAAGGTGTGGAGCTGAGGCGGCGATGACCGGGGCGGAACGATGAGCGCGGCGGGGCCGCTAAAGTCGCGCATCGTCGCCTTCGACGGCCTGCGCGGCGTCGCCGCCTTCATCGTCATCGTCTCGCACTTCGTGCTGGTCTTCACCCCGGTCTGGTTCACCGGCTCGGCCGGCCTCGACTGGTCGGCGCCCGACATCTTCGCCAAGACGCCGCTGTTCCTGCTGCAGAGCGGCACCTTCGCGGTGTTCGTGTTCTTCGCGCTGTCGGGCTTCGTCATGGCCCAGTCGGCGGCCCTGTCGCGGGCCCCGCTGCTGGCGCTCGCCGTCACCCGCTACCTGCGGCTCAACGTGCCGGTGCTGGCCAGCATCGGCTTCGCGCTTGTCCTCATCGCCCTGTTCCCCGGCGCCGTCGTCGCGGTCGCCGAAAAGGTCGGCCACGGCTGGGTGGCGAGCTGGTACCGGCCCGACGGCCCCTCCGTCGGCGCCGCCGTCTTCGACGCGCTGCGGGTCAACTACAAGACGACGCTCTACTACAATCCGGTGGTCTGGACGATGAAGGTCGAGCTGATCGGCTCGCTGGTCGTCTACGTCGTCTACAAGGCCGTGCCGCCGCGCTGGCGTGTGCCGGTGCTGGCCGCGGGCCTGCTGTTTGCCTTCGTCGAGAACGGCACCGAGGGCTACCTGTTCGGCTTCTTTGGCGGCGCGCTCGTCTACGAGCACTGGGTGCGCGGGCGCGGGTTTCCGGTACCGCTGCTGTGGGCCGCTCTCGCCGCCGGGCTGCTGCTCGGCGGTGTCCCGGTCGCGGCGCCGCGCGGACCCGCCTACGAGTGGCTCTACGTCGCCCTCGACCCGGTCTCCGACCCCGACCTGTCGATCCGCAACATCGGCGCGCTGCTGCTGCTCGTCGGCGTCCTCTACCTGCCGGCGCCGCGCGCGCTGCTCGCCACCATGGCGCCGCGCTTCCTCGGGCGCATCTCGTTTGCCCTCTACCTCGTGCACTTCCCGATCCTGTGCACGCTCGTCGCGGCGGTGTGGCTGAGGATCGGCCCCGATCACCAGTGGCTGCTGTTTGCCGGATATGCCGCGGTGACGCTCGCCGCCGCCTGGCTGCTGACGGTCGCCGTCGACGAGCCGGCGATCCGGCTGCTGGCGCGGGCGCGCAAGTGGTCGCAGGGCTGGACCGGCGCCCTCGCCTACGGCACCGGACAGCATCCGAGCGGCACCGTCGGCCAGCCATCCCTCGAGCCGGCCGGCCCGGCGAAGGCACCGCCGGCGGAACGGGCATCTGGAACTCCGTAGCCCGGATGGAGTGCAACGCAATCCGGGGCTGAGCGTCCGGCAGCCGCGACTGGTGCGAGCGGCACATCCGCCCCCGGATTACGCTGACGCTCCATCCGGGCTGCGGGCTCCCTTTATACTCGGCCCTCATGGTGAGGAGCCTTGCGACAGCAAGGCGTCTCGAACCATGGCGGCACGCTCGAGCGCCGCTATCCCTCGAAATCCGGATAGGTCGCGTCGCGCCTGTTGATCATCGCCGGCGCGGCGGGCCATCTGATGCCGAATGCCGGATCGTCCCAGCGCACGCCGCGGTCGCCCTCGGGATTGAACGGCCGGCTCATCTGGTAGAGCACGTCGGTGTCGGGGGCCAGCGTTAGGTAGCCGTGCGAGCAGCCTTCCGGGATGAACAGCCCGCGCATCGACGAATGGTCGAGCAGCACCCCGGTCCAGCGCCGGTAGGTCGGGCTGTCGGGCCGCAGGTCCACCGCCACGTCGAAGATCGCGCCGCGCGTGCAGCGCACGAACTTCGCCTCCTCCATCCCCGGCGCCTTGTGGTGCATGCCGCGCAGCGTGTGCAGGTGGGTGCTGCGGGCGATGTTGATCTGGGTCGAGGTGAAATCGATGCCCGCGGCGGCGAACTCGTCGGGGCAGTAGGCGCGGTTGAATGCGCCGCGTTCGTCCTTGCGCGGCTCGGGATCGACGATCAGGACGCCCGGAATCTCGGTCTTCGTGAAGCGCATCGGCGACGGCTCTCCTTGTTTCGGAGGTCTCATATCCGGTTTCGCCGCCGGACGCGACCGTGCCCGCGCGGCTCTTGGCGGGGTGGCCGGTCGGTTAAACCGCGCTACAATCGGGCCATGACCTACGAAGAGTTCCGCGAATCGCTCGGCTTCGACCGGCCGCCGCCTGCGCTGGCGCCGCTTCTCCAGGCGCTGTGGCATCTGGACAAGGGCGACTGGCACCGCAGCCACGAGATCGCCCAGGCGATCGAGAGCCCCGACGCGGCCTGGGTGCACGCCCACCTGCACCGCGTCGAGGGCGACGTCTGGAATGCCGACTACTGGTACCGCCGGGCCGGCCGGCAGCGGCCGGAGGTCCCCCTCGAAGACGAGCGCGCCGAACTCGTCACCGCGCTGCTTCGGACCTCCTGAGGCCGCCGGCGGCGGGCCTGCAGGCCCGCCGCCATGTAGCCCCTGTCGGCGCCGCCGCTACCGCACCTGTTGCGGCGCCGGCGCGATCACGTAGTTGGTCGTCTCGAACTTGCCGACCAGCGTGTAGGCGAAGACGCCCTCGCACCAGTCCTTGGCGTACTGTTCCGTGTTGCGGCTGCAGTCGATCTCGGCATGGGTCGCCGGCGTCCGCTTGTTGTCGGTCGGATAGGGCGGCTGCGACTTGATGTCGAACGTGTAGGTCCTGTTGAAGTTGTCCAGGAACGTCAGGTGGCAGTCGCCGATGCTGGTGATCGACACGTCGAAGCTTGCATAGGACGGATTGACGTCGTGATCCGGCACCGTGGTGCACACGCCGTAGTGGGTGAAGCGCACCAGGTCGGTCGGGGCGTAGCCAAAGCTGACATGGATCGGCGGCGTCGCCGGGTTCTTGTTGGGCAGGCCGCGCTTGCCGCCCACCGCGATGATCAGGCCGGTGCCCTCCGCCTGCATGTTGCCGACCGCGTCGTCGACGGAGTAGGCGTAGACGTTCGGCGCGCCGATGTACTTCTTGCTGTGGATCAGCTTCGAGTACGGGTTGAAGCGGCCGCTCTTCAGGTACTGGAGCTTGTCGAAGATCCCCTTGAGATTGTGGTACTTGCGGCTGTTGTTCGCGGTGTAGCCGGGGGTATCGGCGAGCAGGTTGATGTCCGCCTTGCCGCAGAACTGGTTGAACGGCGTCCAGCCCTGGACGTGGGTCCGCATCAGTTCCTCGTCGAGCTCGACCGGCCCGAGCTTCGGATCGCAGCCGAAAGGCGTGATGTAGTTCTTGATGTAGTTGTCGTAGTTGTCCTGGAACATCCGGCGGATCTTGCGGAGCCGGATGCAGTACTTGGACTTGTCGCTCTTGTCCAGGCAGCTGTCCCAGTCCTTGTTCAGCGCGGTGATCGGCGCCCACGGGGCCGGCGTCAGGTCCGGCGTGTTGGGCCCGGCGCCGTAGACGTGCAGCGTCGAGGGGACCTTCAGGATCTTGTCGCCGAACTGGTCGACGAACTGGGGCCAGCCGTAATAGGGCGAATCCTTGGCGAGGAACTTGTTCAGCGCCGCGCGGAACTTCTGGATGGAATTGACCATCCCGACATAGCCGACCTGCTTGTTGCCGAACGGCTCCATGGCGACCGGAAGATAGGCGTCGTCGACGTAGGATACGTCGAAGTCGACGTTCTCCAGGTTCATGCTGTAGGGATCGGTGTCGAAGTTGAGGGCGCCGAGCGTGTATTCGGTGAGCTGGCTCGGTTCGTTGTGCTTCAGCCCCGCGGCATCCTTGAAGAACTTGAAGGGCTGGCAGCCGGTGCAGGTGGGAACCGCGGCATCGGCGATCGGATCGACCTCGACCTGCCCCATTCGGTTCCGGTAGGCCTCGCGCAGCGCCCGCGGCGGACGTCCGGTCTCCGCCGGCGCGTCGAAGATCTCGATGCGCCCGCCGCCCCACCAGTCGATGAACTGGTCGGGCTTCTTCGGATCGACCAGGTGGTCGGGCACCAGCTGCGTGTAGAGCGGCAGCCTGATCGTCACCTTGCCCTTCGGCGGAATGCCGTCGCCGTTCGGATTGATGTAGAAGCGGAACTGGTTCGGTTTGGGGAAGGGATAGTCCGGAAAGTCGGCCTTCTTGATCTTGAAGGCCGACTGCAGCCAGGAATCCGTGGTGCTCGTGCCGGTCGACAGCACCGGATAGATGTTGTGGTCCGGCGAGTTGTTGAAGATCTTGATGATCATCACCGGCACCGGCTCCCGGTCGTCGCTGTCGAAGACGTCGGCCGACGCAGCCGCTGGCGCCCCGGCAAGTACGGCGGACCCCATCAGGAGCCCCGACAGCAGTCCGGCAGCGCCGCGCCGGAAGAAGTTCTTCTCACTATTTCCGATCATGAAGCAAATCCCCAATTTGAGTCGCCGATTGCTTGGCGCGAATCCGGATGTCGAACATGGATCAACCTGCACCTGCATGCGCGGCGGCTGCCTGCGCATTGGCCAGACGTTCAGCGCAATACTGACTGGAAAAACACTGCTGCCCCGCCGAATGCAATGAATGCCTTCGGCATACTGGCGTACACCGAAGCCTCGCTCCCCTCCGGGCAATGTAGTCAATTGCTTCCGGAAAGGGAACTGCGCCTACCGCCCCAGCAGTCCGTCGTAGATCTCGGCGTCGCCGACCTTGCCCATGACCTTGCCGTCGGCGACGACCAGGATCGGCAGGCCGGTGACGAGGCGGGCGTGCATCAGGTCGCGCACGGTCGTCTCGGGCTCGCAGGCGCAGACCTCGCCCGGCCGCGGCTCGCCCTCGCCGAGCCGCGCCGGGGTGACCGCCTGGTCGTCCAGCCGGATCGTCCCGTCGGCGGCGAGCACCAGGCTGCCGCTGGTGTTCAGCTGCCGGCCCCCGTCGGCCGGCGGGCAGTCCTCGATCGCCTGCATCAGCTCGACGGCGCGCAGCACGGAGAGCGGGTTCATGTGGGCGACGAAGTCGGCCACGTACTCGTTGGCGGGATTGAGGACGATGTCGTGCGGGGTGCCGAACTGGACCACCCTGCCGCCCTCCATGATGGCGATCTTGTTGCCGATCTTCAGCGCCTCGTCGAGGTCGTGGCTGACGAAGATGATGGTGCGCCTCAGGCTCTGCTGCAGTTCCAGGAGCTCGTCCTGCAGGCGCGAGCGGATCAGCGGATCCAGCGCCGAGAACGGCTCGTCCATCAGGAGGATCGGCGCGTCGGTTGCGAACGCCCGGGCGAGCCCGACGCGCTGCTGCATGCCCCCCGACAGTTCGTGCACGTATTTCTGCGCCCAGTCCTTCAGGCCGACGAGTTCGAGCTGCGCCGCCACCCGCTCCCGGCGCTTGTCGGCCGGCATCCCGGCCAGTTCCAGGCCGAAGCCGACATTGTCCTCCACCGTGCGCCACGGCAGCAGGCCGAACTGCTGGAACACCATGGCGACGCGGTAGCGCCGCAGGCGGCGCAGCTCTTCGGCCGAACAGGTGTTGGGGTCGATGTAGCGGTCGCCGTCGCGCACCAGCACCTCGCCGCGGATCACCCGGTTGAGGCCGTTCACCGCCCGCAGAAGGGTCGACTTGCCGGAGCCCGACAGGCCCATCAGCACGACGATCTCGCCCTCCTCGACGTCGAGCGTGCAGCCGCAGGCGCCGAGGATCTGGCCCGTCGCCTCCTGGATCTGGGCGCGGGTCCTGCCCTCGTCGATCAGCGGCAGGGCGCGGTCGGGCGCCTTGCCGAAGACGATGTCGACATCGGTGAACCGCACGGCCGGTCCGTGTTTCGCGGCGGCCTCGCCGCTTGCGGCTTGATCTGTGACAGCCTGGTCCGCCATCTGCCTACCTCCCCCCGCTCGAGGGTTCCCTGCGGAAGAACCGGTCGAGCACGATGGCCACCAGCACGATCGCCACGCCCACCTCGAAGCCGCGCGCGATGTTGACCTGGTTCAGCGCCCTCAGCGTCGGCACGCCGAGCCCGTCGGCGCCGACCAGCGCGGCGATCACCACCATCGACAGCGACAGCATGATGGTCTGCGTCAGGCCGGCCATGATGTTGGGCAGCGCATAGGGCAGTTCCACCTTCCAGAGCAGCTGGCGCTTGGTCGCGCCGAACGCCTCGCCCGCCTCGATCAGCGCCTTCGGCGTCGAGGAGATGCCGAGCTGGGTCAGCCGGATCGGCGAGGGCACGGCGAAGATCACCGTGGCGATCAGGCCCGGCACCATGCCGAGGCCGAACAGGATCAGCGCCGGGATCAGATAGACGAAGGTCGGGATCGTCTGCATCAGGTCGAGGATCGGCCGGAGCGCCTCGTAGAGCCAGGGCCGGTGCGCCGCGGCGACGCCGATCGGCACGCCGACGATCATGCACACCATCGTCGAGGAGATGACCAGCGCCAGCGTCTCGGTCGTCTCCTCCCAGTAGCCCTGGTTGATGATCAGCAGCATCGCCAGCAGCACGAAGACGGCGAACGAGACCTTCCGGCGCACCACATAGGCGAGAACGACGGTGACGGCGACGACGATCAGCGGATGGGGAGTCTGCAGCACCCAGAGAATGGCGTCGATGACGTGTTCCAGGACGATGGCGATCGCATCGAACAGCCAGGCCGCGTGGGCCGTCAGCCAGTCGACGAAGGCCTTGGCCCACTGTCCTATCGGGATCTTGTGATCTTCCAGCCAATCCATCGAGTGCCCCATCTGGTGGTCCGGCTCCGGCGTTCGCATCCAGCCGAGGCGAGCCCGGGAGCAGGTGTCGGCCTCCGGGCAAAGACCGGCACCGACGCGATTCCGGTGCGCGGGCCGGCTCCCGGGGATGCGGCGATCGGGACGAGCCGGCCGTCCGATCGGGTCTCTGCTAGGCGCCCGTCCCGGCGCGCCTACATCGCCAGGTGCTTGCTGACGGCTTCCTTGCCGTTTCCGCCTTCGAAGGTCGTGACGTTCTCGACCCAGGCTTCCCACATCTGCGGGTTGGCCTTCAGCCACTTCCTGGCGGCGTCCTCGGCCTCCATGCCGTCGTCGAGGATCGAGCCCATGATCTCGTTCTCCATCGCCAGCGTGAACTGCTGGTTCTTCAGCAGCGCGCCGACGTTCGGGCATTCCTCCACGAAGCCCGCCGCCACGTTGGTGTAGACGGTGGCGCCGCCGAGGTCGGCGCCGAAATAGTCGTCGCCGCCGGGCAGGTAGACGATGTCGAAATTGGCGTTCATCGGGTGCGGCTCCCAGGCCAGGAAGACGATGTCCTCCTTGCGCTGCACCGCGCGGGCGACCTGCGACAGCATGCCCTGCTCGGAGGATTCGACCAGCTCGAACTCCTTCAGGTTGTAGGCGTCCTTGTCGATCATATCGAGGATCAGCCGGTTGCCGTCGTTGCCCGGCTCGATGCCGTAGATCTTGTTGTCGAGGTCGGAGCGGAAGTCGGCGATATGGGCGAAGTCGGTCAGGCCCTTGTCGTAGGTGTACTGCGGCACGGCCAGCGTGTACTTGGCGCCTTCCAGGTTGACCCCGAGGCTGACCACCGAGCCGTCCTCCAGGTAGGGCCGCACGTCGCCTTCCATGGTCGGCATCCAGTTGCCGAGGAACACGTCGATGTCCTTGTTCTTCATCGAGGCGTAGGTCACCGGCACCGACAGCACCTTGACGTCGGTCTCGTAGCCGAGGCCCTCCAGGATCACCGAGGTCGCCGCCGTGGTCGCGGTGATGTCGGTCCAGCCGACGTCGGAGAACGTCACGACCTTGCAGGACTCCGGGTCCTTGGCCAGTGCCGGCGAGGAGACGATGGCGGCCAGAGCGATGCCGCCCAGCACGCTTCGAAGACAGGATTTCATCCCGGGTACCCTCCCGTGTGAGTCGCAGGAAAGCCGGCCGCACCCCCCTGGCGCCGGCCGACAAGATGACGCGATGGAAACACTTTACCTCGGCTTTGGCAAGTTTTATTGATTGACTGATCAGTCAACAAAAATAACGCCGGGCCGGACGCGATGCCGAAGACAGGAATGGAGCCGATACGACGCCGCGCTTTGATCAGCGCGGCCATCGAAACCATTCACGATCGCGGATTCTGCGACGTGACGGTCGGCCAGATCGCGCGGCGCGCCGGCGTTTCCACGGCGCTGGCCCACCACTATTTCGGCTCCAAGGACCAGTTGCTTGCCGAGACCATGCGGCACCTGCTCCGCGAGCTCGGCCGCACCATCGTCGCCCGGCTGCGCAGGGCCGCCACGCCGCGCCAGCGCATATCCGCGGTGATTTCCGGCAACTTCGCCCCGACCCAGTTCAGGCCCGCCACGATCTCCGCCTGGCTCGCCTTCTACGTCCAGGCCCAGACCGCACCCGAGGCGCGCCGTCTGCACCGCATCTACGCCCGCCGCCTGAAGAGCAACCTCGTTCACGACCTGAAGGCGCTGATGCCCGACGACCTGGCGGCCGGGACCGCCGAGGGCGCCGCCGCCCTGATCGACGGGCTGTGGATCCGTTACGCGCTCGCCGACGGCACGCCGGACCCGGGGTCGGCCATCCGCCTGGTCGAGGACTACGTCGAATCGAAGATCGCGAGGGGACGGCAATGAGCGAGGCACTCGAGGCCGATTTCGTCATCGTCGGCGCCGGTTCCGCCGGCTGCGCACTCGCCTGGCGCCTCAGCGAGGACCCGGCCAACTCGGTGATCGTGCTGGAGAAGGGCGGCACCGATTTCGGCCCGCTGATCCAGATGCCCGCCGCCTTCTCGATCCCGATGAACCTGAACCGCTACGACTGGGGCTACCGCACCGAGCCGGAGCCGCATCTGGGCGGCCGCCGGCTGGCGGTGCCGCGCGGCAAGGTGATCGGCGGCTCGTCGTCGATCAACGGCATGGTCTACGTGCGCGGCCACGCGCTCGACTTCGACACCTGGGAGGAGATGGGCGCCCGCGGCTGGGGCTATCGCCACGTGCTGCCCTATTTCAAGCGGATGGAGACCAGCCACGGCGGCGAGCCGGGCTGGCGCGGCACCGACGGTCCGCTGCACGTGACCCGGGGCACGCTGCGGAACCCGCTCTACGGCGCCTTCGTCGAGGCTGGCGTCCAGGCTGGCTATCCGCGCACCGCGGACTACAACGGCCGCGCCCAGGAAGGCTTCGGCGCCATGGAGATGACGGTGTGGCGGGGCAAGCGCTGGTCGGCCGCCAACGCCTACCTGCGTCCGGCGCTGAAGCGCGGCAACGTCCGCCTCGTCACCGGCGTCGACGTCGAGAGGGTCGCCTTCGAGGGCGCCCGCGCCGTCGGCGTCGAAACGGTCCGCGGCGGCCGCCGGCAGACGGTCCGGGCGCGCCGCGAGGTGATTCTGGCTGCGTCCTCGATCAACTCGCCGAAGCTCTTGATGCTGTCGGGGATCGGCCCGGCCGAAGACCTGAGGTCGCTCGGCATCGAGGTGCGCGCCGACCGGCCCGGCGTCGGCGCCAACCTGCAGGACCATCTCGAGGTCTACGTGCAGTACGCCTCGCGCCAGCCGATCACGCTGAACGCCCACCTGAACGTGTTCTCGAAGGCCTGGATCGGGGCGATGTGGATGTTTCTCGGCCGCGGCCTCGGCACCTCGAACCAGTTCGAGTCCTGCGCCTTCATCCGCTCGGCCGCCGGCGTCGCCTATCCCGACATCCAGTACCACTTCCTGCCTGCCGCGGTGCGCTACGACGGCAAGGCGGCGGCGGCCCGGCACGGCTTCCAAGTCCATGTCGGCCCGATGCGGTCGCGCTCGCGCGGATCGGTCAGGCTGCGCTCCGCCGATCCCGCCGAGGCGCCGCGGATCCTGTTCAACTACATGTCGGTTCCGCAGGACTGGGAGGAGTTCCGCACCTGCATCCGCCTGACCCGCGAGATCATGGCCCAGCCGGCGATGGAACCCTACGTCGAGGCCGAGATCGCGCCCGGCGCCGGCGCGGTCGCCGACGCGGCGATCGACGACTTCATCCGCGACAACGTCGAGAGCGCCTACCACCCCTGCGGCACCTGCCGGATGGGCGCGGAGGACGATCCCGGCGCCGTCATCGATCCGCACTGCCGGGTGATCGGCTTTCAGGGCCTGCGCGTGGTCGACTCCTCGATCTTCCCGCAGATCACCAACGGCAACCTCAACGCCCCCTCGATCATGGTCGGCGAACGGGCCGCCGACCTGATCCTCGGAAGGGATCCGCTGGCCGCCTCCAACCAGGAGCCCTGGATCAATCCGGACTGGCAGGTCAGCCAGCGCTGACGGCGCCGGCCTGGCACCTTCCTGGCGCAGGGACGGCAGAGCGACGGCACGGTGTCGGCAGCGCGACGGCAGGGTTTGGACACCCCCATCGCAGTTACGCCAGATGCGGATATCCCGCCTCGCGCGTCTTGCTGTCCATCGCCAGGATCGCCTCGTAGGCGGTGTCCTCGACCACCTCTGCGCCGCCCAGCAGCAGCGCCCGCCGGGTATCGGCGGTCCGCGGGTCGTTCACCACAGTAAACAGCGCCTCACGCAGCGCGTCGACCTCCGCGTCGCTGCGGCCGAAGGCCGTCACGAACGGCAGCGCCGGCGCCGGCGGCGACCAGGCGAGCACCCTGAGCCGCGACGCAAGGTCGAAGCGGTAGTGTTCGGCCAGCGCCCAACAGACGCAGTCGATCGCCGCGCAGTCGGCGCTTCCCTCGATCACCGCGCGCATCGAGGCGACGTGCGCGCCGGTCTCGACGGTCTCGGAAAAATACGTCCCGCCCTGGGCCAGCGGCGCGATCGCGGCGCGGAAGGCGTTGTAGCCGGACTGCGAATCGCGCGCGTTGAAGGCCGCCCGCCGTCCGCGCAGATCGTGCAGCGTGCGGGCGCTATCGTCGGCGCGAACGACGATGACGCTGCAATAGGCCGGCCCCGCGCACCCCTCGGCGACGTAGAGCGGGGCGGCGACGAGCCTCACCGACTCCTTCAGCGCCGTGGCAAAGGGAAATCCGCAGGTCTGCGAGAGCAGCAGCTCCGGATCGCGCCACTGCTCGTCGCGGTCGCGATGCCGCTCCAGCCCGTCGGGTGCGTCCAGGCCGCGGTCGCGCAGCGCATCGCGCAGCGACGTCCACAGCGCGTCGGTGGCATGCCGGAGTTCCGGCCAGTCATACATGGGAAGCGAGGCGATCACGCAGCGATATCTAGCGCCTCATGAACGGATGGGCCACCGGCTCCTTGGCCTTGAGCAGATGCCGCCGGGCAAGCTCGAGATATCCGTCGAACCCGTAGCCGCCGTTCTCGGCGACATATCGCTCCCGCTCGGCGCGGAACAGCGCCGGCAGTTCATACCATGGCACCCGCGGCCGACTGTGATGCACGTAGTGCAGGTTGTTGTTGAGAAACAGGAAGGAAATCAGAGGGTTGGCCTCGATGATCGCGGTCCGAGAGGCGACCTCGGGATGGGCGCGATGCTCGGCGAAGGTGCGCAGCATCAGCAACGACAGTCCCGGCCACGAGGCGAGCAGCAGGTAGGCCCACAGGCTCATTCCGGAAAACAGGATCCACCCGACGACCGGCACGCAGCCGGCGACGTGCAGCGCCCAGGCGCGCGCCACCTCCCGGTCTCCCGATGCCACCGCTGCCAGATCATGCCGAAGCAAACCGAATGCCGTCAGCGGCGGCCCGATGAGCAGCCGCCCGGCCAGAGTCTGATTGATGCGCAGGAACAGTCGCATGGGCGCCGACAGCGCCTCGTAGTCGCGCTCGGCCAGATACCAGGACTCCGGGTCGTCGTAGGGATCGGTCAACCGGGCGTCGTGGTGGTGCTTCAGGTGCGTATCCCGGAACCGCCGGTAGGGAATGATCAGGCACAGAGGCGGAAATACCAGCGCCTCGTTGATGGTCAGCGAGCGGGTCGGGTGCCCGTGCAGGGCCTCGTGGCGGAGCGAGGAGTGCAGGGCCACACAGTAGGCGGCAAGCGGCACGAACACGACGATCGGCAGCGCCTGATTGAAATGGACGACAGCCGCCCACGCCGCGTAGCAGCAGATCAGGGCCAGAAAGGTCGGCCATTCGACCTTCCGCTTCTTCCGACGCCGCGCCGATGCCGCGATCGCGACCGAAACGGCCAGTTCTTCGTTCGAAAAGTCCCCCATGCCGGGAAAACTCGATGATTTGCGGCCGGGTATGCAATGTGGAAATAGTTACTATCTGTTGTTATTGATGCACTTCTTCGGAGCTTGTTGTGCTTGATAAACATATGGTGACGTGAATGGACAAGCGTGATCTCGGCAGCGTGTTCCGCGACCGTCTCGGCGAGGTAATGCGGCGGTATGGCGGTCCGCAGTCACGATTCGCCGAATCGATCGGGCTCGACCGATCGGCGCTCTCGCAACTGCTGTCGGGAAAGACCGTGCGCCTGCCTCGTGCGGAGACCCTGGTGGCGATCGCCGAAGCCCACGGGGTCAGCCTCGACTGGCTGATGGGAGTGAGCCAGAGCGAGCGGCTTGCCGCCGAGATCGCGCCGCACCTGGCCCTCGAACTCGGCGCCTCCGGGCCGGACGATTCCCGCCTGCAGGAGTGGCGGCGCGAGGCAGCCGGCTACAAGATCCGCCACGTGCCGGCGACGCTGCCGGACCTGCTTCGGACCGAGGCGGTCATCCGTCACGAACTTGGGCGCGAGCCGCAGCAGCGCGTCGAGGCCTCGATAGCCGATGCCGACCGCTATCTCGCCTATACCCGCCGCCCGGAGACGGACATGGAAGTCTGCATGCCGGTGCAGCGGCTGACCGGCTTCGCCCGGGGCGAAGGGATGTGGGCGACGCTGGACCGGGAGGTCCGGCACGAGCAACTCGCTCACATGGCACGGCTTCTGGAGGAGTTGTACCCGACCTTCCGCCTGTTTCTCTACGACGCCCGCCGGACCTTCTCGGCGCCGATCACCATTTTCGGCCCGATGCGCGCGGCGATCTATCTCGGCGACATGTACCTGGTGCTGACGACGACGGAGCACATCCGGGTGCTGATCGACCGGTTCGACGGCCTGATCCGGCAGGCGGTGATCAATCCCCACGAAGTCGCAGCGCGCGTCTCGCGTCTGACGGACGAGGTTTGAGCGGCCGGATCCCTACAGGGTGTGCTGCTGCAGCCAGGCGTGGTGGATGGCGCCGGCGGTCATCAGGTCGAGATGGGCGCCGCCGCCGTTCTTGTAGACCGTGACCTCTTCCGGCGAGGCTCGCCCGGCGGATCCCGGAACCATCTCGAACAGGTCGCCTTGGATGTCGTCTTCCGAGATCACGCCCGCCGCCAGGGGGATCATCAGTTCGCCGATCTCGTGCACGGTGGTCTCGCGCGCATCGACGAACAGACGGCCGCGTCGAAACACCTCGTCGTCGGCCTCGCGCATGTCCGGCGTATAGGCACCGACAAGGTCGAGATGGGCGCCGGGCCTCAGCAGTTCGCCGCGGATGATCGGCTCGCGTGTCATGGTCGCCACGGACACGACGTCGCCCGCGGCCACCGCCGTGTCGATCGAGGCGGTGGTCTTAATCTCGCAACCGGTATCGGCGAGCCGCTCCTTCAGCGCCTCGGCGCGTCCAACCGTCCGGTTGGCGATGACGATCCTGCGCAGCGACGGGCGCACCGACAGATGGGCACGGATCAGCGGTTCGGCCATCGCGCCGGCGCCGACCATCGCCAGTGTCTCGACATCGCGACGCGACAGCAGGTCCGACCCCAGGGCTGAATCTCCCGCCGTCTTCAGCGCGGTGATGGCTGCCCCGTCGATCGCCGCGGTAACGGCGCCCGTGTCGCCGTCGAACAGCAGGAACTGGCCCTGGACGGCCGGCAGCGGC
Organism: Microbaculum marinum; assembly: GCF_037855135.1. Classification (NCBI taxonomy): domain Bacteria; kingdom Pseudomonadati; phylum Pseudomonadota; class Alphaproteobacteria; order Hyphomicrobiales; family Tepidamorphaceae; genus Microbaculum; species Microbaculum marinum. Next base: position 167,670 of record NZ_JAZHOF010000005.1, read on the forward strand.
GGCTCGCGGTTCGGATTGCCGGGAAACACGGTGACGGCCTTCAGCCCGACCGCCCCGCCGGGAACCCACGACGCGCGAATCAGGAACGCCGAGCCCTCGTTGCGCATCAGCAGGTCGTCGATGCTCGGGCGCGGGCCGCGATGGCCGTCGCGCAGGGCCTCGACCACCCGGTGCCAGTCCATCAGGCCGTGCACGGTTTCGGCGTCGATCGCGATCATGTTGGTCTCCCCGGACTGTCTCGAACCCGGGCGGAGCATACGGCCTGTCGGCGCCGGCACAAGCCGTCCGCCGCGACCTGCCGGCGCGGCTACTGGCAGGCGGGGACAGACAGCCCGTCGGGCAACTTCGTCGAAGCATCGCCGCAGGCGGTCGACAGCACCGCCTCCGTCAGGCCGCTGGCCGCGGAGAGGTCCGCCCCCGACAGGTCCGAGCGCTGGAGCGAGGCGCGCGCGAGTTTCGCCTCGCCGAACACCGCCGAAGACAGATTGGCGTGCGAGATCCTCGCCCCCGTCAGGTCGGCGTCGATGAACGAGGCGTTCACCGCCTCGATGCGGTCGAGATCGGCGGTGGTCAGGTTTGCGCCGGAAAGATCGCTTCCCTGCAGCTTCGTCCGCTCCAGCCGGGCGCCGCCCAGCTGGACGTCCTCCAGCACCGCACCCGACAGGTCGGCGCGCTTCAACGTCGCGTCACGCATGTCGGCTCCGGTGAAGTTGGCGTTGGTGGCGTCGATCTCGTCCAGGTCGGCGTTGCGAAGATCGGCGTCGGAGAAGTTCGCACCCGAGGCACGGCTCTTCTCCAGGTCTGCATTGCGAAGCTTGGCGCCGGAGAAATTGGCGCCAGACAGATCGGATTCCTCCATCTGGATGCGCTGCATGTCAGCTCCGGCGAAGTTGGCGTCGGGCATGCTTGCGTATTTCAGGTCGGCGTCGACCAGTTGCGCTCCAGACAGGTCGGCGTTCGGCAGGTCGAGGTTGCGGATGTAGGCGGTCCTGAGGTCGCAGTCGCGGCACGAGCCGGTGGAACTGAGCTGCCGGGCGGCGCTCGAGGGGTCGGGCGGCGTCGCCGACCATTCCGGCAGGACGAAGAATACCGCACCGACGACGACGATCACCAGCGGAGTACCGAGCAGCAGCGTTGTCTTCAGGGGCGACATCTGTTGGTTGCCTTGCAGCCGCGGGGAGCCGAACACGTTTCGAACTATGGTGCCTATCGATCTGATTGGCCAGCGCAACGGTCAGGTTCGCCGCCTCCGGCGCATCCGGCTGCAGGGCTCCCCAAGTGGTCGGCGGCCGCCGACATGGAGGAAATTTAACCTCGTCAACGCACAGGCGGCTCGAATTCCACCACAAAACTTGCCATGCTGAGCGTGCGCCGGCCGCTCCGGCCGCACCCCGCCTCTGACCTTCATTCACGGAGTGATCGATGTCCTTCCAGGCCGCTACGGTCCCGTCGCATGGCGGCAGGGTCGACTGGGTCGATATCGCCAAGGGCTTCTGCATCATCATGGTGGTGATGATGCATTCGACGCTCGGCGTGGAGAAGGCGGCCGGGGTGGATGGCTGGATGCATCCGCTCGTGGAATTCGCCAGGCCGTTCCGGATGCCCGACTTCTTTCTGGTGGCCGGCCTATTCCTGGCGCGACGAATCGACCGCCCCTGGCCCGAATATATGGACCGGAAGGTGCTGCATTTCGCCTACTTCTACGTGCTGTGGATGGCGATCCAGATCTTCCTGAAGACCGGCCTCAACGGCGACGGCGGCTTCCGCGCGATCCCCGGCGACCTCCTGTTCGGCCTGGTGCAGCCCTACGGGACCCTCTGGTTCATCTACCTGCTGCCGGTCTTCTTCGTCGTGACGAAGTGTGTCCGGCGTGTCCCTCCCGCAATCGTGCTGGTGATCGGGGCGCTGCTGCAGGTCGCGCAGGTCGAGACGGGCTGGATCGTCGCCGACGAGTTCGCCAGCCGGTTCGTGTTCTTCTACGCGGGTTATGCGCTGGCGCCCTGGATCTTCTCGTTTGCCTCCCGCGTGCGCGAGAACCCGCGGATTGCCCTGGGAGGCCTGATCCTCTGGGCGCTGCTGAACGGCTGGCTGGTGGCCGAGGGCCTGGCGGATCTTCCCGTCGTGAGCCTGGCGCTGGCGGGGCTCGGGGCGATGGCGGTGGTGTCCGGCTCGGCGCTGCTGGCGGGCACGTTCGCCGCCAGGCCGCTGCGCTACTGCGGCGAGAACTCGATCGTGATCTATCTTGCCTTCTTCCTGCCGATGGCGGTGACGCGCATCGTGCTGCTCAAGCTCGAGCTGGTCCCGGATATCGGCACGGTCTCGCTGATCGTGACGGCCGCCGGCGTCGTGGGGCCGCTGATCCTGTACAGGATCGTGCGCGGCACCTGGTTCGGGTTCCTGTTCCGGCGGCCCGGCTGGGCGCGCCATCGGGCCGCCCGGGGCTTAGCGCCGGCGGAGTAGACCGCCGCTGCCGAAAAGCAGCGAAAGGGGTCGCCAAGGCGGGCATGGCGCGGCATATTCCGGCCCATGCCGTCCTCATCGATATCCGGCGCGAGCCGCCCCATCCAGTCCGGCGACCATCTCTATCTGGTCGACGGCTCGTCCTACATATTTCGCGCGTACCACGCGCTGCCGCCGCTGACGCGCAAGTCGGACGGCCTGCCGATCGGCGCCGTGCACGGCTTCTGCCAGATGCTGTGGAAGCTGGTGCGCGAGGCGGACGGCGAAGGCGACGGCGCTGGGCCGACGCACCTGGCGGTCATCTTCGACTATTCGGCCCGGTCGTTCCGCAACGACCTCTACGACCAGTACAAGGCGCACCGGCCCGAGCCGCCGGAGGATCTCCGCCCGCAGTTCGGACTGATCCGCCAGGCGGTCGCCGCCTTCAACATCGCCTGCGTCGAGCAGGAGGGCTACGAGGCCGACGACCTGATCGCGACCTATGCCCGCGAGGCCGCCGGCAAGGGCGCGACGGTGACGATCGTCGCCTCGGACAAGGACCTGATGCAGCTCGTCGGCGACGGCATCGAGATGCTGGACCCGATGAAGGAGAAACGCATCGGCGTCGCCGAGGTCGAGGAGAAGTTCGGCGTCCGGCCCGATCGCGTCGTCGACGTCCAGGCGTTGGCCGGCGACTCGGTCGACAACATTCCGGGCGTCCCGGGAATCGGCGTGAAGACGGCCGCGCAACTCATCACCGAGTACGGCGACCTGGAGGCGCTTTTGCAGCGCGCAGACGAGATCAAGCAGCCGAAGCGCCGGCAGAACCTGCTCGATCACGCCCAGAACGCACGCATCTCCCGGCAGCTCGCCGAACTCAAGTGCGACGTGCCCGTCGAGGTCGCGGCCGACGAGCTCGGCGTGCGCGATCCCGATCCCGAGCGGCTGATCGCCTTCTGCAAGGCGATGGAGTTCACCACCATCACCAGGCGGGTCGCCGACGCGACCGGCTTCGATCCGGCCAAGGTCGAGCCCGGCGAGGTGACGGTGAAGTACTGGCCGCCGGAAGGCGCCACCGCCACTCCCGTTTCGCCGGCCGCCCCTGCCGCCGCGCCCGCCGCCACGCTGGCTACCGACGCCGAACCGGCGGCGCCGGAGGTGAGGTCGAACGGCGCCCACGGTCCCGGAACGCCTGCCGCGGCAGCCGCCGCAGCGGCCGCGGCGCTGGAAGGCGTGTCGGTCGACAGGTCGGCCTACGAGACGGTCGACACGATCGAGCGGCTCGATGCGTGGATCGCCGAAGCCTACGAGGCCGGCGTGTTCTCCATCGACACGGAGACCACGTCGCTGTTTCCGATGCAGGCCGAGCTGGTCGGCCTGTCAATCGCGACGGCGCCGGGGAAGGCCTGCTACGTGCCGCTGGCCCATCGCAATTCCGACGGTCTGGATCTCGCCGGCGAACCGCCGCGGCAGATTCCGCTGGCCGACGGGCTGCAGCGTCTGAAGCCCCTGCTGGAGGATCGCGGCACGCTGAAGATCGCCCAGAACATGAAGTACGACTGGCTGGTCTTCCTGCGCTACGGCATCGACGTGCGTCCGTTCGACGACACCATGCTGCTGTCCTACGCCCTCGACGCGGGGCTCGGCGGCAACGGCATGGACGAGCTCTCGGAGCGATGGTTCGGCCACAAGCCGATCAAGTTCGCCGAGGTCGCCGGCTCCGGCCGCAACAAGGTGACCTTCGACCTCGTGCCGCTCGACAAGGCCACCGAATACGCCGCCGAGGATGCCGACGTGACGCTGCGGCTGTGGCGGGTCCTGAAGCCGCGGCTGGCCGCCGACCATTCCGCCACGGTCTACGAGACCCTGGAGCGGCCGATGGTGACCGTGCTCGCCGGCATGGAGCGCCGCGGCATCATGGTCGACCGGGCGATGCTTTCGCGGCTGTCGGGCGACTTCGCCCAGTCGGCGGCGGCGCTCGAAGCGGAGATCTACGAACTCGCCGGCGAGACCTTCAACGTCGGCTCGCCCAAGCAGCTCGGCGACATCCTGTTCGGCAAGATGGGCCTGCCCGGCGCCAAGAAGACCAAGACCGGCGCCTGGACGACGGGGGCGAGCGTGCTCGAGGACCTCGCCGCCGCCGGCCACGAGCTGCCGAGCAAGGTGCTGGCCTGGCGGCAGCTGACCAAGCTGAAGTCGACCTACACCGACGCCCTGCCGGGCTACGTCAATGCCGAGACCGGCCGCGTCCACACCTGCTACGCGCTGGCCGCCACGACGACGGGACGGCTGTCGTCGTCGGAACCGAACCTCCAGAACATCCCCGTCCGCACCGAGGAAGGGCGGCGCATCCGCAAGGCCTTCATCGCCGAGAAGGGCATGAAGCTCGTCTCCGCCGACTACAGCCAGATCGAGCTCCGCGTGCTCGCCCATATCGCCGACATTCCCCAGCTGCGGAAGGCCTTCGAGGACGGGCTCGACATTCACGCCATGACGGCCTCGGAGATGTTCGGCGTGCCGGTGGAAGGCATGGATCCGATGGTCCGCCGCCGCGCCAAGGCGATCAATTTCGGCATCATCTACGGCATCTCGGCCTTCGGCCTCGCCAACCAGCTCGCGATCCCGCGGCAGGAGGCGGCCGACTACATCAAGCGCTATTTCGAACGCTTCCCCGGCATTCGCGACTACATGGATTCCACCAAGGCCTTCGCCCGGGCGAACGGCTACGTCGAGACGATCTTCGGGCGGCGCTGCAACTACCCCAACATCACCAGGGGCCACCCGTCCGAGCGGGCCTTCTTCGAAAGGGCGGCGATCAACGCGCCGATCCAGGGGTCGGCCGCCGACATCATCCGCCGGGCGATGGTGCGCATGGAAGACGCGCTGGAAAAGGCAGGCGTCGAGGCGAGCATGCTGCTCCAGGTTCACGACGAGCTGATCTTCGAGGTGCCGGAAGATGCCGTGAACGACGTGATGCCGGTGATCGCCAGGGTGATGGAGGAGGCGCCGCTGCCGGCCGTCGAGCTGAAGGTGCCGCTGCGGGTGGACGCCCGGGCCGCCGACAACTGGGACGAGGCGCACTAGTCTCGCAGGCCGGCTGAACCGATGGCCGTCAGGAACATCCTGTGGATCATGTGCGACCAGCTCCGGTTCGACTACCTGAGCTGCGCCGGCCACCCTTCGATCAGGACGCCCAACATCGACGCGCTCGCCGCCCGTGGGGTGCGTTTCACGCGCGCCTACGTGCAGTCGCCGATCTGCGGCCCGTCGCGGATGAGCTTCTACACCGGCCGCTACGTGCGCTCGCACGGCTCGACCTGGAACGGCTTTCCCCTGCGCGCCGGCGAGCCGACGCTCGGCGACCACCTGAACGAGATCGGCGTGCGCAACGTGCTGGTCGGCAAGACCCACATGAAGGCGGACTTGGAGGGCATGCGCCGCCTCGGCATCGATCCGGGGACGACGATCGGCGTGCATGTCTCGCAATGCGGCTTCGAACCCTACGAGCGCGACGACGGACTGCATCCCGACGGCCCCTATTCGCCAAACCCACCCTATGACGACTATCTGCGCCAGCACGGCTTCGACGCCGCCAATCCGTGGGAGCACTGGGCGAACTCGGCCGACGGGGAGGCCGGCGCGATCCTGTCCGGATGGCTGCTGGCGCATGCCGACAAGGCTGCCCGGGTTCCCGAGGAGCGTTCCGAAACCGCCTACATGACCAACCGGGCGATGCAGTTCATGCGGGAGGCGAATGCCGACGGCCGGCCGTGGTGCCTGCACCTCAGCTACATCAAGCCGCACTGGCCCTACATCGTCCCGGCTCCCTACCACGACATGTACGGCGCCGACGACGTGGTCCCCGTGGTCCGGTCGGACCGGGAGAAGCGCGACCCGCATCCGGTCTACGCGAGCTACATGCAGGAGCGCTTCTCGGAGGTGTTCGCCCGGCCGGGCGTGCGCGAGCGCGTGATCCCGGCCTACATGGGCCTGATCACGCAGATCGACGACCATCTCGGCCGCCTGTTCGCCTTCCTCGACGAGGAGGGCCTGGCCGACAGCACCATGATCGTCTTCACCTCCGACCACGGCGACTATCTCGGCGACCACTGGCTCGGCGAGAAGGAGCTGTTCCACGAGGTCTCGGCGAAGATCCCGCTGATCGTCGCCGATCCCTCGCCGGACGCGGACGTTACGCGAGGCACGGTCAGCGACGCCCTGGTCGAGGCGATCGATCTGGCACCGACCTTCCTCGACGCCTTCGGCGGCAGGCCGAAGCCCCACATCCTGGAAGGGCGGTCGCTGATGCCGCTGGTCAGGGGAGAGGACTGGCAGCGGCGCTACGTGATCAGCGAGTACGACTATTCGATGCGCCGCGCGCGCACCGACAACGGCGTGCCGATCGCCGACTGCCGGATGACCATGGTGTTCGACGGGCGCTGGAAGCTGACCCATGTCGAGGGCTTCCAGCCGATGCTCCACGATCTCGACAGCGATCCCGACGAGTTCGTCGATCTCGGCGCTGACGACGCCCATGCCTGCGTCCGCGACCGCCTGTACGCTGCGATGTTCGCCTGGGCGCGCACGCCGAAGAGCCGCATCACGGTCTCCGACGCCGACATCGCCGCCGCCTACGGACGCGAACTCGATGCCAACATACTCATCGGCTACTGGGACGAGGCCGATGTCGATGCCGCTCGCGCCGAGCGCCGGTCGCGGGACGGCGACAAGCCGGGTTAGCCGACGCGCCTGCCGTCGGCCACTCCCATCGCCTCGGCGATGAGTGCCTCGGCGGCTTCTGCGAGCAGGCTGTCCTCCGCCTCTCCCGGCACCGCCTCCTTGCCGATTTCCAGCATCACCGGCACGGCAAGGGGAGAGACGCGGTCGAGCGCGCGATGGACGATCCGGCCCTTCGTCCGGCGCAGCATGTCGCCGACGCGGGAGACGTCGAGCAGGCCGGCCGCAGCGTCGGCGCGCGTTGCCTTGAGCAGCACGTGGTCCGGCTCGTGGCTCATCAAGACGTCATAGATCAGGTCGGAGGAAACCGTCATCTGGCGGCCGGACTTCTCCCTGCCCGGATGGCGCCGCTCGATCAGCCCGGAGATGATCGCGCAGGTGCGGAAGGTGCGCTTCATCAGGTTGGATTCGGCAAGCCAGGCCTCCAGGTCGTCGCCCAGCATGTCCTGGTCGAACAGCTCGCCGAGCGACAGCCGGTCGAGCCGGATCATCGCAGAGAGATCGCCGAGGCCCCAGACGGCGAGGGCATACTCGCTGGCGACGAAGCCGAGCGGCCGCGCCCGCAGGCGCTCGAGCCGCCGCGTCAGCAGCATGCCGAGGGTCTGGTGGGCGAGGCGCCCCTCGAAGGGATAGCAGACCAGGTAGAAGCGCGACCCGCGCGGGAACGTCTCGACGAGAAGCTGGTCGCGGCGCGGAAGGACCGAACGCAGCTTCTGGATGGCGAGCCATTCGCCGACCTCGCCGGGCAGGTGCTTCCACCGGCGCTCGTCGGCGAGGATCGCCCGGACCCGGTCGGCAAGGTAGGTCGACAGCGGAAACTTGCCGCCCTGATAGGAAGGAACCTTGGCGTCCTCGGCCACGGCCCGGGAGACGAAGACCTCGGTCTCCTGCATGCCTTCCAGCCGCAGCACCTGTCCCGCGAAGACGAAGGTGTCGCCGGCCGAAAGCTGCTCGACGAACCATTCCTCGATCTCGCCGAGAACGCGGCCGCCCGACAGCGCCTTGCGGCGGCCCGGGCGCACCAGCCTCACCTTCAGCATCGGCGCCTCGACGATGGTGCCGACGTTCAGCCGGTACTGCTGGGCGACCTGCGGGTTGGAGACGCGCCACAGGCCCTCGGGCGTCCTGCGGATGCGGGCGTAGCGCTCGTATGACTTCAGGGCGTAGCCGCCGGTCGCGACGAACCCGATCACCCGGTCGAAATCGTCGCGCGTCAGATCGGCGTAGCTGGCCGCGCTGGTGATCTCGGCATAGAGCGCGTCGGGGTCGAACGGGGCGGCGACGGCCGATCCGAGGACGTGCTGGGCGAGCACGTCGAGCGCCCCGGTGCGCGGCGGCGGCGAATCCTGGGCGCCTTCGGCGAGCGCCTCCAGCGCCGCCTCGCATTCCATCACCTCGAAGCGGTTTGCCGGCACCAGCAGCGCCTTCGACGGCTCGTCGAGGCGGTGGTTGGCGCGACCGATGCGCTGGGCGAGGCGGCTTGCCCCCTTCGGGGCGCCGACATTGATGACGAGGTCGATGTCGCCCCAGTCGATGCCGAGGTCGAGCGTCGACGTGCATACCACCGCCCGCAGCGATCCGGCCACCATCGCGGCCTCCACCTTGCGCCGCTGGGCGACGTCGAGCGAACCGTGGTGCAGGGCGATGGCGAGGCCGTCCTCGTTGATCCGCCAGAGTTCCTGGAACAGCATCTCCGCCTGGCTGCGGGTGTTGACGAAGACCAGCGAGGTCCGGTGGTCGCGGATCGCCTCGTAGATCACGCCGAGCGCGTGGCGGGCGGAATGTCCCGACCACGGCACCCGCTCCCTGGGCGACAGGATGGTGACGTCGGGGGAAACGCCGGTCTCGGCGACCAGCAGGTCGGCCGCGTCGGGGCCGTTTGACTGGTCGACGGGCCAGCGGGCCAGCGCCTGCGGATCGGCGACGGTGGCCGACAGCCCGACGACCCGCAATCCCGGCGCCAGCGACCTGAGCCGCGCCAGCCCGAGCGCCAGCAGGTCGCCGCGCTTCGAGGTGACCAGCGCGTGCAACTCGTCGAGGACAACGGTCTTGAGATTCCCGAACAGTTTCGGCGCCTCGCGGCTGGCGATCAGCAGCGCGATCTGCTCCGGCGTCGTCATCAGCATCTGCGGCGGATCGAACCGCTGGCGCTGGCGCTTCGACTGCGGCGTGTCGCCGGTGCGGGTCTCGACGCGGATGTCGAGCCCCATCTCGGCGATCGGCGTTTCCAGGTTGCGGGCGACGTCGACGGCGAGCGCCTTGAGGGGAGAAATGTAGAGCGTGTGCAGCCCGCCCGGACCCATGGCAGGCTCTGCCTTCGCTGTGCCGGGAACGTGCCGTCGCTGTGCCGCCAATGCGACAAGGCTGGGCAGGAAGCCTGCCAGCGTCTTGCCGGCACCGGTCGGGGCGATCAGCAGCACCGATCGGCCGGCGCGGGCGTGCTCGAGCAGGGCGATCTGGTGCGGCCGCGGCGACCAGCCGCGCGCGGCGAACCATCCGGCGAACGGCTCGGGCAGCAGGTCGGGCACGGCTATCGGATCGGCGAGGCTCACCCCACACAGGTAGCGCCGGGCGGCGCATCCGCCAAGCCGCCGGCTATTGCGGCAGCCGCCCGGGCGCCTCCGGCTCGTCGACCCGGGCGAGGACGTCGCCCGTTGCCGCCGCGACGGCCGGCTTTCCGGCGAGCAGGATCAGCCCGTCGACAGGCTCGCCGCGCTCGCTTCGAAGCCGCACCTGCGCGGTGGCGGCCACCGTGAGGCCGGCCGTGGCCGCGCAGGCCTGCAGGTAGGCCTGCGAATGGGCAAAGCGCAGGCCGGGACCGAGCATGTAGCCCGCGCCGTCGTAGCGCTCGGCGCTCGCCGCGAACAGGCCGCCGGGCACCAGCGCCCGCGCGGCGGCCAGAAACACGGCGGAGAGATCGCCCAGATAGCCGAGCACGTCGGCGGCGGCGACCAGGTCGCAGGTCTCGCGCTCGCCGGACAGGACGGCGACGGCGTCGCCCTCGACGACCCGGTCGTAGACGCCCTTGGCGGCGGCCTCCGCCAGCATTCCCGGCGACAGGTCGATGCCCTCGAGCCACGACACCGACCCGCGCAGCGCCTCGCCGAGCAGCCCGGTGCCGCAGCCGAGATCGAGGACGCGCGCGAACCGGTCGCGGCCGCGCTCGGCGAGCCAGCCGCACAGCAGGTCGCGCAGATGCCATGGCGCGGCATAGTCCAGCCCCTCGACCAGCGCCCTGTCGAAGCGCGGCGCGTACTGGTCGAACAGCGTGCGCACGTAGGCCTGCGGCATGGCGTCGGGGACCGGCACCGCGCCGAGCGCGGCAAGCCGCAGGCCGGCACCCATCAGGTCGTCGGGGTCGAGCCCGGCGGCGCGGCGCAACGCCGCGACGGCTTCGGACCGCAGGCCGGCGCGCTCGGCCAGGTCGGCGCGCACGCACCAGCCGGCCGCCCAGCCGGGCGCGATCTCCAGCGCCTGATCGAGCACCGACAGCGCGCCCTCGGCGTCGCCGCCCTCGGCCAGCATCATGGCGTAGGAAAACCGGCGATCGGCGATCAGATCGCCGGACCCTGCGGCCGGAGGGCCCGCGGACTGCGGATTGCGGAACGACAAGGAGGTGGAGCGCCTTCGGCGCGGGCAGAGGAAACCGGCGCTTCACATGCGCCCGGGCCCGGCGAAACGCAAGCGCAATCTTCGGGCCTTCAGGCCGGCGCGCAGGAGCCGCCGCCGAGCACGCAGAACTTCGCGCAATGGGGGTGGCAGAGCTTGACGGCGCCGCCGGAGAACATGCCGCCGTCGGCCCGCAGCGACTGCGCGAGCGTCGAGCCCATGCCGAACTCGGCATCGTAGGGCAAGAGCGTGCAGGGCAGCACGGTCGGCCGCTCCTCGCCGCGGCGCTTCACCACCATGCGGCTGGTCGCGCACATCATGGCGTCCGGCGAGATGCCGAGGATGCCCCAGCAGGCGGTGGTGATTTCCGGCACGTCGACGCGGGCGTCCATCTCGGGAAAGATCACCAGGGACGCCGTGTCGCCGGGATCGATCGACCAGCCGCGGTCCGCAAACAGGGCGCCGTATCCCGCCCGGGCAACCGCGTCGGGCTCGCCCCAGACGGAACGGCCGGCAATCGCGATGCGGAAGCCGTTCCCGGCAAGCCAGTCGACGCCGGCAAGGGTCCGCTCGAAGGTGTCGGGGCCACGCTCGGCCTCGTGCAGCGCGGCTGTGTAGTGATCGAGGCTGACGCGCAGCACCAGCCGCTCGCCGTAGCTCTCGCGAAGCCGGAGCAGGCCGGCGCGGATGCGCGGCCGCTGCATCGGCTGCATGGCGTTGGTCAGCACCAGCACCTCGAAGCCCCGCGCCAGCGCGTCCTCGAGGAGTTGGAGAATGTCCGGGTTCATGAACGGCTCGCCGCCGGTAAAGCCGATCTCGCGGGTGCCGAGGCGGAGATCGGCTATCTCGTCGAGATAGGCGCGGGCATCGCCGGCGGTGATGTAGACGAGCCGGTCGTTGGTCGGGCTCGATTCGATGTAGCAGTTGACGCAGGTGATGTTGCAGAGCGTGCCGGTGTTGATCCACAGCGTGTCCAGCCGCTCCAGCGCCACGCGCGCCCGCGCCTCGCCCCGGGCGGTGACGTCGGGGTCGCGGAACTTGCCGGGATCGAGCGGAACGTAGGACTTGGCGAAGGTCAGGTCGTTCATGGAGCGGGATCTGGATGCGGATCGGAATCGGCACGCGCACGATGGTCGCCGCGAAACCTAGCAGACTCGGCGAAACCGCACAGCCTGCCGCCCGTAACGGCCGTTCACTTTCGCTTTACGGCTGAACGGGGGCGGCGGGTCGCCTCGCGTCCGCCGCCCGGTGGGATGTTTGCCGCCCTCTTCCCACTTGACAGATCCGCCGCCCTGCGGCTGTTCTGTCGCCCGGTGCGGGCGTAGTTCAGTGGTAGAACGTCAGCTTCCCAAGCTGAATGTCGTCGGTTCGATCCCGATCGCCCGCTCCAGTTTCCTCCACGGCCCCGACGGGGCAGCGACTTCAGCCCCGGGGCGCCAAGGACGGCTATGTGACGGCCGGATGCCCGGGGGTCGTTCAGAGCGGCCCGGTCTCCGGGTATCTGCGATGCAGCCCGTGACCATGCCTGACCGCGTCGACGACGTCCGCCCGGGTCAGGCCGATGTCATTGAGTTCGCGCTCGGTCTTGTCCAAGAGCAGATCATAGTCGCGCCGCCGGCGCCGGACGTCCCGCATGTGCTTCAGGACGCCAGCGAGCCAGGCGCGCAGCCCGAACCGGGCGTGCACGCTCCCGTCGAAACCGTGAACCGCGCGAAGCGAGGCATTCGTGTGCATTTCCATTTTCAACTCCATAGGGTCTGGGGGGCCGCCGATATCGAAATCGGGGGCGGTCGCAGAGCGATGCGGGCCGCACCGGCGGGTGCCCGTTCAGAATCTTCGGTTCAGCGGATTCGCACCCGCATCGGGCTGATCTGGCGAATGCCGCCACATCCGGTCATCCGGGGATGCGTCTCGATTTCGATCTCCCGGACGGCGCAGACCAGGGCATCGAGGCCCTCCTGCATCTCGAGCCGCGCCAGCATCTCGCCGATGCAGCGGTGCGGGCCCGCCCCGAATACCGGGTGCATGCGCGGATGGTCGCAACGGCGGATGTCGAAGCGGTCGGGATCGGCGTAGAGCGCAGGATCGCGCATCGCCGACATGGTGCTGACGCGCAGCATCACACCCGCCGGCAGCAGCACGCCGCCGACCTCGACGGGAGCCGTCGTGAAGCGGGCGACAGACCCGACCGAGGGCTCGTAGCGCAGGGCCTCGGCGACGGCGCCGGGGATCAGGGCCTGATCGTCCTTCACCAACCGCCACTGCCGAGGGTGCTGCACGAGCAGGGCGACGAGCATCGCGAATGCCGCGCGTGTCGTGTCGCTGCCGCCGAGAATGATTCCGAGCACCTGATGGACCAGACTCGGGAACGGGATCACCTGATTTGACCGCCAGTCGGCAACCAGCTTCGAGAGAACGTCGTCGCGGGGCTCGACCATCCGGGCAAGCATGTGCTCCTCGACATAGGTGGACAGGTGGAGCGCCGCGTCCTCTATTTCCCTGTGATGGCGATGCGGATAGACCGGCGTCAGCGCCCGCGCGACCGTGCAGGCGTGGCGTGTGAAATAGGGAACTTCCGACCCGGGCAGTCCCAGTATGGCGGCAATCATTTCGGCCGGCACGCGGGCTGCCATGCGCTCGATGAAGTCGAAGGACTCGCTGCGCGGCAGATCGGCAACGATCGCGTCGGCCACGGCGCGGATCCGCGGCCGGGCCTCCCGGATCGCCCCGTGCGCGAAGGTGCGGGCGAAGAGCCCGCGCTTGGCCCGATGCGCATCGCCATTGCCGAAGAGGAAGATGTCCTTGAGGAATCGCGCAACGACACCGTCGGGGATCCCGTTCAACTCGACATAGTCGGGACCTTCGACCTGGATCGTCCTCGGATCGCCCAGCATCGCCAGGACGTCGTGGGCGCGCAGCGCCATGTACTGCCTCTCGCCCACCTGAATGATCGCGTGCTCTTTGCGCAAGGCGGCGAAAGCGGCATGCGGTTCTTCCGCGAGGGCAGACAGGTCTATGAACGGAAGCGCGGCTGTGTCGGCAGTGATGTGCCGGTTCATAAGTCACTCCATTGTCTGAAATATCGTTCAGGTCAGGCCGGCGGGGCATCGCAGGGTCGTGACGACGCCGGCCAGACGGTTCGCTATCGGGTGATCCGTCTACGTCGTGCCCATTCGAGAACGGGCTGTCGCAGACATTCCAATGTTCCTCGTCAACTTGGGCGTCGCCCCGTTGCGGGTCGCGCCGGCCGTCTTCTGCAAGGTCGAGGCAGCATTGCGCTGTCCCCAACCACGGACGGCTCCGAACGGCCGAAAGCCGAAGCGAGACACCATCCTCATCGGACGGGGATCGCCTCGGCTTTGGCCCCAATGTCGTAGCGGCAGCTAAGTGGTGATATACCGTTGTTGTCAGCGTTGTAGGCACGGTGGTATTGCTGCCGCGACGTCGTTGTTTTTGCAGCCGGGAGTTGCGCGTGCCGCAAGATCTCCAGGTCTCTCTCTTGGGCGAGCTACGCGTCATCGCTTCCGGATCGGAGGTTGCCCTTCCCGCGTCACGCAAGGCGCGAGCACTTCTGGGCTTCCTCGTTGCGACCGCCCGCCCGCATCGCCGCGAGCGCCTGTGCGAGTTGTTCTGGGCCCTGCCCGACGACCCCAAGGCGGCGTTGCGCTGGTCGCTGAGCAAGCTGCGACGGGCGGTGGATGCGCCGGACCGCGCGCGAATCGTGGCCGATCGTGAACGGGTCCAGTTCGATGTCGAAGACGTCGATGTCGACATCAGGAGGATTCACGAGCGCCTGCGACAGGACGGGGGCCCTCTCCCCGTCGCTGACCTCGAACAGATGGCCAGGCAACTGGACCTGGTGCTGCTGGACGGGCTCGACGGCGCCGGCGACGAGGCCTTCGACGCCTGGCTGCTGGCCGAGCGCGACGATGCCGAGGCGGCCCGCGCCGACGTCCTCGGACGGCTCGCCACCCATCCGGCAATCTCTGCGGCTTCGGCAAAGAAGTGGCAGCGGCTCTGGAGGGAGGTCGAACCCGACGGCGCGGCGGACAACGCCCGGGCCTCGTCCGCTTCGGCCGACGGACAAGCGGGCGGCACGGGACGCCGGCGGCGATCCAGGCATGACGCGGCGGCCGGCGCGCCTGCGCCCGGCTCCTCAATCGCAGACCGGCATGCCGGTACGACCGGGACGAGCTTCAAGTCGCGTGCCTTGCGCGCCCAGCGGATCGGCTTCTGCCAGGCCCGCGACGGGACCAAGATCGCCTATGCGACCGTAGGATCGGGGCCGCCGATGCTGAAGGCGGCCAACTGGCTGAATCATCTCGAGTTCGACTGGGGAAGTCCCATCTGGGGCCGGAGCTTTGCCGCGATCGCCCGGCGCCGCACATTCATCCGCTACGACGAGCGCGGCTGCGGTCTGTCGGACTGGGACGTCGAGGACCTGAGTTTCGAAGCGTTCGTCGACGACCTCGAGGCGGTCGTCGACAAGCTCGGGCTGGACCGCTTCCCCCTCCTGGGGATTTCACAGGGCTGCGCTGTTTCGATCGAGTACGCGGTGCGCCATCCGGAGCGGGTGAGCGGCCTGGTGCTGGTCGGCGGCTACGCGGCCGGCTGGCGACACCTGGCCACTCCGGACGAGCAGGAGAGGCGCGAGGCGGTGCTGAAGCTGACGGAGGTGGGGTGGGGTACCGACAATCCGGCCTACCGGCACATCTTTTCACAGACCTTCATGCCGGATGCGGACCCGGGCGACCTCGCCTGGTTCGACGAGTTCCAGCGCCTGACCACCTCGCCGCACAACGCGGCACGGTTCCAGGACGCGTTCGGATATATCGACGTCCGACACAGGCTCGCCCACGTCAAGGCGCCGACGATCGTGCTGCATTCGAAGTACGACCAGCGAATCCCGCTGGACCTCGGCCGCGCGATCGCCGCGGAAATCCCCGACGCGCGCTTCGTCCCGCTGGAGAGCCGGAGCCATATCATCGTCGACTACGAACCGGCCTGGCAGGCCGGATTCGATGCCGTCGGCGAGTTCCTGGCGGAGAAGGGAATCTAGGCGGTTCGCACGGGCGGCGGCACCGCGAGGCCGTGCCGAGGCCGAATGTCGTTGCCCCCGGTCGCGCGATCGAAGGTGGTGGCACGGCCAGGTCAGGATGCCGGCGCGTCCATCCTCTCTACCTGGCAGGGAGTTGCCCGCAGCGGGATCGACCCGCTGATCGGGTCGCTCCTGGAGGTGTCGACCGCCTGGTTCATGTTCGCAGCCCGGGGGCCCGCCGTGCCACCGTTTGCCTGGTCCGCCTCGGGGAACCACCAGCCGTGCTGGGCGAACACGATTGCGGGCTCCAGATCCCTGACGATCCGGCAGCGGGCGACGAAGGACCCCGTGCGCGTCGCCACCTTCACCCAGTCGTTGTCGGCGATGCCCCGCTCAGCGGCGCTCTCCGCGGACATCTCCAGCATCGGGTCCGGCATCAGCCGGCGCAGCGATGCGAGATTGCGATGCTGGCTGTGGCAGAATGCGACGACCTTGGCGCAGCTGACGGTGAGCGGGAAATCGGGATCGGGGTCGGCAGCATCGCCGCTCACCTCGGGGACGGGCGCGTAGCCGTGCTCGAGCAGACGCTCGGAATAGATCTCCAGCCGGCCCGTCGGCGTCGGGAAGCCGGCCGGCACGCCTGCTCCGTCGGCTCGGGCATACGGCCGGTAGGGCACCGATCCCGGCAGGTCGATTCCTTCCGGCGAAGCCCGCAGCTGCTCCACCGTGAGCCCGGCGGGGGCCAGCGCGTGATCGTGGCCGCGGTCCGCATCGCCGCCGAAGAACGTCTCCGACATCCCCAGGCGCAGGGCCAGGTCGATCACGATGTCGGTGTCGCTGCGCGCCTCGCCGACCGGCTCGATGACAGCCGGCCGCAATTGCACGCGGCGCAGACCCTGGAGGCTTGCGTCGAAGCCTGTGCGCAGGCCCTCGCGCTCCCACGAGGTCGAGACAGGCAGGACGATGTCGGCGTATTCGGCGCTCGGGTTGAGGAAGAAGTCGGTGTGGACGTGGAACTCCAGCCGCTCGAAGGCCTCCCGCGCCCGGTCGGTGTCCGGCTGCGAGACGAGCAGGTTGGTGCCGAAGGAAAACAGCATGCGGACGGGATACGGCTCGCCGTCGAGGATTGCGCGGTAGACGTCGCGGCCGGTGACCCAGCCGGTGCGGCCGGGGCCGAGCGGCCGCTCGTCGAGGCCGACCGCCTTGGCGCGCTGTTCGTCGGTGAGGAGGTCGTGCCCGGAGATGTCCGCGAACGGCGCCGCCACGCCGGGAACGTTGCCGCCCTTGCGGCCGTAGCAGCCGGTCAGCGAATAGAGGATCGAGATGGCCCGGTCGGTCTGGCTCGCCGTCGTGCTCTGGCCGACGCCGTTCCAGGCGTAGTAGGAGGTCGCCTTGCTCTGCGCGAGGAGAGCGGCGGCCGCACGCAGCGCCTCGGTCGGCACGCCGGTGATCGCCTCGACACGTTCTGGCGTCCAGGCTGAAGCCGTGTCGGCGAATACCCCGAAAGCGCTCCGGCAGGCGACGTCGCGCGCGCCGACATTGGCTATATATGCGGCGTCGAGCTCGACAGTCCCGGGGTCGTCGAGCCAGCGCCGGGCGGCCGCGTCGTAGCGCAGCGGCGTGCCGCCGGGGCCGGCGGCCAGCAGGACGTCCGGGCTGCCGCCGGCGGAGATATCCGACTGCCGCAGGAAGGCGCCGGTGTCGGAGCGCACCAGCATCGGCCCGTTGGTCCATTCCCGAACAAAGTCCGCGTCGATGCCGCCGTCGCCGATCAGCAGGTTGGCGAGACCGAGCGCCAGCACCTGGTCGGTCCCCGGCCTGACCCTGAGCCAGCAGTCGGCGCGGCGGGCATAGAGGGTCGGCCGCGGGTCGACGACGAGCAGCCTCGCCCCGCGCTTCATCGCCTTCTGCACCTCGACGGAGCGGGCGAGCCAGGTCGCCGTCGGGTTGTGGCCCCACAGGACGATCAGCTCGCTTTCGGCGAAATCCGGCGTTCCGATGTCCCAGCCGTAGGTGAACTTCGAGGCGACGTCCTTGTGCCAGTTACAGATCTCGGTCGAGTAGATCATGTTCGGGCTGCCGAAGCCGCGAATGAACCGCTCGACCCAGGCGATCCCGTCGGAGATCTGGGTGCCGCTCGGCGTGGTGACGGAGAAGGCGACCTGCTCGGGTCCGTGCCGGTCGCGGATGCCGGCCATCCGCTCCGCGATGGTGGCGAGCGCCTCGTCCCAGGAGATCGGTTCCCAGGTAGTCCTGCCGGCGCCCTTCGGCGAGGTGCGCCGCAGCGGCGTGGTCAGGCGGTCGGGATGGTAGACCAGTTCCGGCGTCGCCTTGCCCTTCGGGCACAGCTTCTCGCCGCTGGGATGTCCCGGCAGCGGCTCGATCGCCAGGATCCGGCCGTTCTCGATGACCGCGTTGCAGCCGCACCGGGAGCGGCACTGGGCGCAATAGGCGGGCGTTCTTGTGACGTCGTTCATGCCCACGACATAGCACGCCGCCTCCCGCGGGAATATGCCCGCGCGAGCATGGCCGGCACGAGCCGGGGGGCTAGCGCCTGGCCTCGGCGGTCTCGGCGATGATCCGTTCGGCCTCCTGCGGATCGAGCCTTGGCGGGTGCCAGTCCCGGCCGGGGGCGGCGTCGAGCAGCATCCTCGTATAGGGATGCTTCGGGGCGCTGAAGACCTCCTCAGCGGTGCCGTATTCCACCATAACGCCCTTCTCCATGACGGTGATGTAGTCGGAGATCTGGGCGGCGACGCGCAGGTCGTGGGTGATGAAGATGATCGCCGTGTCCAGCCGCCGCTGCAGGTCGTCGATCAGCCGCAGCACCTGCTTCTGGACCGACAGGTCGAGGGCGGAGACGCTTTCGTCGGCGATCACCACGTCCGGCTCCATCGACAGCGCCCGGGCGATGCCGATGCGCTGGCGCTGGCCGCCGGAGAAGTTGCGCGGATAGCGGTCGTAGGCGTCGCGCGACAGGCCGACGAGCTCGAGCAGCTCCAGGGCGCGCTCGCGCGCCTCTTCCTTTCCGACGCCCATCAGGATCGGCCCGCGGGTGATGATCCGGCCGACTCTGTGGCTCGGATTGAGCGAGCCGAAGGGATCCTGGAAGATCATCTGGATCTCGCGCCGCGCGGTCTGCAGGTCGCGTCCGCCGAGCGCCAGGAAATCGCGCTCGTGGATGAAGACCGTGCCCTCCGTCGGCTCGGTCAGGCGGATCAGCGCCTTGGCGAGGGTCGACTTGCCGGATCCAGATTCGCCGACCACCGCCAGCGTCTCGCCGCGCCGCAGAACGAAGCTGGCGTCGTTGAGCGCGTGCACCTCGCGGCTGCCGTCGCTGTAGACCTTGTGCAGCGAGCGCACGTCCATGATCGGCGGATCGTCGCGGCCGAGGTCGGGCTGGCGCGCCGTCTCCAGCGCCGGCATCGCATCGACCAGCATCCGGGTGTAGTCGACGCGCGGATGCATCAGCACCTGCTCGGCCGGACCCTCCTCGACGATCTCGCCCCAGCACATCACGGCGACGCGGTCGGCGATGTCGGCGACCACCCCGAAATCGTGCGTGATGAACAGCGTGCCGTTGTCGTAGATGCCCTTCAGCTCGGCGATCAGCGACAGGATCTGGCGCTGGGTGGTCACATCGAGCGCCGTGGTCGGCTCGTCGGCAATCAGCACGTCCGGCTTGCAGGCGAGCGCCATGGCGATGACGACGCGCTGGCACTGCCCTCCCGAGATCTGGTGGGGATAGGAGTCGTAGATGCGCGCCGGCGTCGGCAGGTGCATCTGCTCGAACAGCGCCAGCGTCTGTGCCTTGCGGTCGGCTGCGGCGATCTCGGGGCGGTGGAACTGGAACACCTCGTCGACCTGCTTGCCGACCCGCATGGCCGGATTGAGCGCGGCCATCGGCTCCTGGTAGATCATCGCGATCCTGGCGCCGCGCATCTGCCGCAGCTCCTCCTCGGAGAAGCCAAGGACATCGCGGCCATTGAACAGGATCTCGCCGCTGGTGATCGTCAGCCCCGGCGGCACGGCGTTCATGACGGCGCTGGTCATCACGGACTTGCCGGAGCCGGATTCCCCGACGATGCACAGGATCTCGCCGCGCCTGAGCGACAGCGA
Source organism: Microbaculum marinum (assembly GCF_037855135.1). Lineage (NCBI taxonomy): Bacteria > Pseudomonadati > Pseudomonadota > Alphaproteobacteria > Hyphomicrobiales > Tepidamorphaceae > Microbaculum > Microbaculum marinum. The sequence continues at coordinate 187,612 of NZ_JAZHOF010000005.1, forward strand.
GACATCCTTTACCGCGTAGCGACGGTCGGCCTTGCGCGGCAGTTCGATGGTGAGGTTCCTGATCTCCAGGACCGGGCGGTCGGTGTCCGGGCTGTCGGTGCCCCTGCCGTCGCTGTCATCCCCGTCGGTCATCCGCGCTCCGTCCGTCTGTCGCTGCCGTCCGTTGCCGCGGTCCGGCTCAGGACCGTCCGGCGGCATCCGGCAGCGGCCGTGGCGCCGGGCGCTGCCAGGACCGGTTGATCGCCTGCTGCTCCGCTTCGATGCGCTCCATCACCACGGCAAGTCGGCGCGCCGCAGACGTCAGATCCGCCGGGTTCTGGCCCTCGAGCATCAGGAACGCGTAAGAATCGAGCGCCGTTCCATCCCTCCGACGCGCCGCCCGGATCACCCGCATGATCGCCCGCTCGGGATCGAGCACGCTGCGGCTGCAGACCGGACAGGCAGGATCCGAATAGGCGAGCGGGCTCCTGCGGCCGCCGCGGATCGCGGCCATTACCCGCGAGATCGCGGCGAAGAACAGCGGTCCGCGCTCCTCGCCGAGAATGAGTTCCGCCCTGGCAATCGCCGTTTCCCAGCCGAGGCAGCTGTTCTTGCCGTAGCCGATGCACAGCCAGCGCACCTGCTCCAGCGCCAGCGTCTCGAGCCAGTCGTAGCCGCAGTGGACCACGGGCGTCGCCGGCACCCCCGCATGTCCGGGGCTGTGATGGTTGTCGTGCATGTGCCGCTCTCAAATATGACTTTTTCTTTCATATTTAAACGCGCCGCAAATGGCAAGCCGCCGCGGCGGCGGGCGAACGGAGGCGGTGCGGATCAGGGCGGCCGGACGCGGACACGGGCCGCGGGCGATCAGAGCTGCTGGCCGACGTCGATCCGGTTGCCGTCCGGGTCCTCGAACACGAAGGCGCGCAGCCCGTAGTCCTGGTCGCGCAGTCCCTTGACGATGCGAAGTCCGTGGGCGCGGCACAGGGCGTGCAGCGCGTCGACGTCCTCGACCATCATGTGCGCGATGTTGAAGGGTGCCGCGGCGCGGTCCTTCTGGAGGGTGAGATGCAGCTCGGCGGCGTCGCGCTTCAGGATCATGAAGCCGACGGGCTCGCCGTTCTCGAATACCTTCCGGAAGCCCAGGACGCCGGCATAGAACGCTTCGGCCCGGGCCATGTCGGCAACGGGAAGGGTCGCGGCGATCCGGCCGAACCGGAAGCCGGGAATGTCTGCGGAGGACATGGGATCGGTCTCGCTCTTGGGACCTCGGCTGGCGAGGCGCGGACGGTGCCGTGCCCTCGGACCGTGTCCTGGAAAGGTCGACGAGACGGTGCTCGATATGGCCTCCGGCTAGCTAGCAGACGCCGCCCGCGCGGTAAAGGTCAGCCTGGCGAGGCCGCCTGCCCTGCCGACGCCCAGGTCGCGACACGTCCGAGAAAGCGCGTGGCGGAGTCGATCTGTTCCACGGCGATCCATTCGTCGGGCTGGTGGGCCTGCTCGATCGAGCCCGGGCCACAGACCAGGGCCGGAATGCCGGCGTCCCGGAAGAAGCCGGCCTCGGTACCGAACGGCATCATCGCCGAGGGGCCCAGGCCGCCGCAGGTCTCGACGATGGCGATCGCCTCGTCGACGGGATCACGCGGCAGCGGAGGGACCCAGGCCACGACCTCGGTGGCATGGCCGACGTTTGCCGGCGTCATGCGGGCGATGAAGGCCTCGATCATGCCCCGCAGGCCGGCGACGTCCTCGTCCGGCGCAGGCCGGAACTCCCAGATGACCTTGCAAAGGTTCGGCACGATGTTCATCGCGGCGCCGCCGTCGATGCGCCCGACGTTGAAGGTCGTGCGGCCGGCCCGCCGGGCGCCGCCCTCGCTCATCGAACGCAGCATCGCGACGAGCGCCGAGGCAGGATAGATCGCACTCGCTCCGGCGCTCGGATCGCTGGAATGGGCCGCCTTGCCGGTGAAGGTGGAGCGGAAGCCGCAATAGCCCCGGTGTCGGTCGCCGATCCGCATGCCGGTCGGCTCGCCGATGATCGCCAGGGCCGGCTTCGCCTCGTGGCGCAGCATGTCCTCGATCAGGCGGGGAACGCCGAAGCAGCCGATCTCCTCGTCGTAGCTGAGGGCGATGTGGATGGGTCGCTTCAGCTCCGCCTCCGAAATCCCGGCAACGGCAGCCAGGCAGCAGGCGACGAAGCCCTTCATGTCCGCCGTCCCGCGACCGTAGAGCCGCCCGTCGCGCTCGCTGAGCGTGAACGGATCCGTCGACCAGTCCTGCGAATCGACCGGCACCACGTCGGTGTGGCCGGACAGCACCACGCCCGCGGCGTCGGCCGGGCCGAAGCTCGCCAGGACGTTCGCCTTGGTGCGGGTATCGTCGTAGGTCACCCGAACCCGTGCATCATGGCGCTCCACGTGGGCGACGACCCAGTCGACCAGTTCCAGATTGGAACGGCGCGAGGTCGTGTCGAAGCCCACAAGCGCGTCCAGGACCGCAATCGCCCCCGCTTCCATCCTGCCGGCCCCGGTCAGGTGGCCAGCGCGGCGGCATTGCGCGCGCGGGCGGCGCGAAGACGCTGGCCGGCAATATCCATCGCCGCCGCCTCCGTGGTGATGGCGTCCGCGTCGGCCCGCTCGAAGATCGCCTGCAGGGTCGTGGCGATCCTGGCGACCCTGCGGTCGACGAGGGCCTGGTCGAATCCGTCGATCTCCGAGGCGACGCGGATCATGCCTGCGGCGTTGATGACGAAATCGGGCGCATAGAGGATGCCACGGTCGCGCAGCCGGAACCCGTGCTCCTGCCGGGCAAGCTGGTTGTTGGCCGCGCCGCCGACGATGCCGGCCCTGAGGGCGTCGATTGTCCCGTCATCGATGATGGCGCCCATCGCGCAGGGGGCGAAGATGTCTGCATCGGCCGCATAGATCGCCTCCGGCTCGACGACTCTGGCGCCGTACGCGGACGCGGCCTGCGCCGCCCGGCCCGGGTCGATGTCGGACACGACCAGCGCGGCGTCGGCGTCGGCAAGGAGGCGGCACAGGTGCCAGCCGACATTGCCGAGCCCCTGCACCGCGACGGTCCTGCCGGCCAGCCGGTGCGATCCCCAGCGGTACCGGGCGGCGGCGCCGAGACCGATGAACACGCCGAGCGCCGTCGTCGGCGAGGGATCGCCGCTGCCGCCGAGTTCGGCCGGCAACCCGACGACGTGACGCGTCGTCTTGCGGACCTCGGCGAAGTCGTCAACCGTCGTGCCGACGTCCTCCGCGGTGACGTAGCGCCCGCCGAGCCGGTCGACGGCCACGCCCATCGCGCGCAGCAGCGCCGGCGTCTTCGCGGTCTTCGGATCGCCGATTATGACGGCCTTGGCGCCGCCGTAGTCCAGGCCGGCCGCCGCCGCCTTGAAGGTCATCCCGCGCGACAGCCGCAGCACGTCGCGCAGCGCCTCTTCCTCCGAGGCATAGGGGTACATGCGGCAGCCGCCGATGCCCGGCCCGAGCGAGGTGTCGTGAACGGCGATGATGGCCCGCAGCCCGCTCGGCGCATCGCTGACGAACACCACCTGCTCGTGGTCGGCGAAGGATTCTGTCGAGAAGACGGTCATGTGCAGGTCTCCGGATAGGCGAATGGCAGTCTAGGCCTGCGGCCGGTAGGGCCGGACGGGATCAGACGGAGGCGGCGAGCCCGATGCGGATCCGGCGGTTGCGGCGCCCCTTGTTGTCGATCTTCAGGATGCGGACGGGACGCGATGCGCCTGTCGAGGCGAGATGGGTGCCGCCGCAGGCCTGCCGGTCGAGGCCGACGATCTCGACGACGCGGATCCTGCCGTCCGGCGTCGGCGGCGGTGCGACCGAGCGCGAGCGGATGAGGCCCGGCTCCTCGAACGCCTCGTCCTCACCGACATACGTCTGGCGGACGATCAGGTCCTGCCGGATGGCGTCGTTGATCTCGGGTTCGAGCGCCCTCAGCCGGTCGTTGTCGGCCTCGCTCAGGTCGAAATCGATGCGGGCGGTCCCGTCGTCGTTCATCTGTACCCCGGTCACAAGCGCCCCGTCGAAGCCCTGGTAGACGAGCGCGTTGACGATGTGCAGGTCCGTGTGCAGTTCACGCATCAGCTGCCGGAAGTCGGGGTCGACGGCGGCCTCCACGGGACCGGCGGGAACTTCGGTGCCCTCAGGCAGCAGATGCCAGAGCTGACCGCCCCGGGTCTCGAAACCGCTGAGGTCTGCCTCGCCGCCGGCCCAGCGCAGCACGCCGCGATCGGGAAGCTGGCCGCCGCCGCCGGGGTAGAATGGCGTCTCGGCAAGCTGCACACGACCGGGCATGGCGTCGACCACCTCCGTTTCGAGGCTCAGTGTCTCCGGATTGTCCAGACAGAAGTAGCGTGCCATGCCGTCCCCGTCGCTCGAGCTGCGCACCCGAAACCGACGTTCGGGCTCGATTGCCGTGATCGCGATCAGTGTGCCCGGGGCGGGGCGGCGGCTATTGGCCGAAATTGAAGCGCGCGGTCAGTTCCGCACGGCGGTGACCCATTGCAGGGGCGTGATGCCGTAGGAGCGCTTGAAGTGCTTGCTGAGCGCCGCCTGGTCGTAGAAGCCGGCGGACACGGCTGCCTCGGCCAGCGACACCCCCGTCTTCATGGCGGCGATCGCAACCTTCAGCCGGAGCTGGGTGAGATAGGCGTGCGGGGTCAGGCCGGTGCCGCGCTTGAACAGGCCGATGAGTTGGAACGGGTTCAGGCCGATGCCCTCTCCCATGTCTTCCAGGCGCAGCTCCTCGTGGTAGCGGTCCTGCATGATGTCCTGGACGGCCCTGATCTTGCGGCGATCGGAGGCCGGCAGTTCGACGCGGCCCTGGCTTGCCGCGTGGCGGCAGGCGAGCTGCCCGAAGCTGGCGACCAGAAGCTCCGACTGTTCCAGCGCGTCCCGCCCGTCGTCGAGAGCCCTGTGCAGGGCGAGGAAGGCGTCGATGAGGTCGCGGTCGCGGAAGACGTTGTCGGTGAAGTACGGTGTCTCTCCCAGGCCGACCGCCGTCTTCACCGCATCGATCGCCGGTCCGGCGAGATAGAGGCCGCGATAGCACCAGCGACTGCTGCGCGCCATGCGGCCGGAATGCGGCTCGTCCGGGTTGAAGACCAGCAGCACGGTTTCCGTCGCCTCCTGCGTCCTGCCGCGGCTCTTGAACTCCGACCCGCCGACCTCCGTCACCGCCACCACGAAGGCCTCGTGGACGTGGGGGGCGTATTCGTGGGTGGTGAAATCCGCGACGAGGCAGCTCAGGCCCGGCACCTGCGGATCGCGCCAGTATCTGGACCTGTTTCGGGGATCTGTCCGGGGCACGTGATGGTCCTCCGCCTCAAGTCTAGCAAGGATACGGGGCCGGTGCGAGGAGGGCCGCCGGTCCCGGCTACTGCAGTTTCGGCCGCTCGGCTACTGCAGCTTCGACCGGTCGACGATGGCGGCGACGTCGAGGCCGCGCGGCAGGCTGCCGAACGCCCGGTTGGCCAGGCCGTCCAGCCGCGAGACGACGAAGGCGTCCGCCACCGCCGGCGTCGAATGGCGCACCAGCAGCGCCGCCTCGAACACCGTCGCGATCATCGCGGCGAGGTACCGGGCGCGCAACTCCTGGTCGCGCAGGTCGGACAGTTCCGTCTCCAGCGTGTCGATCGCCGTGTCGAGCCGGTTGTCGGCGCCGCGCGCCCGGCCGAGCTCCGCCAGCAGGGCGGCGACCGTATCGGGCTCCATCTGCATGGCGCGCAGGACGTCGAGGCAGATCATGTTGCCGGTGCCCTCCCAGATGCCGTTCAGCGGCGCCTCGCGGTAGAGGCGCGGCATCGGCTGTTCCTCGATGAAGCCGTTGCCGCCGTGGCATTCTACGCATTCCGCCACGAAGCCCGGCGTCCGCTTGCAGTTCCAGTACTTGGCGACCGGGGTGAGGATACGCTCCAGCAGGCGCGCCTCCTCCGACCCCGAACGCGCCTCGTCGGTGGCGCGGGCGAGGCGGAAGCCGAGCGCCGTCGCCGCTTCCGATTCCAGGCACAGGTCGGCGAGCACCACGCGCATCAGCGGCTGCTCGGCCAGCACGCGCTGGAAGGTGCGGCGGTTGTGGGTGTGGTGCAGGGTGAGGTTGAGGGCCCAGCGCATCAGCCCCGCCGATCCGACCGCGAAGTCGAGCCGCGTCAGGTGCGCCATCCCGATCGCGGTGCGGATGCCGCGTCCCTCCTCGCCGAGCAGCACGGCGTAGGTATCGTCGTACTCGATCTCGCTGGAGGCGTTCGAGCGGTTGCCGCACTTGTCCTTCAGCCGCTGTATGAAGAACCGGTTGCGCGTCCCGTCCGGCAAAGACCGCGGGACGAAGAAGCAGCTCGGTCCGGCCTCGGTCCGGGCGAGCGTCAGGAAGGCGTCGCTCATCGGCGCCGAGCAGAACCACTTGTGGCCGGTCAGGCGATATTCGCCGCCCGGCCCGCCGCCGTTCACGGCGACGGCCCGCGTGGCGTTCGCCCTGAGGTCGGAGCCACCCTGCTTCTCGGTCAGCGCCATGCCGATCGTCGCCGCCGGCTTGTCGGCGACCGGCACCGGCCGCGGGTCGTAGTCCTCGGCGAGAATCTTGTGCTCCCATTCGCGCTCGATCGCCGGGACGAGGCGCAGGCTCGGGACCGACGAGTAGGCCATCCCGGTCGGACAGCCGATGCCGTTCTCGATCTCGTTCCAGAGGTAGCTGAGGGCGGCGCGCGCCGTATGGGCACCGGGCTCGCCGGCGGTCCAGGACAGGGAATGGACGCCCGAGCCGAAGGCGAGCTTCATCAGCACGTGGTAGCTCGGATGGAACTCGACCAGGTCGACGCGGTGGCCGAAGCGGTCGTGGGTCCTGAGCACGGGCTCGTGCGCGTTGGCGAGGTGGGCGTGGTGCTGGATCTCTGCGTCGCCCGCCGCCGCACCGAGCTTCGAGGCCCGCCCGGCGACCCACGCGGCGCCCTCGCGGGCGACCGCCTCGCGCAGGATGGTATCGGCCTCGTAGTAGTTGACGCCGGTGAGGGCGCCCGACTGGTTGGTCACCTCGTGCGTGGTGATCGGATAGACGTGTGCTGCCGCGGCCGACATGGCGGTCCTCCCCGCTCGGTTTGTTGCCTGCGGATGCTATCACCGGGGGTTGCGGCCGCAATTGGCGGGAATTGCGCTCCCGCCACCCCCGACAAGAATCGCCAATACCCCAGAAGCTGAGGCCGCTCTTCTGGTCCGGACCTTGGAGAAGACCTTCGTGGCTTTGCGTCCCGAGGGCCCGAGGAGACGACAGGAAGAAGGACGGGCATGGCGGATGACCATCGGTCGGCAGGCTGGTTCGACACGGACGATGCGCCGCCGGTCGGACCGATCGCCGGCGACACGACCTATCTCGAGGCGATCCGCGCGGCGCTCGAGGACGAGCTCGCCGAGGACGACCGGGTGGTGCTGATCGGCGAGGACATCGGCGTGATGGGCGGCGCGTTCCGGGTCACCGAGGGTCTGTGGCAGCGCTTCGGCGACGACCGGGTCATCGACACGCCGATATCGGAGATCGCCATCACCGGCTCCTGCATCGGCATGGCGATCTCGGGGATGCGGCCGATCGCCGAGTTCCAGTTCGCCGACTTCATCTCCTGCGCTTACGACCAACTCGTCAACGAGGCGGCCAAGCTGTACTTCCGCTTCGGCTGCCCGGTGCCGATCGTGATGCGGGCGCCGGCGGGCGGCGGCGTCGGCGCAGGACCGTTTCACTCCCAGAGCCCGGAAGCGGTCTTCGCGCATTGTCCGGGGCTGAAGGTCGTCTGTCCCGGCTCGGTGCAGGACGCCTACGACCTGCTGCGACTGGCCGTCGCCGATCCGAACCCGGTTCTCTACTTCGAGCACAAGGCGCTCTACCGGGCGCTCAGGGGGCCGCTGAGGCGCGGCCGGCCGGACGGTGCGCTGGAGACCGCCAGGATCGTGCGGCCGGGGACCGACCTGACGCTGGTCAGCTATTCGGCCACCCTGTCGAAGGCCCTCGAGGCGGCGCAGCGCCTGGAGGCGGAGGACGTATCCGTCGAGGTCGTCGACCTGCGCTGCGTCAGCCCGATCGATTTCCCGACGATCGCGGAGTCGGTCCGGCGCACGACCAGGTGCATCGTCGCCCACGAGGACACGCGCACGCTGGGGATCGGCGCGGAGATCGCCTCGTGGCTGGCCGAGCACTGCTTCTACGACCTCGACGCGCCGGTGATGCGGGTGACATCGCCCGACACGCCCATCCCCGCGGCGAAGTCGCTGGAGCAGGCGTTCCTGCCGTCCGCCGAAAAGATCGCGGCGGCGGTCAGGGAGTGCATCGTCCAATGACCGCCGCGAAGCAGAAGCCGCGGGCGGCGACCAACACCGACGTGGATCTCGGCCTCAGCCTGCTGCACTGGATGGACCTGTCGCGGGCGATCGAGGACAGGCTGCACGTCATGAAGCGGCAGGGACGGCTTCCCGGCCGGCTGGTCAGCGGCCGCGGCCAGGAAGCGATCCCTGTCGGCGCGACGCTGGCGCTCGAGGCGCACGACATCGTCTGCCCGCTGCATCGCGACCTCGGCGCCAACCTGGTCAAGGGGATCACCCCGACCGAGTTCCTGTGCAGCTATCTGTGGAAGACCGGCCATCCCTCCCAGGGCCGCGACAGCGACGTCCATATCGGCGACCTGCGGCGCGGCATCTATCCGATGATCTCGCACCTGCCGGATTCCTGGCCGGTGGCGCTCGGCTTCGGCATGGCCTCGACCCGGCTCGGCCTCGACCGGGTGACGCTGGCGTTCTGCGGCGACGGCGCGACCTCGACCGGTGCATGGCACGAGACGCTCAACATGTCGGCGGTCTTCCGGACGCCGAACGTCTGGGTGATCGAGAACAACAAGTACGCCTATTCGACGCCGCTCGCGAAGCAATACGCCATCACCTCGCTCGCCGATCGCGCCGCCGCCTACGGGATGCCCGGCGTCGAGGTCGACGGCAACGACGCGATCGCCGTCCACGAGACGGTCAGGCAAGCCGTCGACCGGGCCCGCGGAGGCGGCGGCCCGACGCTGATCGAGGCCCATACCATGCGCATCGAGGGCCATGCCGTGCACGACGACGCGAGCTATGTTCCCAAGGAGCTGATCGCGGAGTGGAAGGCGCGCGATCCGATCGATGCGCTGCGCGGTCGCCTGCTCGCGGCAGGGGTCGAGGCGGAGCGGCTCGAGGCAATTGCGGCGGACAACAAGGCGGCGGTTGGCGCCGCCGTGGCCGCGGCCGAAGCCGCGCCGCAGCCAGAGCCGTCCGGCTCGGAGGAACAGGAGGTGTACGCGCCGCCGTCCGCCGGCGACTGGGTGCTGCCGCCGGCGAAGGATGCGGGAGGCGCGCGGCCATGATCGACGTGGTGATGCCGCAGCTCGGCGAATCCGTCACCGAGGGAACCATCGCCTCCTGGCGCAAGGCCATCGGCGACCCGATCGCCGCCGACGAACCCCTCTGCGACGTCTCGACCGACAAGGTCGCGTTCGAGGTCCCCTCGCCGGGCGCTGGCATCCTGTCGGAGATCCTCGCCGAGGAGAACCACGTGGTGGCGGTGGGGTCGGTCATCGCGCGGATTTCCGCAAGCGGCGACGCCGCGACGGCGCCGGCGGCCCGATCCGCGGCGGAACCCCGGCCGGAGGAGGCGCGGCCTTCCGACGCCAGGCCTCGTCCGAGCCCGCTGGCGCGGCGGCTGGCGCGCGAAAACGCCGTCGATCTGGCGGCGCTGGCCGGCTCCGGCGCGCGCGGCCGGGTGCGCGGCGAGGACGTGCGCCGGGCGATCGCCGTCAGTGTGCCGGCAAGCCCGGCCGAGGCCGCGCGCACCGAAGCACCCGTGCCGGACGGCGACACCGTCGTTCCGTTTTCGGCTGCCCGGCGGCAGATCGCGGCCCACATGGTGCAGTCTGTGCATACTTCGCCGCACGGCTATATCGCCTTCGAGGTCGACTATGGGGCGGTCGAACAGGCGAGATCCGCGGTCCGGGAGCGGTTTCGCGCCGAACAGGGCTTCGGCCTGACCTACCTGCCATTCGTCCTGCATGCCGTGGCGAAAGCGCTGCGGGCCTTTCCGAATATCAATTCCCGGATCGACGGCGATGCCCTGGTCCTCCGGCGACCTATCAACCTGGGGATTGCCGTCGATCTCGACCACCAGGGCCTGGTCGTTCCGGTCATCCGCAACGCCGACGGCCTGAACGTGACGGGGCTGGCGCGGGCAGTGGCGGATCTGGCGAGCAGGGCACGCGGCAACCGGCTGACGGCCGCCGACCTGACGGATGGCACGTTCACGGTCACGAACCCGGGACCGGCCGGCACCTATGTCAGCGTACCGATCATCAACCAGCCGCAGACGGCGATCCTCGCGACGGACGGCGTCGCGCGGCGACCGGCGGTGGCGCGGCTCGCCGACGGGTCGGAGGTGATGACGATTCGCTCCCTCGGCGTGGTCGGTCTGTCCATGGATCATCGCGCCTTCGACGGGGCCTACGCGGCCGCGTTTCTGGCTGCGGTCAGGCAGCGGCTCGAGCTTACCGACTGGAGCGCGGAGCTGTCTGACGGCGGGACGCACCAGGCGCGACGCTAGCCGAGTCCCGTCGTCCGTAGCTGTCCCGGGCGGATGTCATCGCCAGGTCGTTACGCAGTCCGGTGAGGCCGTGCTCGGTCTTCTCCCAGCGGCACGGGTCCCGGAATATCTGCCAGACGGCGCGCGCGGCCGGGAGCGAAATGGTCAGCCAGTAGACGGGCAGCAGCGCCAGTTCCGGCACCAGCCACCACATCGACCGGCCCCGCAGCGCGACCATCGCTACGGCGAAACCGCCGATATAGCCGAGCAGGAGATTGGTCAGCCCGAGCCAGTTCAGGGCAGTGCGGGCGAGGTCGCCGGATCCTGCGAAAATCCCGCCGCTTGCGATCTGCGCGGCGATGATCGCGACAAAGACGGGCTGGACCACCACCGAGAGCACGACGCCGCCGAAGACGGCCTGCATCACCAGAAACCGCGCCATCCCCAGATCGCCCAACAGGTCGAGCGGCGCCCGCATATGGACGATATAGGTCTGGATCCAGCCCTTCAGCCAGCGCGAGCGCTGCAGGAGCCAGGGCCGGAACCTGACGGGAGCCTCCTCCCAGGTGGTCGAGTCGAGCACGTCGCAGCGATACCCCGCTCGGGCGAGCCGCAGCCCGAGGTCGGCATCCTCGGTGACGTTGTAGGCGTCCCAGGCGCCGACCTCCTTCAACACGCGCGTTCGAAAATGGTTGGAGGTTCCGCCGAGCGGCAGCGGCAGACCGAACCGGGCCAGCGCCGGCAGGATGACGTTGAACAGCGACGCGTATTCCAGCGCCATCTGCCGGGTGAACCAGCTCTCCGGCCAGTTGAACCACGCGAGCCGCGCCTGCAGGCAGGCCAGATCGTCGGGTGCGGCCAGCAGACGCTCGGCGGAACGGCGAAGCTGGTCGGGCTCGGGCAGGTCTTCGGCGTCATAGATCGTCAGCAGTTCACCGCGGGCGAATGCCAGCGCGTAGCACAGCGCCTTTGGCTTGGTCCGGGGCCTGGCCGCGGGAACGGCGAGGATCTCGAACTGCGGCGGCAGCTCGAGACGACGCAGCGCCGCCAGAGTGTCGTGGTCGTCGGCTTCGGCGATCAGCTTGATGTCGAGCCTGTGCGGCGGATAGTCGAGCCGGTTCAGCGCCCCGACAAGCGAGGCGACCTGGCCGGCCTCCCGATAGAGCGGCACCAGGACGGTGTAGAGGGGCAGTTCCCGGTCGGCGAGCCGGCGACAGTCGTGCCGCCGCGGCCTGAGGCCGAGGACCGCCGCGGCGACACGGAGGGTCACGGTGGCGAGGAAGAACAGGGCCAGCACGCCCATCGTCACGAGCGCGGCGGTGGTCGGATGGAGCGCCGCCATCGCCGACACGGCGGCGATCATGGCGATCACGCCGGACATCTGCACCGGCGACAGCAGCGGGCTGGCCGACAGCTCGGCCGGCAGGCGGCCGAGCCCGTCCCGCGACCGGTCCAGCAGGGTCGCCCGGCCGCATGCGGCAATGGCATCGCTGAGCGCCTGAGGCGGGGTCACGAAGACGCGCCTGGCCGAAGCGCGGCCCTGCAGCACGCCGATGAACGAGGCCACTTGGGCACCGCGCGGCGCCGCGGCGATCGCCAGGCCGTCGCGTCCGGCAATCTTGAGGACGCCTATCCGCGCCGCAGCCCCGGGATTCTCGGCAGCCAACGGGTCAACGGGTGTCTCGATGCGCACGAACCGGGCGAAACGCGCTCCCACCGCGCCGGCCAGCGCCCGATAGTAGTCGTTCGTTCGCAGCTCGCCGCGGGCGAGGAGAATCTCGTGTGCCGAGGCATTCACCCGGGAGGCCTCCAGGACGGCCGCCTCGATCACGTTGCGCGGCAGCGCTCCGGCGAGAAAAGCGACATCGCTGGGAAGTCCGGCGGCCAGCCCGCGCCGAACAGCGCCTGAAGCAGGCACGCCAGCCCCCTACTGACAACGTGATCCAGCCTCATTATAAGCAGGAGCCGAGCGAGGCTGCGAGCAAAATTTCACGCAGTGGTTGTCTGTACGGTCATGCGCAACAGAATTATAGCCGCCTTAGGTTGCATGCTTGCGGGCGTCGCCACGCTGGTCCCGTTGCCGGCGGCGGCGGTGGACCTGCCCGCCGAGGTCAGCGTGCCGAGCTTCTGGGATCCCGCGCACCGCATGGAGAAGCCCGACCTTTCGGAGATGCGGGCGATCCGGATTCTCGCCGAGGCGGAGAATCCGCCCTTCGCGTTCATCGGCGCCGATGGCCTGCCGACAGGCTTCAGCGTGGAGCTCGCCCGGGCAATCTGCCTGGAGCTGGAGATTCCGTGCACGGTCCAGGCGCTGCGCTGGAACTACCTCGCCGGCGGCATCGACGCCGGCCTCGGCGACGCGGTGATCGGCTCGTTCGCGATCTCGGCCGACAGCCGCGCCCGGTTCGACTTCTCCAATCGCTTCCTCACCCGACCGGCCCATTTCGTGGTGCGCCGGGACGCGGCGGAAATGGAGATCCTGCCCGAAGGACTCGCCGGCAAGCGGGTCGGCGTCCAGAAGGGCACCGCGCACGAGGCCTATCTCAGGGCCTACTTCCCCGGCTCCATCCTGTTCACCTTCGACACCGAGAACGAGGCGCGCGCCGCGCTGAAGGACGGCGACATCGATGCCCTGTTCGCGGACGGCCTCAATTCGAGCATATGGCTCAACGGCGTGACGTCGGAAAATTGCTGCCGGTTTGCCGGCGGACCCTTCACCGAGGCGCGCTATTTCGGCGAGGGGCTGGCGATCGCCGTGGCGCCGGGCAACGACAAGCTGCGCGAGGCGTTCGATTTTGCGCTTGCCCGGATCCAGCAGGACGGCACCTACCGGGAGATCTTCCTGCGCTACTTCCCGGTCAGTTTCTATTGAGCGGCGGCTTCAGCGCACCGGCGGCCGTTTCGCGCCGACGGCGTTCTCCGCGCTCCCGGTTCTGGCGGCTGAGCGGCAGCAACAAGGACCAGCCGAGGCGGGTGGGATCCTCCGACTGGTAGTCGTCCAGCCCGATCACCATGGCCTCGTGGCCGAGTGCCGGCTGCGGCACGTAGGTGCGGAACATCCGGTCCCAGATCGACAGGTTGAAGCCGTAGTTGGAATCCGTCTCGGCGACGTCCGTGGAGTGATGGACCCGGTGCATGTCGGGGGTGACCAGGACGAGGCGCACCACCCGGTCGACGCTGTCGGGCAGCCTCGCATTGGCGTGATTGAACATCGCCATGCCGTTCAGCACCACCTCGAACAGGAAGACCGACAGGGGCGGGGCGCCAAGCGCCGCGACGACGGCCATCTTCCACAGCATCGACGCCGCGATCTCGACGGGGTGGAACCTCAGGGCGGTCGTCAGGTCGATATCGACGTCGGCATGGTGGACCCGGTGGAAGCGCCAGAACAGCGGTATCTTGTGAACGGCCAGATGCTGCGCCCAGATAGCCAGATCGAGGGCGAGAAAGGCGATCAGTCCCGCCAGCCAGCCCGGGGTGCCGGTAATGTGGAACAGCCCGACCCCGCGCGACTGGGCCCAGAACGCGACGCCGACGGCGGCGAGCGGGAACAGGAGGCGGACTGCCGCCACGTCGATGGCGACGATCGCCAGGTTGGTGAACCATCGCCGCGACCGCCGGTGGGTCAGCGTCCGGCGCGGCGCCGCCCATTCGAACACGGCCATCAGCAGGAACACGGCCGCGAAGGCGGCAAATCGCAGTCCCCCTTCGCCGATCGTGTCGATCGCATCCATCCGGACTGATCCCGCTTTGCCAATTGTCTGAGGTCGCGCGGCAAAATATCGTGGCCGCGACTCTTGCCCGCAACCCACATCCGATGACAGAGCCACACATGACCGTGACCGCCGACAGTCTGCTCTGGACCCGTGCCGGCGATCCGCAGGCCACCCTGCTGCTGGCCCACGGCGCCGGGGCCGGCATGACGAGCCCGTTCATGGAACGGATCGCCGAGGGGCTGGCGGCGCTGGGCGTCAGCGTCGCCCGGTTCGAATTCGCCTACATGGCGGAGCGCCGCGAGGGGGGCGCCAAGCGGCCTCCACCGAAGGCCGAGCGGCTGATTGGCGAATACGAGGCGGCGCTGGAGATCGCTTGCAACGAGACGGGCGGCGGACCGCTGCTGATCGGCGGCAAGTCGATGGGCGGCCGCGTCGCGGCGATGGCGGCGGCCGACCCGGACGTCGCGGCTGCCGTGTCCGGCGTCGTCTGCCTGGGCTATCCGTTCCACGCCACCGGCAATCCCGGACAGCTCCGCCTCGAGCCGCTGCAACTGGCCGACGCGCCGGTGCTCGTCTGCCAGGGCGACCGCGATCCATTCGGCAGCGCTGCCGAGATTGCCGACTACGGCCTGCCGGACAGCGTCTCGCTGCTCTATCTCGAAGACGGCGACCACGACTTCAAGCCGCGCGGGCGGTCGCCGGCGACATGGAAGGGCAATCTCGCCATCGCCGCCCGGGCGGTCGCCGACTTCGCGGCGGCGCAGGCGGACGGACGAGACGGCGGGGCGGGGCCTTAGGTCGTCCGGAACCGGGCGCGGGCGGCGCGCTCGATCGCTGCGCACACCAGCGGGTCGAGGTCGAGCCGGTCGCGCAGGAGCTGCAACATGCGCAGTTCCTCCTGTTCGACGTCCAGATCGGCAGCGGCGACGTCGACGGCGAGCGCGTAGGCGGTGTCGTAGAACCGCTGCGGAAGCGAGCCGGCGATCAGGTCGAGGACCGTCCGCAGGCTGCCGTCCTCGTTGAGGAGAGTACCGCAATCCTCGGCGACGGCGACCAGCTTCTCCTTGTCGAAGTCCCGGAAGGCGGGGAGGTTCTGCACGATGCCGCCGATGCGCCGCAGCTCGTTGTCGGTCATCGTCCGATCGGCCGCCGACATGGTCACCATCGTGTAGATGAGCGCTTCCTGCGGGCTCACCGTCTTGGTCATCGCTTGCTTCCCGTTGATTGCGAAGTGGATCCGGACTGCCGGAGGCCGGGTATCGGGCATTGGAAGACCTGCCGACCCCTGTCTCCGGCGACGTGGGGTACGGCGGGAACGTAGACGTCCCGCTCCCCGCTCGCAAGGCGGGCAAGCGGATTGACGGAGCCGCCGCGCCTCCATAGTTTCCGCGCCTGCCGGACCGACCGGAACAGGAACCCTGGAAATGACCGATATCGCCGAAACCGCAGCCGACTACGGCGCGGACCTTGCCGCACTTGCCCGCGACAGCCGGGCCTGGCCCTTCGAGGAAGCCCGCAAGCTCGTCGATCGCCTGGAGAAGATCGGCAAGGACAAGACAGTGATCTTCGAGACGGGCTACGGACCCTCCGGCCTGCCCCATATCGGCACCTTCGGCGAGGTGGCACGCACCACCATGGTGCGACACGCCTTCCGCGTGCTCACCGAGGACAGGATTCCAACCCGGCTGATCTGCTTTTCCGACGACATGGACGGCCTGCGCAAGGTGCCCGACAACGTGCCGAACCAGGACCTGCTGAGGGCCAACCTCGACAAGCCGCTGACCCAGGTGCCCGATCCGTTCGGCAAGTACCGGTCGTTCGGCGAGCACAACAACGCCATGCTGCGCTCGTTCCTCGACGCGTTCGGCTTCAAGTACGAATTCATGAGCGCGACGGCCTGCTACACGTCGGGCCGCTTCGACGAGGCGCTCCTGAAGGTGCTGGAACGCTACGACGAGGTGATGGCGGTGATGCTGCCGTCGCTGCGCGAGGAGCGCCAGGCGACCTACAGCCCGTTCCTGCCGACCTGTCCGCGGACCGGCCGGGTCCTGCAGGTGCCGATCATCGAGCGCGACCTGCCCTCCGGCGCGGTCGTCTACAAGGATCCGGACACCGGCAGGCTCGAGCGCGTCAAGGTCACCGGCGGAAACTGCAAGCTGCAGTGGAAGGCGGACTGGGCAATGCGCTGGTATGCGCTCGGCATCGACTACGAGATGTCGGGCAAGGACCTGATCGACTCGGTCAAGCTGTCGAGCCAGATCTGCCGGGTGCTCGGCGGACTGCCGCCCGACGGCTTCAACTACGAGCTGTTTCTCGACGAGAACGGGGAGAAGATCTCCAAGTCGCGCGGCAACGGCCTGACAATCGACGAATGGCTCCGCTACGCCGGGCCGGAAAGCCTGTCGCTGTTCATGTACCAGTCGCCGCGCAAGGCCAAGCGGCTCTATTTCGACGTCATTCCGCGCAATGTCGACGACTATCAGACGTTTCTGGAGAAGTACCGCCAGCAGCAGTCGGAGCCGTCGAGCGCGCCGGAGGAACGGCTGCAGAATCCGGTCTGGCACATCCACACCGGAAACCCGCCGCAGCCCGGCGTGCCGATATCGTTCTCGATGCTGCTGAACCTGGTGTCGGCCTCCAATTCCGAGGACCGGGACGTCCTGTGGGGCTTCATCCGCCGCTATGCGCCCGAGGCGAGCCGCGAGGCGAACCCCGAACTCGACAAGCTGGTCGGCTACGCGGTCCAGTACTTCCACGATTTCGTGGCGCCGAACAAGCGCTACCGGGCACCGACGGATGTCGAGCGCGCCGCGCTCGCCGACCTGTCGGAGAAGCTCGGCCAGCTGCCGAAGGACGCGGATGCCGAGACGATCCAGAATGTCGTCTACGAGATCGGCAAGACGCACCCGTTCGACAACCTGCGCGACTGGTTCCGGGGCCTGTACGAGGTTCTGATCGGCCAGAGCCAGGGACCGCGCTTCGGCTCGTTCGTCGCGCTGTACGGCATCGACGAGACCCGTGCGCTAATCGGCGACGCCCTCGACGGGCGTCTGGGCTGACGGCTCGGGCTGGGGTAACGGCTCGGTGACGACCGGCGGATCGGGTTCGGGGCTGGGGAATGCCGGCGCCTGGAAGGGCTGCGGCGGCAGGTCGGGCGCGGTGAAGGATGTCGGCAGTTCCAGGCCGGAACCGCCGGTGCCCTTGACCTCCCACCTGGCCAGGTAGACGCCGCGCTTCTGGGTGCGCGCCGCATCCGCCTCCTCGGCGTATCCGGCGTCGGGATCGGCTTCGGCCCAGCCCTGCTCGACCAGCCAGCCGTTGATGTCCTGCAGGCCCGCCGAGCAGGTTCCCACGATCGCATCCCCGGCTTCCGACACGACGGTGCAGTCGACTGCGCGGTGGCGGATCAGCATCCGCAGGGCGGCGGCGGCGACACGGCCGCACGGCCAGGTCTGGCCGGTCTCGTCGGTGCAGGTCTTCTCGCCGGGCACCGGGGAGATGCCGGCAAGGCGGATCGTCCTGTCGCCGGCTTCGAGCGTCGCCGCGTCGCGGACGATGACCCGGTGGTAGCGCCGGACGTCGGGCTCGTTGTCTTCCTCCTCCTCGGCCTGCTCGACCGTCTCCGGATCAACGTAGCGGCTGGTCGGGCGGGCGAGGACATTGGGCGGCGTGACGTCACGCGGGATTCGGACGGCGGTCTGGCTGGTCGCCTCCCCGTTGGAACCGGCCAGGCCGGACGCGTCGGTCTGCGCGGGGCGGGGCCCGGCGCGCATCGCACCGCGCCCGGCGACGCCCGGATCGTCTGACCCCGGCGCCGGCGGAACGACGGTTTCGGCAACGTCCGGCGGGCGCCAGTCGGAGAACAGCCCGAACCCGTTGAGAACGATGCCGTAGACGAATGCCGCGACCAGGAACGTGGCGACGGCCGTCAGTATGACTCGGATCATTCAGCCCTTGCCCGGACGAATTCGGATGCAGCGGCCATCGTCGCCCAGCAGCAGGGACGGCGCAACCGCCGCGTTGTCGCGGGCCGCACGGGCGGGTCGGGTGGCGCGCTACTGGCTCGCCCAGATGATGCGGGCGATCCAGTCGATCTCCCGCAGGTCGAGCGTGCGGTGCTCGTGCTCGGGATTGATCGAGTGCAGTTCGATGATCCGGGCCGTCCGGCGCGCCAGCACCTTGGCCATCACCTCGCCGTCGCGGGTGCGCACGACGACCCGGTCGCCGCGCCGGACCGAGGAGCCCGGCGAGACGATCACCACGTCGCCGTCGCGGTAGAGCGGCAGCATGCTGTCGCCGGAGACCTCCAGCGCATAGGCGTGGTCGTCGGAGACGTCGGGAAACGCCACTTCGTCCCAGTCGCCCCCGACGGGAAAACCGCCATCGTCGAAGAACCCGCCCGCGCCGGCCTGCGCGAAGCCGATCAGCGGCACCGGGCGCGTGCGGTACTGGGTGTCTTCCGTGCCGGGATCGCGCACCAGCGAGACGAATTCGTCTATCGTCGACCCGGTCGCCTGCAAGACCTTGGAAATCGATTCGGTATTCGGCCAGCGCAGCCGCCCGTCGCTGCCGACGCGCTTCGACTTGTTGAAGGTGGTCGGGTCGAGCCCGGCCCGTCTGGCCAGCCCGGAGGCGGACAGCGAATAGCGCGCGGCCAGCGCGTCGATCGCGGACCAGATCTGGCGGTGGGACAACATCGGGCAGCTCCATTCACCCGGCAGCGGCTGCCGGAGGGTGGTGTTGGAATTTATTCCGATAATATAGGAATTATCCCCTCTGCCGCCGGATGTCCAGCGGCGTCTCGCTGCAGGCCGCGCAGGTCGAATCGCTTGCCGCGAAATGCCCCCGACGATACGGTCCCGCCGCAATGGAAAACACCGTCTTCAAGATATGCGGGCGCGAGGAGTGGGCGGCGGCTTCTGTCGCCGGCGAATACCTCGGCAACGCCGACGACGCCCGCGACGGGTTCATCCACCTGTCGGCCGCCGACCAGGTGGCGGGAACGCTGGAAAAGCATTACGCCGGCCGCACCGACCTGCTGCTTGTCGCCGTCGATGCTGAAGCCCTCGGTACGGCGCTGAAATGGGAACCGTCGCGCGGCGGCGCCCTGTTTCCCCACCTCTACGGCCCCCTGCCCCTGGCCTCGGTCACCGGCGTCACGGAGATCGGGGCCGACCAATGACCGGCTTGCTCGAGAGGATCGGCGGGCCGGTGCTGCGGGCGATCGATCCCGAACGCGCCCACGACCTGGCGATCGCGGTGCTGAGAACCGGGCTCGTCAACCGACGGCCTTCGCCCGACGACGAGCGGCTGCGGGTCCGTTTGTGGAACTTGGATTTTCGCAATCCGGTCGGCATGGCGGCCGGGTTCGACAAGAACGGCGATGTGCCGGACGCGCTTCTGGGACTTGGGTTCGGCTTCGTCGAGATCGGGACCGTGGCGCCACGGCCGCAGCCCGGAAACCCGAAGCCCAGGGTGTTCCGCTTGTCCGCCGACGAGGCGGCGATCAACCGATACGGGTTCAATACAAAGGGCCAGGACGCGGTCACGGCAAACCTGGCGCGCCGCGACCGGAGACGGTCCGGCATACTTGGCATCAATATCGGCGCCAACAAGGACAGCGAGGACCGCACCGCCGACTACGTTGCCGGCGTCGCGGCATTTGCCGAGCACGCCGACTACCTGGCGGTGAACATCTCCTCGCCGAACACGCCGGGTCTGCGCGACCTCCACCACGATCTTGCGCTGGAAGATCTGCTGGCGCGCGTTTCAGCCGAACGCGACCGTCAGACCGCGGCGACCGGCCGGCGCGTGCCGCTGCTTCTGAAGATCGCGCCGGACCTGGAGGACGCCGATCTGGACGCCATCGCCGGTGCCTACGGGCGTCACCGCTTCGAGGGCCTCATCGTCTCCAACACGACGCTGAGCCGCAGCGGGCTCGCCGATCCGCAGGCGAGCGAGGCGGGCGGACTGTCAGGCCGGCCGCTGTTCCGGCGCTCGACCATAATCCTTGCCCGCCTGCGCCAGCGCGTCGGTCCCGGCGTGCCGCTGATCGGCGTCGGCGGCATCGATTCCGGGGCCACTGCCTACGAGAAGATCCGGGCCGGCGCCTGCCTCGTGCAGGTTTACACGGGACTGGTCTTCAAAGGGCCCGGCCTGGTGGACACAATCAAGCGGGATCTGCTGGAGGCCTTGCGCCGCGACGGTCTTTCGTCGATCTCCGATGCGGTCGGCACCGGCACGGACGACTGGGCGAGGCAGGACATCGGATGACGGTCACGATCTGGCACAACCCGCGCTGCTCGAAGTCGCGGCAGACGCTCGCACTGATACGCGAAAAGGGCATCGAGCCCGAAATCGTCGAGTACCTGAAGACGCCGCCGGATGCCGCGGCGATCAGGGGCGCGCTGAAGAAGCTCGGCATCGGACCGCGCGACTTGCTGCGCAAGGGCGAGGCCGCCTACAAGGCGCGGAAGCTTTCCGACACGTCGCTTTCCGACGATGCTCTCATCCAAGCGATGGCGGAGGAGCCGGTGCTGATAGAGCGGCCGGTGGTGATGACGGACGGCAGGGCCGCCCTCGGCCGCCCGCCGGAGGCCGTGCTCGAAGTCCTCTAGAGCATCATCCGGTGGTGCAGGTCGAGCATGATCCACAGCGTGCCGCCGATCATGATGCAGATCAGCACGGCGGCGAAGCCCAGCACCAGAATGTTCTCGCGCGGCGTCCGGCGGAAGTCGATGTGGAGAAAGTATCGCAGGTGCACCAATACCTGGACGATCGCCAGTACGGCGATCAGGATCAGCGCCGGCCGGCGGTCCAGCAGGCCGAGCGCGACGACGCCGAACGGGATCGCCGTCAGAACGATGGCGATCCCGTATCCGACGAGATAGCTCCTGCGCAGGGCGGCGGGGGTTTCGTTCGCGATGTCCATCACAGCGTCCCCATCTCACAGAATGCCGGGCAGGTAGACCACCGAGAAGATCCCGATCCAGACGATGTCCAGGAAATGCCAGAACAGACCGAGCCGGAACAGCCGGGAGCGCACGGACGGCGTCAGGTCCTTGACGAGCAGTTGGACGATCATCACCGCGATCCAGACGATGCCGCCGGTGACGTGCAGCCCGTGCGTGCCGACCAGGGCGAAGAACGCCGACAGGAAGCCGCTGCGGTCAGGACCGGCGCCCTCGGAGATCATGCCGACGAATTCCGAAATCTCCAGCGACAGGAAACCCAGTCCCAGCACGGCGGTGACGAGCAGCCAGACGATGACGCCGTTGCGGTTGCCGGACGCCACCGCGACGCTCGCCATGCCGAACGTGAGCGTGCTGGTCAACAGCAGCGCCGTCTCGGCCGATGCGCGGGTCAGGTCGTACACGTCCTGGCCGGTGGGGCCGCCATCGGTGCCGCGCGTCATCACCACATAGGTGGCAAACAGCAGCGCGAAGATGATGGCGTCGCTCATCAGGTAGAGCCAGAACCCGAAATCGCGCTCCTGGAGGGGATCGATCTCCGGTGTCTTGCTCGCCGAGAGAGGGCGTCCCGGCACCACGGATTCGGCTGTCATCGGATATCTCGTCCGCTCGATGTGTGGAAAGGCGCTGCGACCGCGCCGCGATGACATACACGCAGGCGCATCAGTAACCCAGCAGCGGACCGCTGCCGCGCGCCTCCAGCGCGGCCACCTCGTCGGACGACAGCTCGAGTTCCTCGTCGTCACCGAAACTGCGCGCCACCACCGTGGCGAGCGCTATGAGCAGGCTGAGGATCGCCAGCCACCAGATGTGCCAGACCATGGCGAATCCGAACACGCCCGCAATGACCCCGATGACGACTCCCGCCGCGGTGTTCTCCGGCAGTTCTATCTCGGAGGCCACGTCGTCCTTGTCGGCTTCGGCGGGATGTTCCTTGCGCCAGATCAGTTCGTCACGATCGTGCACCTGGGGAATGCGTGCGAAGTTGTACGGCGCCGGCGGCGAGGCGGTCATCCATTCCAGCGTCCGGCCGCCCCACGGATCGCCCGTCCGGTCGGCCAGCACCTCGCGGTCGCGGATGCTCACGTAGAGCTGGGTGATCAAGCAGCCGATGCCGACCAGGATCGAGCAGGCGCCGATCGCCGCCACGATCAGCCACGGCTGCCAGGCGCCGACGTCGTAGTGCTCCATGCGCCGCGGCATGCCCATGAAGCCGAGCACGTAGAGCGGCATGAAGGCCAGGTAGAATCCGACGATCCAGAACCAGAACGCCCGTACGCCCCATGTCTCGTCGAGACGGAAGCCGAACGCCTTCGGGAACCAGTAGGTGTAGCCAGCGAAATAGCCGAACAGCGCGCCCGGGATCAGCATGTTGTGGAAATGCGCGATCAGGAACGTCGTGTTGTGCATCAGGTAATCGACGGGCGGCAGCGCCAGTGCGACGCCGGTCATGCCGCCGATCACGAAGGTCACCAGGAAGCCGACCGTCCACAGCATCGGCACCCGCAGCTCGATGCGGCCGGCATACATGGTCAGCAGCCAGTCGTAGACCTTCACCCCGGTCGGCACGGCGATGATCATCGTGGTGATGCCGAAGAAGGCGTTGACGTCGGCGCTGGATCCCATGGTGAAGAAGTGATGGAGCCAGACGGAGAAGGACAACAGCCCGATGACGGCCGTGGCGTAGACGAGCGAATCGTAGCCGAACAGGCGCTTGCGCGAGAAGGTGGCGACCACCTCCGAAAAGATCCCGAAGGCTGGCAGGATCAGGATGTAGACCTCCGGATGGCCCCAGATCCAGATCAGGTTGATGTAGTTCATCATGTTGCCGCCGCCGTCATTCGTGAAGAAATGAAAGCCGAGGTAGCGGTCAAGGACCAGCTGCCCGCCGACGACGGTGATCGCCGGGAAGGCGAACACGATGAGGACGCTGGTGACCAGCGCCGTCCACGTGAACAGGGGCATCCGCATCAGCGTCATGCCCGGGGCGCGGCGCTTGAGGATGGTGACGACGAAATTGATGCCGGTCATCGTGGTGCCGATGCCGCTGAGGATGACGGCCCACAGCCAGTAGTCGACGCCGACGCCGGGATTATACTCGATGCCGGAATAGGGCGGATACCCGGTCCAGCCTGCGGTCGAGAACTTGCCGATGACCAGCGACACCAGCACCAGGCCGGCGCCGGCGGCGGTGAGCCAAAGGCTCACAGAATTCATGAACGGAAAGGCGACGTCGCGGGCGCCGACCTGCTGCGGCACGACGAAGTTCATCAGTCCCGACAGGAACGGCATTGCCATGAAGAAGATCATGATCGTGCCGTGCGAGGAGAACACCTGGTCGAAATGCTCCGGCGGCAGATAGCCCTCGTTGTTGGCCGCCATCGCCTGCTGCGCGCGCATCATGATGGCGTCGGCGAAGCCGCGCATCAGCATGACCAGCGCCAGCACGACGTACATGATGCCGATGCGCTTGTGGTCGACGCTGGTCAGCCACTCCGTCCACAGGTACCGCACCTTGCCGAGCCACAGCACGAAGCCGATGACGGCAACGCCGGCCAGCACCTCGGCCATCGCACCGCCGAACGCGATCGCGCTGTAGAAGGGCAGAGCATCAAAGGTAAGCTTTCCCAGCATCAGAGACTGCCCCGGCCGCTCGGTGTTTCGCAGATGAACTCGCCCGCATAGGCATCGAGCTGCGCCGTCCGGCGCTCCGCCGGCTGGCCGGAATATTTCTCGATGATGCTGTCGAACAGGTTCGGCTCGGCGCTGGAATAGTACTTCACCGGGACCTTCTGGCTCGGCCTGGCCAGCTCCGCGTAGGTTTGGCCATCAAGCGCGTCGGGCGACGCGCGAACGATGTCGAGCCAGGACTCGAAGCCGGCGGGCGGCACCACCTTGACCCGGAACTGCTGATCCGCGAAGCCGGTGCCGCTGTATTGCATGTTGCGACCGATATAGGTGTCCTCGTCGTTGGCGATGAGGTTCAGCCGCGTCTGCATGCCCGCCATGGCGTAGATCTGCCCGGCCAGGCCGGCGACGTAGAGCGAGTTCATCACCGTGTCGGAGGTGATCCGTATCGACACCGGCTGGCCGGTGGGGATGACAAGCTCGTTGACGACGGCGACGTTCTGCTCGGGATAGATGAACAGCCACTTCCAGTCCTGGGCGATGGCCTCGACCCGGAGCGGGGTCTTGTCCGGCTCCACCGCCAGATAGGGATCGAGCCGGTGGGTGTAGTCCCAGACCAGGGTGCCGATCGCCACGACGATGATCGCCGGGCCGGCCCAGACGATCGCGTCTACCCGGTTGGACTGCCACTCCGGCCGGTAGTTTGGATTGTTGGACGAGGCGCGGTAGCGCGTCAGCACGATGATCGCGAGGATGTAGACGGGAAGCACGACCAGCAACATCAGTCCGACGGCCGCGAACAGGAGTTCGCGTTCCTCCCGGGCGATCGGTCCGTCCGGCAGTAGGACCGGCCAGTCCTCGGTGCTGCAGCCCGCCAGCAGGAGCGCCACCCCGATCAGGAATGCGGTGCGCAGGCCGCGTTGCAGGCTTTCGGGGGACGTGCCGACTGTCTTCACGATGATCTTTCGATGTCCGAACGTTCGTATGCGCCAGGCGAACTCAAAACATAGAAGACCCGAGGCAGTGCTGACTACCCTCAGGTTACATTGATTCTGAATGGAATAGGCAACGTTCGTTAACGCGGCGTTCAGGGGCGCGTCGGCCGCGTCAGCCTTCGGGGAACGTGCGTTGCAGGCGCAAGGGGTAACGCGCGGCAAGCGTCAGGCCGCGGACCAGCAGGAACACGGCCAGCGCCAGCCACAGTCCGTGATTGCCCAGGAGCGGCGTCGCGACCAGCCACACGAGAAGGTAGACCGCCAGCGAGACCAGCATCATGTTGCGCATGTCATCGGACCAGGTCGCGCCGATGAAGACGCCGTCGAACTCAAAAGCCGCGACGCCGAACAGCGGCGTCAGCGCCGCCCAGACGAGGAAGTGGCGGGCCGCCGACCGGACCTCCGGGCTGGTGGTCAGGAGATCGATGATCGCCGGGCCCGCGACAAGGAGGACCACGCTGAGCGCGGCCGCCAGCGCGTATCCCCAGGCCAGCGTCAGAGCGACGGCACGCGAGAAGGCCGGCCGGTAGCGCGCCCCCACGGCGCGCCCGGCGAGCTGTTCGGCGGCGGTGGCGAATCCGTCGAGAAAATAGCTGCCGAATATGAAGAGGTTCATCAGGATGGCGTTGGCCGCCAGCACGACGTCGGTCTGCCGCGCGCCCGCCGAGGTGAACAGGGCGAAGACCAGCAACAGCGAAAACGAGCGGATCATGATGTCCCGGTTGACCGAAAAGGTCCGGATCAGCCCGAGTCTCTCCGTGAGCGCGGCCAGTGGGATGAATGCGTTCGCGCCCAGCGTGCGCCAGGCCAGGAGAACGCCCACGATGGCCGTCACCGTCTCGCCGATGACCGTGCCCCATGCGACGCCTGCCACGCCCCATCCGAGCCACAGCACGAAGGTCACGTTGAGCGCCATGTTCAGCCCGTTGAGGAGGAGCTGCAGGCCGAGCCCGGTGCCGGCGCGGCCGAGACCCAGAAACCATCCGAGGATCGCGTAGTTCAGCAGCGAGACGGGTGCGCCCAGCGCGCGTATCGCGAAGTATTCGGAGACCGCGGCGTTGACCGGCTCGCTGGCGCCCATGAAGCCGAGCGAGACCGCCAGGAGCGGCACCTGCAGCGCGATGATCAGGGCGCCGGCTATCAGCCCGATCAGGGCCGAGCGGTAGAGCGTCGCGGTCTGCGCGGTCTGATCCTCGGCGCCGACCGCCTGGGCGGTCAGGCCGGTGGTGCCGGACCGCAGGAAATTGAACGTGGCGAACAGGATGTCGAAGACGACCGCGCCGACGGCGATGCCGCCGAGCAGGTCGGCGCGGCCGAGCTGGCCGATCACCGCGGTGTCGACAATGCCGAGCAGCGGCGTCGACAGATAGGCGATCGTCATGGGAATCGCGATGGCGAGGACGCCTCGCTGGGTCACCTCGAAGGGGCGGACGGTCGACATCGGACGGCAGGTCTTTCGGGACAGGGGAAATCCCGTGGACGACGGGATGCAGGACGGCCTCGGCGACCTTCGGAGCGGCGGGGGAAGCGGACGTCTTGCTTATAGCGCGAACCCTTGCCGGATGCATCAGCGCAGCTGGCCCGACCGCGCCACAGGTGACGCCGGCCTCCGCGCGCCATATGACTCCGCAATGTCCCTGTCAATCGTCCACCACGAGGCCTTCGTCGCCGCGCTGCCGGCGAATCACCGCTTTCCGATGAACAAGTACGGTCGTCTCGCCGAAATCCTCCGGGACGAGGGAGTCGCCGGGCCGCAGGGGTTCACGGCGCCAACCGAGGCGCCTGCCTCATGGCTGCGGCTTGCGCACGATGCATCCTATGTGGACCAGGTGCTGTCGGGGACGGTGCCGCGGCCCCTGGAGCGGGAGATCGGGTTTCCGGTCGAGGAAACCATCGCCCGCCGCGCGCGGCTGTCGACGGGGGCGACGGTGCTGGCGGCGCGGATCGCGGCCGACCGGGGCATCGCCTGCACGACCGCCGGCGGCAGCCATCACGCGCGCCGCGCGGGCGGCGCCGGATTCTGTGTCTTCAACGACGTGGCCGTGGCCGCCCGGCTGATGGCGGCCGACGGCGTCGGCAGCGCGCTGGTGGTCGATCTCGACGTCCATCAGGGCGACGGCACCGCCGAAATCCTGGCGGACATGCCCGGCGTCTTCACATTCTCCATGCACGGTGAAAGGAACTACCCGGTGCGCAAGGTGGCGGGAGACCTCGATGTCGGCCTGGCCGATGGAACCGGCGACGATGCCTATCTGGAAACGCTCGCCGACGCGCTGCCGCCGCTGATCGACCGTCTGTCGCCCGAGATCGTCTTCTACAATGCCGGCGTCGACCCGCATCGCGACGACCGTCTGGGCCGGCTGAGCCTCTCAGACCGGGGGCTCGCGGAACGCGACAAGCGGGTGATCGGCACGTGCCGGGACCGGGGCATTCCTGTCGCCTGCGTCGTCGGCGGCGGGTACTCAGCCGACATCGACGCGCTGGCGAGACGTCACGCGATCCTGCACCGGACCGCTGCGGCCTTCCTGTAGAGCGTTTACTCGCCGCGCCCCACCCTGGTCAGCCGCATCACCAGCCAGATCGGGATCACGACCACGGCGCCGAGCAGGAAGTACCGTCCCAGATCGCCGATCGCCTCGAACCCGAGGTTCCAGATGCCGCGGACCAGGCGCTCGAAATTGCGCACGATGTCGAATGGAGAGATGCCCAGCGCCGAAAAGATCAGGCCGACGATCAGCGATATCACGGCCAGACGCACGATCACCCAGCCGGGCGGGCCGCCGAAGAAACGAGTCAGTGGGCCGTTCGACATGGTTGCTTCCTCTGCTGGCCTGAGACTCCGTGCTGCCTGGTACGCCGCCGGGTTCGGACCTACAGGTAGGAGATCACGATCGGGTTCGCCAGTCCGGACCGCCGACCCGTTGACCACCGCAAAGGCAGGGAAAGCCTCAGTCCTCCTTGAGAAGGGCCTCGAGGACCTCGATCCGGTCGGCGTCGGCAGGCCGCTTGTCCCAGCGGATCCGGCCGATGCGCGGAAACCGCATGGCGAGGCCCGACTTGTGTCGGGTCGAGCGGGCCAGTCCCTCGAAGGCGATTTCCAGGACCAGGCCGTTGTCCGGTTCGTGATCGACCTCGCGGACCGGCCCGAACCGGTTGATCGTATGTCGCCTGACGAACTGGTCGAGCCGGCGCAGCTCTTCGTCGGTGAATCCGAAATAGGCCTTGCCGACAGGTACCAGTTCGGCGCCCTCGGGCGCCTCGCGCCAGACGCCGAAGGTATAGTCGGAATAGAACGACGAACGCTTGCCGTGGCCGCGCTGGGCATACATCAGCACCGCATCGACGTTGAAGGGGTCGCGTTTCCACTTGTACCAGTGACCCTTGGGCCGGCCGGCGAGATAGGGGCTGTCGCAGCGCTTGATCATCACGCCTTCGACCGCCCCGGCATCGTCGTCCGCGCCGTGGCCGGCGGGATCGGCACGGGCGGCGGTCAGCTCCTCCCAGCTCTCGAAGTGCACAATAGGCGACAGCGAGATGCGCTCCGAACCCGTTGCCGCCACGAGCGCCTCGAGCCGGATCCGCCGCTGCGAGAACGGCAGGTCCCTCAGATCCTCCCCCGCCTCGACCAGCAGGTCGTAGGCGATCAGGTGGGCGGGAAACTCCGCCAGCATCTTCGGCGTGACCGTCTTCCGGTTCAGGCGCTGCTGCAGGGTATTGAACGACTGAACGCGGCCCTCGCGCATGATCAGCAGTTCGCCGTCGATGGCGCCGTCGAAGTCCAGCGCCTCCAGCAGATCGGGAAAGGCCTTCGAGATGTCGTCGCCGGTCCGGCTGTAGAGGCGGCGGGCCGGATGTCCGTCCGCGCCGGTCGCCGACACCGCCTGCACCCGGATGCCGTCCCATTTCCATTCCGCCGCGAAATCGGCGGCGTCGAGCTTGTCGAAATCCGTTTCCTCCACGGCGTGGCTCAGCATCGCCGGCCGGAACGGCGCGGGATCGGAGATCGCCGGCTTGCCGGAGCGCCCTTCCGCCCAGGCGAACAGCGCCTCGTACGGCGGCTCGAGACCGTGCCAGACTTCCTCCACGTCGGCCGGCTTCAGCGAGCCCAGCGCGGCGACGGCCGTCTTCGCGAGCCTGGCCGAGACACCGACGCGCAGGCCGCCGGTGATAAGTTTCAGGAACGCCCAGCGCCCGGTCTCGTCGAGCCGATCGAGGAACGAGGCGATGATGCCCGGCAGTTCCGCCTTGCCGGCCGACCGCAGGGTCTCGACCACCTCGGGCAGCGGGATGCCGGGATCGGCGCGGCGGAACGGCTGGTCGGGGCGGTCCGGCCCACTCGCTCCGGGCTGCCGGTCCGCGGCAGGGTCCTTGCCGGCCGGCTGCGCCGGCGACCCCCCTCCCCGACCCTCCCCCGCAAGGGGGGAGGGAGGGTGGTTGGTGCGGCCGCTCGCGGTATCCGTGGCTGTCTGATCGGCCGCTGTTCCTTTGTTGGCCGTCTGCGACGGCGACCCCTCTCCCCGTCCCTCCCCCACAAGGGGGGAGGGGGCGGATTTGGCACTGTCCTTATCCCTGACGAGATCCCCATCACTCGTTGCAGTGACAACAAATCTGTCTCGTTTTTCATGGAATCTGCCGCTTGCGCCCCCCTCCCCCCTTGTGGGGGAGGGATGGGGAGAGGGGTTCTCGCGGACGCTATCGCCGAAGGAGTCCGCCCTTCCTTCCCCCGCCGGCCACATCAGCGCCACCGTCTCCGACAGGTCGCCGACATAGTCGTAGGACATGCGGAACAGCACCGGGTCGGTGCGCTCCTCGATCAGGGCGCGGATGACGCCGGGCTTGGCATGGCGGAAGTTGAGGTCGCCGGTCAGGGCGGCCAGCGCGAGGCCGCGGGCCGGATCGGGAGTCTCGGCGAAATATTCGGCGATCAGCGCGATCTTGGCGTTGCGCCGCGGCTCGTAGGCGAGCCGGTCGAGCAGCGCCGCGAAACGGTTCATCCGCTGCTGCCGGCGCCCTCGTCGCCGTCCGCCTCGTCTTCGTTGAAGACCGTCGCGATGCGCCACCCCTCGTGACCGTCGATCAGCGCGTAGCGGCAGGCGAACTCCATTGCGGCCTCGCCGTCCTCGCGTTCCTGCCGCCAGGACAGGTTCGCGAACGCGGTTGCCCCGGCGGCCACCAGGCTCTTCACCTCGAATGTGGAATGGACGATCTCCTCGGTGTCATAGACGGCGAGAAGCGCCTCGATGTTTTCCAGCAGCTCCTCGCGATCCAGGAACACATTGCCGGCGCCGAGCTGCCAGATGGTGCAGGGGTAGGCGAAGCAGTCGGCGACCGCCTCAGCGTCGAAATCGTCGAACCCGGCGGCGTACTCCTCGAACAGGGTGGTGATCTCGTCTTCGGTCTCGGGGATCATCTGGATCTCGGCTGACATCGGGATTCCGTCGGTACCCTTCGCATCGTCGTACCGTTCTGCCATGCTCCTTTGCACGGAAACGGGATGCAAGTCTGGAAATGAACGCTGATCCTTCCAAACGGCAGCAGCGCGGCTGGGTTCCCTCCGACGAGGCGGCCAGCGGCGGCAAGCTGCACATGCCGGCGACCGAGCGGAACACCGCGCCGATCCTGACGGTTCTGGAGGAGATTGCCGCCGGAGCCGGCATCCGCCGCGCGCTCGAACTCGCCAGCGGCTCCGGCCAGCACGCGATCGCCTTCGCCGCGGCGTTTCCCGGCGTCACCTGGCAGCCCAGCGAGCGCGATCCCGCCGGCCTTCGCTCGATCTCGGCCTGGCGGGCGGAGGCGGGACTCGGCAACCTCGCCGAACCGCTTCGCATCGACCTCGACGATCCCGGCTGGGCCAGCGGGATCGACGGCCCGTTCGAGCTGATCGTCGCCTGCAACCTGCTGCACATCTCGCCCTGGAGCGTGACGCGGAACCTTCTGTCCGGCGCGGCAGCGCTGCTCGCGGAGACCGGGACGCTGTTCGTCTACGGCTGCTTCAGCCGCTCCGGCGACATCGTGTCCGGTTCCAACCGGGCCTTCGACGAGGGGCTGCGGCGCCGGGATCCGAGCTGGGGGGTACGCGACACCGACGACGTTGCCGCGGCTGCGGCTTCGGTCGGGCTCGACCTCGTGCGCGTCGTGCCGATGCCGGCAAACAACACCGTTGTCATCGTCCGGCGCGCTCAATCCGGCTCCTCCTCCTCGTAGCCGACCAGCCGCAGCGGCCGGGCGCGGATGCCCTGCGTGTCGGCCCAGTGGACGAGCGCGTCCTCCTGCCCGTGGGTGACCCAGAGCTGCGAACAGCCGGTCTCGACGACCGTGCGGCACAGGTCGTCCCAGTCGGCGTGGTCGGAGATCACCAGGGGAAGCTCGACGCCGCGCTGCCGGGCCCGCGCCCTGACCCGCATCCAGCCGGAGGCGAAGGCGGTGACGGGATCGGCGAAGCGCCGCGACCAGACGTCCGTCATCGAGCCCGGCGGTGCGACGACGATCTCGCCGGCGAGGTCGCCTTCGGTCTCGCGCACGAGGATGAGCGGGCCGAGGCCGATGCCAGCCTCCTCGTAGAGGGTGCAGAGCGCCTCGAGCGCGCCGTGGATGTAGATCGGCCGGTCCCAGCCGGCCGCCCGGATCAGCGCGATGACCCGTTGCGCCTTGCCGAGGGCGTAGGCGCCGACGACATGCGTGCGATGCGGGAACAGCGCCAGAGAGTCGATCAGACGCGCGATCTCCGCGCGCGAATCCGGATGGCGGAACACCGGCAGGCCGAAGGTCGCCTCGGAGATCAGCACGTCGCATTCGACGACCTGGAAGCCGGCGCAGGTCGGATCGGGCTCGCGCTTGTAGTCGCCGGTGACGACGATGCGCAGTCCGTTCGCCTCCACCGCGATCTGGGCCGATCCGAGCACGTGGCCCGCGGGATGGAACGACACCCGCGCATCGCCGATCGTCACGGTTTCGCCGATGCGGGCGGCCTGCGTCGCGCCGGCGAAAGCCGGACCGTAGCGCGCCGCCATGATCGCCAGCGTCTCCGGCGTCGCCAGCACGGAACCGCTGCCGGATCGGGCGTGGTCGGAATGTCCGTGCGTGACGAGCGCCCGGTCGACCGGGCGGACGGGGTCGACGAAAAAATCGCCGGGCGGACAATAGAGGCCGCGCGGGGTGGGGAGCAGGAGTTCTTCGGGGCGCATACAGGCAAGATAGGACGTCGCCGCGGCGATAACGAGTGGCCCGATCGCGGTGCTTGGTCTATGCACGGGCGCAGACCGGCCGATGCGGAAGGACTGGACGACCGATGAGCGGTACGACGATCGTCAGCGCCGACAGCGCACCGGCGCAGGGCAACGCCGAACTGGTGCGACGCTTCTTCGCCGACGTGCTGTCGCCCGGCGGACACGGCCGGATCGACGACTTCCTCGCCGAGCACTTCGTCGACCACGATCCCGAGCCGGACGGAGAGCCCGGCCGCGCCGGCGTCGCCCGCAAGCTGGCGGGATTCCGCGCCGCCTTTCCCGATGGCCGGTTCGAACCGGAGATCATCGTCGCCGCCGGCGACATGGTGTCCGCGCGGTCCAGGTTCGTCGGTACGCAGACCGGGGCGATGGGCCCGCTACCGGCCAGCGGCCGGACGGTCGAGGTGATGTTCCACGATTTCTACCGGATCGCCGACGGCCGCATCACCGAGCACTGGCACGTCTTCGACGCGGCCGGAATGATGCAGACGCTCGGCGCCGGAGCGGCGGGGTGACAGTCGGATTGACTGTCGATCTCCCCGCCGCCGGCGCCGGTCTCACGCCGCGAGGGCGTCGGCGTGGGCTGCGGCCCTCGCCCTTGCGGTCGCGTCCCTGACGGCCTTCTCGGCCGCCTCGGGGCTGAAGATCGAGCCTTCGACGCGGACGACGTCGACGTCGGTCATGCCCATGAAGCCCAGCATGTGCTTCAGGTAGGGGGCCTGGAAGTCGATGGCATCCAGCGGGGCGGCGCTGTAGACGGCGCCGGTCGCCAGCACGACGTAGACCTTCTTGCCGGTCACCAGGCCGACGGGATGGCCGTCCTCGGTGTACTGGAAGGTCAGGCCGGCCCGGGCGAGATGATCGAGCCACGACTTGAGCGTCGAGGTGATCGAGAAGTTGATCATCGCCGAGGCGATGACGATGATGTCGGCGGACTTGACCTCGGCGACGAGTTCGTCGGACAGGGCCACGGCCGCCTTCTGTTCGGCGGACTGCTGGTCCTCGGGGACGAAGAACCCGCCCAGCAGCGTCGGACCCATATGCGGGAGCGGATCGTTGCCGATGTCGCGGGTGACGATTTCGGCGCCGGGATTGGCGGTCGTCAGCTCCTCGACCAGGGTCGTCGCGACCCGGGTCGACAGGGAGCTCTCGCCGCGCGGGCTGGTGGTGACAAACAGAATCTTGGTCATGGATGTGCTTCCGGTTGGCTTGTCGAAACGGGGTTCACTTGCTTTCAGCAGGGCGCAGCGCTACATGTTACCGATCGGTAACGCCGTAATAGGTACTGACCGGTAACACCCCTGTCAAGGGGTTCAACGAAGATTGGGCAGGAATCCGCCATGACTGCGCGCATCGCCGCCGCCTCGGACGGCGCTCAAGACACTGGAATGTCAGGGAAAAGCCCGCCGGAAAAAATTCCGCCGCGGGAGCGCATTCTGGCGGCCGCCCGCGAGCTGTTCTACACCCAGGGCATCCGGGCGGTCGGCGTCGAGGCGATCGCGGAGGCTGCGCAGACTAACAAGATGACGCTGTACCGGCACTTCTCGTCGAAGGACGAACTGGTCGCCGAGTACCTGCGCAGCTTCGCCAGCGAGGAGGAGGCGGTCTGGGGCTGCATCGCCGCCACGCATCCGGGCGACCCGCTGGCTCAGCTCAAGACCTGGATCCACCGCATGGCGAAGGACGTGGCGGATCCAGATTCGCGCGGCTGCGCGCTCGCCAACGCCGCCGTGCAATTGCCCGAAGCTGGCCATCCGGCCCGGTGCGTCATCGAGAACAACAAGCGCACGCACCGCGCCCATGTGCTGGCGCTGTGCCGGGAGGCGGGCCTGCGCGACCCGGACCTGGTGGCCGACGGCATCTTCCTGATGCTGGAAGGCGCCCGGGTGAACATCCAGAGCGAGGGCCACGGCGGCCCCGCCTGCCGCTTCGTGGCGCTGTCGGAGGACCTGATCGCCTCGCACAGCCGGTAGGGGGACGCCGAGGGGCAGAACTCCGACAAGATGTCAGGGTCGGGAAGCCTTCTAAATCGGGGGCAAGCGGTCTTCGACGAAAGGCCGTGCACCGAAGCGCGCGCCTTCGACGTACCCCCCTCTCCAACTCTCCCCCACAAGGGGGGAGAGGGGCGCAAGGCGCCTTTTCCGAACCAAACTTTCTACAGGCCGAGCAGCAGGCTCCGAATTGGCAATGTGACGGGCGGAGCTGCAATGGACCCTCTCCCCCCTTGTGGGGGAGAGTTGGAGAGGGGGTATGTGCAGAGCGCCGGCAGACCGCGCAGGCATCTCGTCGAGGATCGCGGATCTGGTCCTCGCAACAGGTGCTCGGCCGATTCGGCGTGGCCTACGTCGTCGGCAGATGAAAATGCTTCGACAGCTTCAGGCCCTGCGCCTGGTAGTGCGACCCGATGTCGGTGCCGTAGAGGCTGGCGGGGCGCTCGGTCAGGTGCTCGTAGACGAGGCGGCCGACGATCTGGCCGTCCTCGATGATGAACGGCACGTCGCGGCTGCGCACCTCGAGGACGGCGCGAGCGCCGTGGCCGCCCGCGGCGGCATGGCCGAAGCCCGGATCGAAGAAGCCGGCATAGTGCACCCGGAACTCGCCGACCAGCGGATCGAAGGGTACCATCTCGGCGGCGTAGGTCGGCGGTACGTGGACGGCCTCCTTGGAGGCGAGGATATAGAACTCGCCCGGATCGAGGATCAGCGAACCGCGCGGACGCGCCTCGATCGCCTCCCAGAAATCGACCACGTCGTAGCCGGCGCGCCTGTCGACGTCGACGACGGCGGTGTGCCGCTTGGCGCGGTAGCCGACGAGGCCGGCGCGCCCGGCCAGGTCGACGCTGACGGCGATGCCGTCGGCGATGTTCGGGCTGTCCGTGTCGACCAGCCGCTCGGCGCGGTGCAAGGCGAGCGTCTCCGCATCGTCGAGGAGCGCGTGACCGCGGCGGAACCGGATCTGCGACAGGCGCGAGCCGGTCCTGACGAGGATCGGGAACGTGCGCGGGCTGATCTCCAGATAGAGCGGGCCCTGATAGCCGGCCTCCACCTTGTCGAAGGCCCGGGCGTTGTCGGCGATGACGCGGGTGAAGACGTCGAGCCGGCCGGTCGAACTCTTCGGATTGGCGTCGGCGGCCAGGTGTGGGGGAAGCCGCAGCTCTTCCAGAAGCGGCACGATGTAGACGCACCCGGTCTCCAGCACCGCTCCCCTCGTCAGGTCGATCTGGTGCATCTTCAGGGGATCGAGCCGCTGCTTCACGGTATGAAGCGGTCCCGGCAGGAAGCTGGCGCGCACGCGGTAGGCGATGCGGCCGAGGCGCAGGTCGAGGCTGGCCGGCTGGATCTGGTCGGTGGCCAGGTCGCCGCCTGTGACGATCTGCCGGTTGTCGACCAGCCTGCGTATCGCCTCGGCCGGCAGAATCCCCGGCCGGCGATCCGACGGACCTCTGCCCGCATTGGCCCCGTCCGGTTGGGCCCGATCCGGTTGCGCGGGGCCTTTGCCCCCGCCGCCGTCTGCCTTTGCTTCCGCCATCTCAGCGTCCTGTCCCGCCTGCCCCGTGTCTCATCTAACCGAGGCGGCGCTTGACGCCAAGGCGTGGCGGGGATACGACACCGCCCATTCGTGGTGATTTGCGCCGGCCGGCTTGCAGCCACGTAAAACAAATCGCTAAAAGGCCGGGTCGAAGAACCCGGTAGCGCCTGTTGGCTCTCCGGGGTTTTTGTCCCGGCCCTCCCCTGGAGGACGGCAATGAACGAACACTTCGATCCATTTGTGGAAGACGCGGCGGGCGACGGCGAACTCGGCCTCGATACCCTGCTCGTGCACGGCGGAACCGCCCGGTCCGGCTTCGGCGAGACGTCCGAAGCGATGTTCCTGAATTCCGGATTCGTCTACGACAGCGCCGAGGCCGCCGAGGCGCGCTTCAAGGGCGAGGCCGCCGGATTCATCTATTCGCGCTACGCCAATCCGACCGTCGACATGTTCGAGAAGCGCATGGCGCTGATCGAGGGCGCCGAGGCCGCCCGGGGCACGGCGAGCGGCATGGCCGCCGTGACCGCGGCGCTGCTGTGCCAGTTGCAGGCCGGCGACCACGTCGTCGCCTCCCGAGCGCTGTTCGGCTCCTGCCTCTACGTGGTCGACGAACTGTTGCCGCGCTACGGGGTGCCCTGCACGCTGGTCGACGGCACCGATCTTGACCAGTGGAAGAAGGCCGTGCGGCCGGAGACGAAGGTGTTCTTCCTGGAAAGCCCGACCAATCCGACGCTCGACGTGCTCGACCTGAAGGCGATCGCCGACATCGCCCACGATGCCGGCGCGCGCCTTGTGGTCGACAACGTCTTCGCCACCCCGCTCGGCCAGCGGCCGATGAAGCTCGGCGCCGACGTCGTCGTCTATTCGGCGACCAAGCATGTCGACGGGCAGGGCCGCTGCCTCGGCGGCGTCATCCTGTCGACGGAGGAATTCATCACCACCCGGCTGAAGGACTTCTACCGCCACACCGGACCGAGCATGAGCCCGTTCAACGCCTGGGTGATGCTCAAGGGCCTGGAGACGCTGGCGCTCCGGGTCGAGCGCCATGCCGCGAGTGCCGCGCGCGTTGCCGACTTTCTGGCCGGCCTGCCGGGAATCACCAGGGTACTGTATCCCGGCCGCGCCGATCATCCCCGCCACGAGATCGCCAGGCGCCAGATGGCCAATGGCGGTCCGATGGTCGCGTTCGAGGTCGAGGGCGGCAAGCAGGGCGCCTTCCGGGTCGCCGATGCCTTCAGGATCATCAAGATCTCCAACAATCTCGGGGATTCCAAGAGCCTCGTCACCCACCCCGCGACGACCACCCACCAGCGGCTGACGCCCGAAGCGCGCGCCGCGCTTGGCATCGGCGATGGCCTGCTGCGGCTGTCGGTGGGTCTGGAGGACCCGCGCGACATCGAAAACGACCTCGCCCGGGGGCTGGCGGCGCTGTAGCGACGCCGGCGGGAAATGCGCCGGCGCGGCATCGCGGCCACACCAGCGGGGAATCGGCGATCCATGTCCCACGGCAGCGATGGCCATTCGGCCCGCCCGCGTTACAATTGCGCCATGTATCGCGCGACCACACGAGGCATAGAGATCATCGTCGAGCCGGCGTTCAGCGAGGAACGGTCGGCGCTCGACGCGGGAGCCTATTTCTGGACCTACACGATCCAGATCGTGAACCACGGTCCGGAGACCGTGCAGCTCTTGAACCGCCACTGGCGGATCATCGATGCGCAGGGCAAGACCTTCGAGGTGGAGGGGCCGGGCGTGGTGGGCGAGCAGCCGGTGCTCGATCCCGGCGATTCCTACCGCTATACCAGCGGCGTGCCTCTGGCGACCTCCTCGGGAATGATGTCGGGGTCCTACGGAATGCGGACGGGAAGCGGCGAGAGCTTCGAGGCGCAGGTGCCGCCGTTTTCGCTTGACGTTCCCAGCGTTGCCCCCACGATCAACTGACCTGTCGCCAGAGCCGGAGCCGCGGTGCTCGATTTCCGACCGATCTTCCTGGTAATCGGCGTGCTGTTGGCGACGCTTGGCTGCGCCATGCTGGTGCCGGCGCTGGTCGACGTGATGTTCGGCAACGACGACTGGATCGTCTTCCTGGCATCGGCGCTGATCACGGTCTTCATCGGGGTGACCATGTGGGTCACCTGCCGCGGCGCACAGGCGCGGCTGGGCCTGCGCGAGGCTTTCGTGCTGACCACCTCCATATGGGTGGTGGCGGCCGGCTTCGCGGCGCTGCCGCTGACGTGGTCGCAGCTCGACATGAGCTATACCGACGCCTATTTCGAGGCGATGTCGGGCCTGACGACGACCGGCTCGACGGTCATCGTCGACCTCGACCTGGCGCCGCCCGGCATCCTGTTCTGGCGCGCTTTCCTGCAGTGGCTGGGCGGCCTCGGCATCGTCGTCATGGCGGTCGCGGTGCTGCCGATGCTGCAGGTCGGCGGCATGCAGCTGTTCCGCGCCGAGGCCTTCGACACGCCCGACAAGATCCTGCCCCGCGCCGCCCAGATATCCGGTTCGCTGACGGCACTGTTCATCGTGCTCACCGGCGCCTGCGCGATTTCCTACGGCGTCGCCGGCATGCAGTTCACCGAGGCGATCATCCACGCGATGACCACGGTCGCGACCGGCGGATTCTCGTCGCGCGACGCCTCGATCGGCGCGTTCAATTCCCCGGCGATCGAGTGGGTCAGCGTCGCCTTCATGATCGCCGGCAGCCTGCCGTTCCTGCTCTACATCCGGGCCGTGCAGGGTCAGCCGATGGCGGTGATCCGCGACGAGCAGGTGCGCGCCTTCTTCGTGATCCTGCTGGTTCTGAGCATTCTGGCGTGGATTTCGGAGGATCAGGAAACCGCCCATGCCGGCGCGATCCGGTTCCGCGAAGCCATCTTCAACATGACCTCGATCATGACCGGCACCGGCTATGCGACGGTGGATTACGGCCTTTGGGGACCACTGGCGCAGGGCGTCTTCCTGATCGCGATGTTCATCGGCGGCTGCGCCGGATCGACGTCATGCGGCATGAAGATCTTCCGCGTCGTCGTCGTGTTCGAGGACATCCGCCAGCACGCGCGCCGCATCGTCTATCCCTCCGGCGTGTTCGTTAAGCGCTACAACGGCCGGCCGCTGCCCGACAACGTCTCGGCGGCGGTGCTGAGCTTCGTCTACCTGTTCATTGCCAGCTTCTGCGTCATCGCGGTCGCGCTGAGCCTGATCGGTCTCGACCCGGTGACGGCGATCTCGGGTGCGGCGACCGCGATATCCAATGTCGGCCCGGGCCTCGGCCCGATCATCGGCCCGGTCGGCAATTTCGCGCCGCTGCCGGATGCGGCGAAGTGGCTGCTGGCGCTCGCCATGCTGATCGGCCGGCTCGAGGTGTTCACCGTGCTGGTGCTGTTCATCCCCGCGTTCTGGGTGCGCTGACCCTGGCAGAGGATGGCGCCGCGCCTATCCGGCGCCGGCCAACCTTGCGACCTCCTCGACGACGACCTTGCCCATGGCGTTCTTCGGGAGTTCGTCGACGAACATCACGTCGCGCGGGTGCTTGAAACGGGCGAGCCGCCCCTCGAACCCCGCGATGATGGTCTCGCGGCTGATGCCCTCGGCGACGACCACTGCGATCGGCACCGCGCCCCACCGCTGGTCCGGCCGGCCCACGACGCAGCAGTCGCGTACACCCGGCATCTCCCTGAGGATACGTTCGGCCTCGGCCGGATAGATGTTCTCGCCGCCGGAAATGATGACGTTCTTGATGCGGTCGCGGAACCAGAAGTCGCCGTTGCCGTCGACCTCGGCGATATCTCCCGTATGGAACCAGCCGCCGGCGAAGGCGGCTGCCGTCGCGTCGGGATCGTTCCAGTAGCCCGCCGCGACGTGCGGGCCGCGGATCAGGATCTCGCCGGCAAGCCCGGGGGGCGAATCGTTGCCGTCAGCGTCGACGATCCGGGCCTCCGAGTGCAGCCCGATCCGGCCCATCGATCCGACCGTCTCGAAGGCGTTGCCGATGCGCTGGTAGATGGCGATCGGTGCGGTCTCCGACGAGCCGTAGACCTGGATGACCGGGACGCCCCGCCCGTGAACCGCTTCGATCAGTTCCTGAGGCACGACCATCGACCCCGTGGCGAGCGCGCGCAATGAGCCAAGATCGGCATCGGGCCAGTCGGGATGGTTCATCACTGCCGAGATCGTCGCCGGCACCAGCACCGACAGCGTCGGCCGGCGGGTGGTGACCTCGTTCAGGAAGGCGCCGGGCTCGAAGCGCTCATGCAGGGTGACGGTCGCGCCGATGTGCAGCGCCGGCGTGGTCTGGATGTTCAGGCCACCTACGTGGAACATCGGCAGCACGGTCAGCACGTGGTCGTGCGCCGTCATGTCATGCATGTGGATCGCGTTGACCGCGTTCCACGCGATCGCGCTCTGGGTCAGGATCGCGCCTTTCGGGCGGCCGGTGGTGCCCGACGTATAGACGAGGAGCAGCGGGTCGGCGAGGCGTCCGGTTGGGGCGGACGGCTGGCCGGCGCCGGCCAGCAGATCATCGACCGATCCTGTCGTGGCCGCCGGTTCGCCGAGGTCGACGACCCGACAGCCGGCCGGCAGCGTGCTGCCGTCGAGCGCGCCGAGAAAGGGATGCTGGGCGAAGAGGGCCCGCACCCCGGCGTTCTGGAGGATGAAGGCGTGCTCCGGCGCGGCGAGCCGCCAGTTGAGCGGCACCACCATGGCGCCGATGCGCGCGGCGGCAAACAGCAGGATCAGGAGATCGGGATGGTTGGTGCCGAGCCAGGCGATCCTGTCGCCCTGCCGCACGTCGAACTCGTCGGTGAGGACGGCGGCCATGCGCCCGATCCGCTCGGCCATCGCCGCATAGGTCAGGGTTTCGCCCTGAAACCGGATGGCCGGCTTGCGGGGGTGAAAACCGGCGTTGCGGTCTATCCAGAGCGATATGTTGCGCATCGGATCAGTGCCACCTCGAGTTCATGCCGCCGCGGACTTTTCCTCGCGGTGTCCGGTTTGCCGCAGTCGCGCGTCCGCTCCGGAGGGTCTCACCTCTTCCCGGCGGGGAGAAGTCGGGTGTCCGCCCGATCCGGTCTGACGTCAGCACCTGCCGAGTCGCCCGGACGCCCCTCAGTCGTCCGTCTCGCCGGGCTCGTATAGCGCCTCGCGGCCGATACGGTCGAGGCAGATCTCCGCCGTCCACGGCAGCATCAGCGAGCCGCAGCGGCTGTCGCGGTAGATCCGCTCCAGCGGCAGCGTCTTCAGCATCGACTGGCCGCCGCAGGTGCGGATCGCCAGCTGGGCGAGCTCGTTGGCGTTCTCCATCACCGTGTACTGGGCGGCGTAGGCGCGCAGCACCTGCTCCTTCGACGGATCGGCGCGGGCTTCCGAGACCGCTTGGAACCACAGCGCCTTGGTCTGCTGCAGCATCACGAACATGTCGGCGATCGCGTGCTGCTTGGTCGGGAACTTGCGGCGCTTCTCCGGCCCGGTATTGGGGATCTCGCCGCGCAGGTACTTCACGGTGAAATCGAAGGCGGCCTGGGCGAGGCCGAGATAGGTCGGCGACAGCGTCATGAACATGTGCGGCCAGCGCGAGGCCGCCTGGTAGTAGACGCCGCGCGGCATCAGCGCCGCGTCGTCGTCGACGAACACGTCCTTGAGCAGCAGCGTCCGCGAGACGGTGCCGCGCATGCCGAGCGGATCCCAGTCGCCGACGACTTCGACGCCCTCGGCATTGCCCGGCACGGCGATGTACATGGTGTCGCGGCGCGAGGGTCTCTCGCCCGGCTTCATTTCGCCGCACAGCACGCCGTAGTAGTCGGCGGAGCCGGACAGTGAGGCGAAGATCTTCTTGCCGTTGATCAGCCAGCCGCCGTCGACCCGCTTGGCGGAGGTGGAGAACGGTATGACGCCGGCGGCGGCCGCGCCGCCCTCCGAAAACGGCTGCGCGTAGATCGCGCCGTCGTCGATGATGCGCGTATAGTGGGTGGCCCGCCGGCGCAGATGGTTGGCGCGCTGCTCCTCGGTCATCTCGAGGTCGTCGGACAGCGGCCCGCTCCACAGGCACGAGCAGACGTGCATGTTCCAGGTCAGCGCGGTCGCGCCGCAGTAGCGGCCGATCTCCGCCGCCGTCGTGGCATAGGACCGGAACCCGGCGCCGGAGCCGCCGTGCTCCTTCGGCACCGCGATGCCGAGCAGGCCGACCTCGTGCATGTCGCGGTAGTTCTCGGTCGGAAAGATCGCCTCGCGATCGTAGGTGGCGGCGCGTGGTGCGAACTTCGCCTTGCCGATGCGCCGCGCCAGCGCGTTGAGCTCGGCCTCCTCGTCGCCGAGACGAAACGCCGCCGGATCGAAGAGCGGCGCGTCGGTGTCGATCTGGTCGAGGTCGATGACGTTCATTTCACGTCCTCCGGTAGCGATTCCAGGAATGTCCGTACGGCGTCCGCGAACCGGTCGGGACACTCGAGCGGCGCCATGTGGCCGGTCTTATCGAGCACTTCCAGCCGTGCCCCGGCGATCAGTTCCGCCATCCGCGCCATGGTCTTCAGCGGAGCGTTGCCGTCTTCGTCGCCGGCAATCAGCAGGGTCGGTACGGCGATGCGTTCCAGCTCCGCCCGCCGGTTGAAGGTGACGAGACACGTCAGTCCGGCGCGGTAGCTTTCTTCCGGCAGGTCGGCCATCAGCGCTTCGATGGCGGGGCCGGCGGCCGGGTCCGGATCCGGGCCGACCAGGCTGGTGGCGGCCTCCCGTGCCAGATCGGCCATCGTCCTGCCGGCATCGAGCGGCCCGAGCCGCGCCTTCAGGAAAGCCTCCTGAAAGGACCCGTCCCGGGAACCGAACACCGGCGTCGTGCCCGACAGGATCAGCGCCGAAATGCGGTCGGGGTGGAGCGCGGCGATCTCCTGGGCGACCATGCCGCCGATCGAGTGGCCGAGGGGGATCGCCTTGTCGATGCCCCTGCCGTCCAGTTCGGCGATCACGCCGGCGGCAAGGTCGGCAAAGCTGAACGCGCCGTCGAGCGGCTTGCCGCCATAGCCGGGCATGTCCCATGCGATGATCTCGAAGTCGCCACCCAGCCGCCCGACGACCGGATCGAACATCCGGCAGTCGGAGCCGACGCCGGAAAGAAGGACGATCGGCACGCTCATGGCGTGCTCTCGACGAGCTTTCCGGCGTCGACGACGGGAACCCCGTCCAGCGCGATCGTGCAGTTGCGCGTCGGCAGGTCGAAGTGGCCCTTTGTGTAGCGGCCGGCAAACTCGTTGGCGCCGGTCGAGAACAGGAAGTTGCCGGCAAACGCCCGGATCTCGGTGCCGTTGGTGTCGCGCTGGTCGTACATCGTCAGGGCCTCGTAGCGCGCCGCCTCGTTGAGGCCCCAGCCGACATGGCTGACGGCATAGGCGTTGCGGTCGCCCCACGCCGCGAAATAGCGGCGCATCAGGTCGGCATCGGTGCCGTCGCCCTCGATGTCGGTGACGTAGTCGTTCTCGATCGTCAGCTTCACCGGTCGCTCGAAATAGCGCTTGAAGGTCAGATTCACGTCGCCGCAGTCGAAGACCAGCGACCCGTTCACCGAATTGGCCCGGGGGAAGCTGACCACGACGCCGCCCGGCCAGTGCGCCACGGTCTTCGGCCGGTCGGTGTAGCCCCAGACGCCCGCCGAGGCGGCCTGCCGCATGTCGACGGTGAGGTCGGTGCCGGCAGCCGAGGTCACCCGCATCTCGGTCGCGGAGCGCGCGCGCTTTACGGCCGCCTTGACCCGCGTCTCCATGGCCTGGTCGGGGATCAGCCGCTCCAGCGCGTCGGGATGCTCGTTGGAGATCATCATGATCCGGGCACCGCCGGAGATGATGTCCGGCAGTTCCGGGGAGTGCAGCAGCCCCTCGACGGTGCAGTCGACGACCAGGCTCGCAGCCTTCAGGCCCTCGACGGCGGCCCGCTGACCCGTCAGCGCGGCCGAGGCGCCCGTCGAACGCACCGGCACGGGCGCATCCTGGCGCGGCGAGGGCACGGTAACGTGGAAGGCGGTGGCGCCGAGGCGCGCCAGCGCCAGTTCGGCAAGATGAACGTTGAGCGTGCGCGACTGGGTTTCCGACAGAATCGCCGTCTGTTCGCCGGGCTGGACCTTGCAGAGTTCGAAGACCCTGACGAAGGCGTCGATCCACTTGGCCTCGATCCGGTCGCTCAGCATCGGCGCAGGTCCTCCCCTTCGTTCAGTCGGCGGATCGGTGTGCTCCCGGTGCCGCCGACACCGGACCGGATAGTCGCGGCCGCGATGGACGAAGGAAAGACTAGCACTCGAAAATTTATATGAAAAGTGATAATTTTATGTTTGAACTATATGTCCCGCCCGCGCAGTGCCGGGCCAGCCGGTCCAGCAGCCGCGGCAGAAGGGAGTGCAGG
The DNA here is from genome assembly GCF_037855135.1 of Microbaculum marinum. Lineage (NCBI taxonomy): Bacteria > Pseudomonadati > Pseudomonadota > Alphaproteobacteria > Hyphomicrobiales > Tepidamorphaceae > Microbaculum > Microbaculum marinum. The sequence goes on from NZ_JAZHOF010000005.1 coordinate 231,642, forward strand.
ATGAACGATCCAAAGGACTTCCGGATGGCTCTCGGCCGGTTCGTCACCGGCGTCACGGTGGTGACCGCGATCGATCCGGCGGGCCGGCCGATCGGCCTGACCGCCAACTCGTTCAATTCCGTGTCCCTCGATCCGCCGCTGGTGCTGTGGAGCCTGGCGCGCAAGTCCGCCAACCTGCGCGCCTTCGAAGAGGCTTCGCATTTCGCGATCAACGTCCTGTCCGTCGACCAGAAGGAGATCTCCGACCGGTTCGCGCGCCCCTCCGAGGACCGCTTCGCCGGCCTCGAATGGACGCCGGGTGCCGGTGGCGCCCCGGTGCTGGGCGGATGCGCCGCCGTGTTCGAGTGCTGCAGCGAGCAGCGCTACGAGGGCGGCGACCATGTCATCTTCATCGGCCGCGTCGAGCGCTTCGGCCACGAGGATCGGGTGCCGCTCGCCTATCACGCAGGCGGCTACGCGACGACGGCGCACTACGCCGGCGAATTCACGACCGGCCCGTTCTCCGAGGACTACCTTCTCTATCTGCTGGCCCGTGCCTCGAGCCTGGCCAGCGCCGAATTCCACGCCGAACTGGCGCGGATCGGCGTGCCGGTGCCGATGTGGCGGATCCTGGCAATCCTGTCGGGGTCGGACGGCCATCCGGTCGGCGAGATCGCCGCGCGGGCCCTGCTGAAGCAGCCGACCGTGACCAAGATCATCGACCGGCTGCAGGACCTCGGCTACGTCACACGCAAGCCCGGCGTCGGTGACCGGCGCCGGGTTCTGGTCGAGATCAGCCCCGCCGGGGAGGAGCTCGTCGCCTCGCTGATCCTGCGCGCCAGGGAGCACGAGGACCGGCTGCTGGATGCGCAGACACCCGCCGAATCGGAGATCCTGAAGCGGGTGCTGCAGCAGCTCATCCGCCGCCTTGCGGAACGCCGCGAGGGCACAGTCTCCAACGGCGATTCCGGGATCGACGTTCCGCAAGCAGACGATCTCAGTCCGCGCGCCGGATCACGAACCTGAAGACGTTGCCGTCGGCATCCGATTCGACCAGTTCGTTGCCGGTCGTCCGGCAGAACGTCTCGAAGTCCTTCACCGAGCCGGGGTCGGTCGCGAGCACTTCCAGCGTCGCCCCGGCCGGCATGTCCTTCAGCGTCTTCTTGGCGCGGATGATCGGCATCGGGCAGTTCAGTCCTTTGACGTCGAGCAGCTGATCGGCCATCGGGTCGTGTCTCCTGTTGGATAGTCGCTGCCGGTGCTAGCAGATGACCGGCGCGCTGTCGCTGCCGGGCCTCACGAGGCGAGCCGCTGCGGCTTCGTCGCCGTGAAGACGTCGATCAGCGCGCGGGCGGCTGCGCCCGGCTGGCGCTCGCTGTGGCGCAGCAGCACGAAGTCGCGCGGCGGCAGGTCGACCGGCAGGGCCCGCAGCCGCTTCGCCCGGATCGCCGCGGCGACGACATGCTCGGAGATGATGGTCGCCCCGGCGCCTGCCTCGACCGCCTCGCGCACCGCCTCGTTGCTCGGTAGCACCAGGAAGACCCTGAGATCCTCGAACTTCAGCCCCCGCCGCTCTGCCTCGTCCTCGAGCGCCTGACGGGTCCCGGAGCCTGCCTCGCGGACCACCCAGGAGAAGCCGCGGATGTCGATATCTCCTTGAGATGTCCTCGGAATCCGGTCTTGGCCAGGGGCGACGACGAGTACCAGATGGTCGCGGTCGACCGTCCGCCGGACAAGGGCCGGATGCCCGGTCGGACCTTCCACCAGGCCGATGTCGGCAGTGCCGCCGACGACGGCCCGCTCGACCTCGCGGGTGTTGCCGATGACGACGTTCAGCCGGATGCCGGGGTGTTCGAGGTGGTAGCTGGTGATGCGCCGCGGCAGCCAGTAGGTGGCGATCGTCTGGCTCGCGGCGATCGACACGGTGCCGCTGGCGAGGTTGGACAGATCCTCCAGCGCGCTGCGGGCCTCGCTCGCCCGGTCGATCACCGCGCGGGCCTCGGGAACGAAACGGCGACCGGTCTCGGTCAGCTCGATGCCGCGGCCGACACGGTCGAAGAGCCTTGTTCCGTAACGGTTTTCCAGCGCAGAGATGGCCGCCGACACCGCCGACTGGGTCATCCCCAGCGACCGTGCCGCACGGGTGACGTGGCCATGCTCGGCGACCGCGAGGAAGATCCGGAGCTGGTCGAGGGTCATGGGGAATGATCGATTTTCACGATCGAAATGACAAGAGCAATATGTTGGATCGATGATTGCCGCCCGGACCAGAGTGGCGGATGCGGAATTATTTTCTCTTTTAGCGCAATGCGAGGAAACCTCATTCCAGGAAGGCGGTCCGGTCGGGTTCTGCCATGATGCGTCATCAGCGTGCCAACTCTGCGCCGTCGCAGTGTCATCTGCCTGTCACCGATGCGCCACCGGAGCGTGACGGCGTCGATACGTCGCCGGCGGTCGCCGACGAGGTCAGACGGACCACCTGCTACATGTGCGCGTGCCGCTGCGGCATCGACGTCCACCTGGTCGAGGGCCGCATCCGCTACATCGGCGGCAACCCGGACCACCCGGTCAACCGCGGCGTGCTGTGCGGCAAGGGCAGCGCCGGCATCATGCAGCACTACAGCCCCGCCAGGCTCCGCAAGCCCCTGTTGCGGACCGGCGAGCGGGGCAGCGGCGCGTTCCGCGAGATCGAGTGGGACGAGGCGCTGGCGATCGCCACCGACCGGCTGAAGCGGATCCGCTCCACCGATCCGAAGAAACTCGCCTTCTTCACCGGCCGCGACCAGTCGCAGTCCTTCACCGGCTGGTGGGCGAAGCAGTTCGGCACCCCCAACTTCGCCGCCCACGGCGGCTTCTGCTCGGTCAACATGGCGGCCGCCGGGCTCTACACCATCGGCGGCTCGTTCTGGGAGTTCGGCGAGCCCGACTGGGAGCATGCGAAGTACTTCCTGCTGTTCGGAGTGGCCGAGGACCACGATTCCAATCCGATCAAGATCGGCCTCGGCAAGCTGAAGGCGCGCGGCGCCAAAGTCGTTTCGGTCAACCCCTGCCGCACCGGCTACAACGCGATCGCCGACGAATGGGTGGGCATCCGGCCGGGCACCGACGGGCTGTTCGTGCTGGCGCTGGTCCACGAGTTGCTGAAGGCCGGCAGGGTCGACCTCGACTACCTGATCAGGTTCACCAACGCCGCCCACCTCGTCATCCATGAACCCGGAGCCGCGGACGACGGGCTGATCCTGCGCGACGAGGCCGGCAGGCCGCTGGTCAGGGACCGGCGCAGCGGGACAGCGACGGCGATGTCGGCGAATGTCGAGCCCGAGCTTGCGGGGACATTCGAGGCCGACGGCCGGACCGCGCGGCCGGCGTTCCAGCTGATCGCCGAGCGCTATCTCGACGAGGCCTGGTCCCCCGACGCCGTCGCCGAACGGTGCGGGATTGCCGCCGACCGGATCCGCCGCATCGCCGCCGAGCTCGCCCGCGTCGCCTTCGAGGAGGCGATCGAACTGCCGGTCGCCTGGACCGACGCGAACGGCGTGCGGCACGAGACGATGACCGGACGGCCGGTCGCGATGCACGCGATGCGCGGCATCTCGGCGCATTCGAACGGCTTCCACACCTGCCGGGCGATCCACCTGCTGCAGGTGCTGCTCGGCTCGGTCGAGGTGCCCGGCGGCTTCCGCTGCAAGGCGCCGTATCCCAGGCCGGTCCCGCCGGGACCGAAGCCCGCGGGCCGCGACGGCGGCAGGCCCGACACGCCGCTCGACGGGATGCCGCTCGGCTTCGTTCAATCGCCCGACGACCTGCTGGTCGACGAGAACGGCGGCCCGATCCGCATCGACAAGGCCTATTCCTGGGAGGCGCCGCTGGCCGCCCACGGCCTGATGCACACGGTGATCCGCAATGCCTGGGCTGGCGATCCCTATCCGATCGACACGCTGTTCATGTTCATGGCCAACATGGCCTGGAACTCGTCGATGAACACGGCGGAAACGATCGCGATGCTGACCGACCGCGACGAGACTGGCGACTACCGGATCCCCTTCATCATCTATTCGGACGCCTACAATTCCGAGACGGTCGCCTATGCCGACCTGGTGCTGCCGGACACGACCTACCTGGAGCGGCACGATTGCATCAGCCTGCTCGACAGGCCGATCAGCGACGCCGACGGACCGGCCGACGCGATCCGCCACCCGGTCGTCGAACCGGACCGCGACGTGCGCGGCTTCCAGTCGGTGCTGCTCGACCTCGGCGCACGGCTCGGGCTTCCCGGCATGGTGCGCGACGACAGCTCGCCCGCCTATCGCGACTACGCCGACTACATCGTCAACCACGAGCGCAAGCCCGGCGTCGGGCCGCTTGCGGGCTGGCGCGGCAACGGCGACGAGCACGGCCGCGGCGCCCCCAATCCGCAGCAGCTTCAGCGCTACATCGACAACGGCGGCTTCTGGAAGCACGAACTCGAGCCCGGCCAGCGCTACTACAAGATGGCGAACCGCGGCTATCTCGACTTCGCCGCCGGCTTCGGCCTGATCGACACGCCGGACCAGATCGTCTTCCAGCTCTATTCGGAGGTGCTGCAGCGCTTCCGGCTGGCCGCGCGCGGGCACGGCGCCGTCGTCCCGCCGGAGGCCGAAAGGGCGCGCATCGAGCGATATTTCGATCCGCTGCCGTTCTGGTACGCGCCGCTGCAGGAGGCGGCGGTCGATACCGGTGTGCTGCCGCTGCACGCGATCACCCAGCGGCCGATGCACATGTACCATTCCTGGGGCTCGCAGAACGCCTGGCTCAGGCAGATCACCAGCCAGAACCGCCTGTTCGTGCATCGCGACACGGCGGGCCGGCTCGGCATCGCCGACGACGACTGGGTGTGGATCGAAAGCCATTCGGGAAGGGTCAAGGGACAGGTCCGGCTGGTCGACGGGGTGAACCCGGACACCGTGTGGACCTGGAACGCGATCGGCAAGCGGCGTGGCGCCTGGGGGCTCGATCCGGAGGCGCCGGAGGCGACGCGCGGCTTCCTGCTCAACCACGCGATCTCCGACGTCCTGCGCCAGAGCGCCACACCCGGCGGTCCGGGCGGCGGCCCGGATGGCGGCCCTGATGGCGAAGGCGGCGGCGGCAGGGCCTATTCGAACTCCGATCCGGTGACCGGGCAGGCCGCCTGGTTCGACCTCAGGGTCAGGCTCAGCCGCTGCGCGCCTGCAGACTGCGGCGAGGCCGGGCCGCAGTTCCCCGAACTGCCGCCGCCGCCGGACCTGCCGCCATCCCCGACGATCCTGCAGTACGGTCGCCTGTTCCGGCAATGGCGGCAGGATTCAAAGAGAGGGGAAGCAGGCAAGGCCGGCCGGGCCGGCGGAGGGGCGGCATGACCGGCCTGCAGAAGTCGACCGGCCGCAAGCTCGGCCTGGTCATCGACCTCGACACCTGCGTCGGCTGCCAGGCCTGCGTGACGAGCTGCAAGGAATGGAACACCGGCGGCCACATGGCGCCGCTGACCGACATCGACCCCTACGGCGAGGCGCCCGACGGGGTCTGGTTCAACCGCGTCCACACCTACGAGCAGGAGGTCGAGACCGGCCCGGGAACCAACAGGGGGACCGGCACGGGCACCGGCAGCCGCACGGTGCACTTCCCGCGCTCCTGCCTGCACTGCGACGAGCCGGCCTGCGTCACCGTCTGCCCGACGGGGGCCTCCTACAAGCGGGCCTCCGACGGCATCGTGCTGGTCGACGAGGACAAGTGCATCGGCTGCAAGCTGTGCAGCTGGGCCTGTCCGTATGGCGCCCGCGAGTACGACACCGAGGTCGGCGTCATGAAGAAGTGCACGCTGTGCGTCGACCGGATCTACAACGACAACCTGCCCGAGGCGGACCGCGTGCCTGCCTGCGTCGCCTCCTGCCCGGTGGGCGCGCGGCATTTCGGCGACCTCGGCGACGAGACCTCGCCGGTCTCGCAACTTGTCGCGGCGCGCGGCGGCGTCGACCTGATGCCCGAACTGGGCTACCGGCCGGTCAACAAGTACCTGCCGCCGCGCGAGCGGCATGCCGACGCCGGCGCGGCGCCGCTGGAGCCGGTCGGAGGCGAGGGCGGCTTCTTCGCCTGGGTCGACCGGATGCTGTCGAGGTAGACCGGTAGAGACGGACCGATGCATCCAGCCATCTCGGTCATCTTCTTCACCACCGCCAGCGGGGCTGGCTACGGGCTGCTCGCCCTGACCGGGATCGGGCTGGCGCTCGGCCTGGTGCCGGCCGACCGGCTGTTCGGACTCATCGCCCTCGGCCTGGCGCTGACACTGGTCACGGCGGGACTGCTGGCCTCGACGCTGCATCTCGGCCACCCGGAGCGGGCCTGGCGGGCCTTTTCGCAATGGCGCTCGTCGTGGCTGTCGCGCGAGGGGGTGGCAAGCGTGCTGACCTACGTGCCCGCGGCGGTCTTCGCCGCCGGCTGGGTGCTGTTCGGGCGGACCGGATCCATGATCGTGCTGGCCGGCCTGCTGGCGGCCCTCGGCGCACTCGTCACGGTCTATACCACCTCGATGATCTACGCCTCGCTCAGGACCATACCCGAGTGGGCGAACGGCTATACCACGCCGGTCTACCTGCTGCTTGCGGCGATGAGCGGCGCGGTGCTGCTCAACGCCGTCGCCGCGATGTTCGGCGGCGAACCCGTCGTCGGGTGGGTCGCTGCCGCGCTGCTCGCCGCCGGCTGGGCGCTGAAGCTTGCGGCCTGGCGGGCGAACGACACCCGCGCGCCGCCCGTCACCGCGGGGCGGGCGACGGGCCTCGGCGACGGGGCCGTCCGCTCGATCGAGTGGCCGCACACCGCGGAGAACTACGTGCTGAAGGAGATGGGCTACCGGGTCGCCCGCAAGCACGCGCGGCAGCTCCGGCGGATCGCCTGGATCTGCGCCTTCGCGGTGCCGCTGGCCCTGGTGCTGGTCTCGCTGGCTGCCGGCGGCGCGGCGGCAATCGCGGCCGCAAGCGCAGCCTGCGTCTTTGCGGGCCTGGGCCTGGTCGTCGAGCGCTGGCTGTTCTTCGCCGAGGCGCGGCACGTGGCGGCGCTTTACTACAGGCCGGCTGTGTAGACGAAACTGCTGTCTGGACCGGTCGGGAGGCTCGGCAATCCGTTCGTCCGCGCACTCCGGCGCGAATCGACGGACGCGGACCGCGCTGCCTGCGGCAGCGCGCCCCCTCCCCGACCCTCCCCCACGAGGGGGGAGGGAGAAGAGGGCCGATCCGCAGGCTACGGCGGCGCGGCGCGCCCCCTTCCGCGATAATGTCGACAGCGCAATGACCTAGGCGCGAGGCCCCCCCTCCCCCTCGTGGGGAGGGGTCGGGGGTGGGGCGCGCAGCGAGCTTCGGCGAGCGGAGCGTGCGGCGGTTGCCGTATCCGAGGACGCCTGCGTGCCGCCGGTGTTCGGGAATGGTGCTCGAGCCCTGGCTGTTCTTCGCCGAAGCGCGGCACGTGGCGGCGCTTTATTACAGGCCGGCTGTGTAGACGAACTGCTGTCTGGACCAGTCGGGCTCGGCTGTCCGCCTCCGCGCACTCGGGCGCGAACCGACCGATGCGGACCGCGCTGCCTGCGGCAGCGCGCCCCCTCCCCGACCCTCCCCCACAAGGGGGGAGGGAGAAGAGGGCCGTGCCAGAGGGAATGATATGGGCCGAGCACCGTAAGCCTTCCCTTCAAGGGACGCACCCCGCCTCCATCCGGCGAACGGGAGCAGACGGTCTCTACGCAGGGGAGGCAATAGAAGCAGAGGCTGGGGCAAGGATGCTCTCCTTGAAAGGGCGCGCGCCTCACCCTTCCACACATGGGAGCAGTAGACGTGAGCCGTGCCACAACAACTCCCCTCCCCCTCGTGGGGAGGGGTCGGGGGTGGGGCGCGCAGCGAGCTTCGGCGAGCGAAGCGTGCGGCGTTCGCCGCATCCGAGGACGCCTGCGTGCCGCCGGTGTTCGGAGATGGTGCTCGAGCGCTGGCTTTTCTTCGCCGAAGCGCGGCACGTGGTGGCGCTGTACTGCCGGCCGGATGGATAGACGAGACTGCTGTCGGGTCGAAGCGGAGGCTCGATTGACCGCTCTCCGCGCAATCCGGAGCGGACCGACGGACACGGACCGCGCTGCCTGCGGCAGCGCGTCCCCTCGGCGATAATGTCGACAGGGCAATGACCTGGGCCACCACAACTCCCCTCCCCCTCGTGGGGAGGGGTCGGGGGCGGGGCGCGCAGCGAGGTTCGGCGAGCGGAGCGTGCGGTGGTTGCCGCAGCGGCTTCGCCTGCCTTCGGCTGGCGCTTCAGCGCCGGCAGTTCGTCGCCGATGCGGCACGCTGGTGCCGCCGCATTGCCCGGCTCGCCGGCGGCGTCTACAGCGCGGCGACCGTCAGGTTGGTCATCGTCTCGATCGGCCCGCCGTCCTCGACCCGGTCGACGACCAGGAAGGTGAAGCGGCCCGGCTGCGGGTTGCGGATGATCATCGTTGCCGCGCGGTCGCCGTTGATCTCCTTCGGCCAGGTCGCGTCCAGCGTCAGCACGTTGCCGCTGCGCGTCCCCGACAGCTGCACCGGGCCGGCCGGCGATCCGTTGTAGACGCCGGAATAGCGGCCCGTCTGCGGCTCAAAGCGCAGTTCGACGCTGATGTCGCGGGTGAAGATGCCGAGCGCCCGGCAGGTGCCGCGGATCGCCGCGCCGGTGTCGGAGCTGGACCCCTCGAGCGCGCAGCTGACCTGCCGGTTGCTCGCCTGGGCGTTCTCGCGCACCTTGCCGCTGGCGCTCCACTGGCCGGCGAACCGCTGCAGGTAGGCTTCCTCGCCGCTGGCCCGCGCCTGCGGCGCCGCGAGGCTGCCGAGGCCCACAAGGGCGAGGGCGCCGCAGGCCATCGCGGCGTATGGAATCGATCGTCTACGCATCACATACTCTCTTCGTTTTTCGTTTTCGGGCTCCCGCCATGCGGGTCGTCATGGGTCCGGTGTTCCCGGACAACGCGAGAGGCCGCGGCAATGTTCCGGGCGAATCCCGGCGGTCGCCGCAATTGCCGGCTGCAGGGTGGGCCTCCGGCGGTTCTCCCGGATGCCGCGCGCAGCAGTTGCGATGTTGCCCGGTCGGTTGCCGAATGCGGCTGGCGAAAGATCCGGCGCGGCGGAGATCCTCGAATGCCTCCTCTCGCCCCTATCCCGCGTTACAGCCCGCAGCGAGGCACGTCCGAACAGGGCGGGGCGTGCCGGAGCGAAGGCGGACACGGCGGACCGGCCGTTTGCCCCAAGAGAGACCTCCGCAGGCCTCCGCGTATCAGACATGCGCGCGGACACCGCCGGGCCGCTGGCTATCGCGGCCACCGAATTGCGGTTGAGACGGGGCAAGAAGGCGGAGCAGCCGGTCGGCGCGATGCTCGCCGCCCTCGCCCATCGGGCGCGCGAGCCGTCGCCTCGCGAAACGATTGAACGGCGCGCCGCAATCCCCTATGGTCCGCCCGCATCCGGCGCCATGCACCCGTAGCTCAGCTGGATAGAGCGCTGCCCTCCGAAGGCAGAGGTCACAGGTTCGAATCCTGTCGGGTGCGCCATTCCCGAACAAAAGAGAGAACTACGGGCGCAGACGTTTCCAGGCCCTCGGAGGCTGTTCGTGCGAGGACGGCTTTGGTAGACGCCCGATCCCGTCGAAATGCTCATACGGCGTGGTCGCCAAAGTCGTTGCCGGGCCGCGCACAGCCGATACCGGCAGTCGTGGACGCAGCGATGTGATGCGCGATTGACGCACGGCTTTCGAAGACGCACGCACGGTCCGCGGCGGAATGCGGAAACTGTCGCGACAGGCCTCCCCGAGACTTCATCGCATCGAGTTCGGCAGCGCGAGGACCAGCCAGGGGAAGGCGGTGAGCAGGGCGAGGCGCAGGATTTCCATTCCCACGAAGGGCAGCACGCCCCTGTAGATGGCGCCGAGCGGGAGGCTGGTCTCCATGCTCTTGATGACGAATACGTTCAGGCCGACCGGCGGGGTGATGAGGCCGAGCTCGATGGTGATGACCACCAGCACCCCGAACCAGATCGGGTCGAAGCCGAGATGCTGGATGATCGGGAAGATGATCGGCACGGTCAGCACGATCATCGCCAGGCTGTCGAGGAAGCAGCCGAGGATCAGGTATCCGAACAGGATGAGGGCCAGGATGACCAGCGGCGGCAGGTCGAGGGTGCCGATCCATCCGGCGATCATGTGCGGCGCCCCGGTCACGGCGAGGAAGTAGCCGAACATCACGGCGCCGATCAGGATCAGGAAGATCGACGCGGAGGTGCGGCAGGTTTCGACCAGCGCCCCGCCGATCTCGCGGATCGGAAGCTGGCCGCGCAGGACGCCGATGGCGAGCGTGAAGATCGCGCCCATCGCCGCGGCCTCCGTGGGGGTGAAGTAGCCGTAGTACATGCCGCCGAGCACGAGCAGGAAGATCAGCACGATCGGCCAGATCTTCGCATAGGCGGCAAGCCGGTCGCGCCAGCCGAACCGGGCGCCCTGCGGCAGGCTCTCCGGCGAGACCCGCGAGATGATCGCAATGACGCCCATGTGCATGACGACGGCGAGGATGCCGGGCACCAGGCCGGCGACGAAGAGCCGCCCGATGTCCTGTTCGGTGAGGATCCCGAACACGGCGAGCGCGACGGAGGGCGGGATCAGGATGCCGAGCGTTCCGCCGACCGCGATAGTCGCCGCGGCCACCCCCTCGTCGTAGCCGCTGTCCCTCATCGGCTTGAGCGCGATCCTGGTCATGGTCGCGGCACCGGCCGCCGACGACCCGCAGATCGCGGCAAAGCCGGCGCTGGCGGCGATCGTCGAGAGGGCGAGACCGCCGCGCCAGTGGCCGAGCGTCTTCAGGCCGGCGTCGAACAGCCGGGCGCTGATACCGGAGCGGAACGCCGCCACGCCCATCAGGATGAACAGCGGCAAGAGCGCCAGCGCCGGGTCGGATGCGGTGCGGATCGGGGCGCTCGCCAGGACCGACATCGCCGGCCCGAAGCCGACGACCGTCGCGTACCCGGCAAAGCCGACGATCGCCATGGCGATGCCGATCGGCACCTGCAGCACCATCAGCGCAAACAGGGCGGCGAAGCCGACGGGGGCGAGCAGTTCATTCGCCATGGAGGGTTCCCTGTCCGACCAGGTGCCCGGGCCGGCCGGGCGCGTCGCCGGGGGCAGAGCGGCGGTGCCTTGAAGAGAACCAGCCGAGAGCCAGCGCAACCGCCATCAGGGCCGTGAGGACGAGCCCCGCCCAGGCGACCGCGGCGAACGGCCATAGCTCGAAGCGCAACTCCGGAGTGACTTCGCGGCTGCGCAGGACGAGGGCGAACTGCCGCTCCCCGGCAACCGCCATTAGCACCATGAAGGCGGCCGTCACCAGATTGGCGAAGACGCGGATGGCGAGCCGGACGGGTGGCGGCGCGACCGATCCGAGGAACTCGACGCGGACGTTGTCGTCGTGACGAAACGCGACCGCCGCCGCCCAGAAGACCATCACGCCCATGAGCATGCTGGAGAAATCGATGGCATCGGGCAGGTTCGCGCCGAACGCCCGCAGGACGATGGCGGCCGCCGTCACAAGGGCCACAAGGGCAAGCGAGAGGGCCGCGACGAGATCTGCGACCCTCTCCAGCACTGCGAAGATCGAACGCGAAGCCATCGGCTACCCGGATCAGAAACCCGCGCCGGCCTGCGACAGGCGGGCCTGAAGATCCTCCATCATCGGCCCGGCCGCGCCGTCACCGTAGCGCTGATCGACCTGCGCGGCCCAATCCGCGTACAGGCCCTGCGCCTTTTCGACCCACGGCGCCCGGTCCTCCGGCGCGACTGTCACGATCGTGTGGCCGCCGATGTCCTCGAGCTCCTGCCGGCCGTCCTGTTCCCAGGTGGCCCAGTCGCTGGTGATGCGCTCGGACCATTCGGGCGTGCAGTGATCGTCGATGACCTTCCTGTTTTCAGGGCTCAGGTTTTCATAGAAGGCCGGGTTCACCCCGTACATCGCCATCGGCACGTAGAACGGCAGGTCGACGTGGTGGACGAGGTCTTCGGCGAGCCCGAAATTGATGATCGTGTTCCAGGGGAAGGTGACGCCGTCGACCACGCCCCGCTCGACGCCCTGCCGGGCCTCGGGTGCCGCGAGCTTCACGGGAATGGCGCCCAGGGCCGCGAGATAGTTGCCGACGCTGGCAGAGGCCGGACGTATCTTCATGCCCTTCAGGTCGCTGATCGTCTCGACCTTCGCCCTAGTGTGGATGCGGCCGGGATCGTGGGTGGCGAAGAGACAGAACCTGATCTCGGGCATCTCTTCCCTGGCCTTTTCGGCGTACCACTCGTGCAGCACGCGGGCGCCGGTGGCGGCATCCGTCATCAGGAACGGCAGCTCGCCCGCTTCGATGATCGGGAAGCGACCCGGCGAATACCCCGAGACGAACCAGCCGGCGCCCACCTGGCCACTGGCGATCATGTCGTAGTGGTCGGCCGCCTTGCCGAGTTGCTGGGCTGGGAAGATCCGGACCTTGATGTCACCGCCGGAGGCTTCCTCGATGGACTTCGCCCACATCTCCGCGCCGGCGTGGACGCGATGTCCGGTCGGCACGAAATGCGAGAATGTCATCGTGGTTTCGGCTGTAGCCGGCTGGCTGAAAGCAGCGCCCGAAAGCAGCGCCGCGGCGACCCACAGCGTGATCGCCGGTACGCATCTGCGTCTGGTCATGGCATTTCTCCCTTGCAATAGACTGATCGTTCGTTCTTTGAATTCATTATTATTCGAAGTCCGGTACGTGCCACAAGAAAAATCGTCCGTTCGTTCTATTAATAGACAGCCGGTTTACGGGCGCCGTTCTGACCTGAAAGGTCAACGACTTGACGGGACTACGTTATCCAGGCCGCGAGATCGTCGAGGAAGCGGTCGGCTGCGGCAAGCTGCGACAGCGCGACGTGCTCGTCCGGCTTGTGCGCCACGGCGATCGTGCCGGGACCACAGACCACGGCGGGAATTCCTGCGTTCTGGAAGTTGCCGGCTTCGGTGCCGAACGCCACGGCGCCGTCGCCCGATATTCCGGTGAGGCGCCGCACCAGTTCGACGGCCGGACCGGTCCCCGCGGGATCGAGCGGCAGGACGCAGGCGAGCCGTTCGGTGTCGATCCGCGCCCCCGCGCAACCCATCCGCATTGCATCCGTCGCGGGTCCGAACAGGTGAGCAAGCAGCGTCTCCTCCAGGAGGTCGCCATCGACCTCCGGTATGTCGCGGAACTCCCAGAGAAGCCGCGACGATCGCGGGATCATGTTCACGGCCGTCCCACCGGACATCACGCCCGCATTGAAGGTACAAGTATCCGGTACCAGGCCCCGCGCACCCGATCGCCGGGTCGCGAGCTCCCCGAAGATGCGTTCGAGATGCAGGATGAAGCGGGCTGCGTGGACGTTCGCGCTGACACCGATCTGGCTCTGGCTGGAATGCGCCTCGAGCCCGGTAAATACCGTTTCGTAGACGCGCGCGCCCTTGTGGCAGGTTGCGACCTGCATCAGCGTCGGTTCGCCGACCACCGCGACCGCCGGCAGCGCTGTCGAGGCGACGAGATCGTCGACCAGCCGCGGCACCCCGCGGCAGCCGAGTTCCTCGTCATAGGACAGCGCCAGATGCACGGGGCGTCTCAACGTGGCGGGATCGAGGCGGGTCAGCATCGACAGGCAGCAGGCGACGAATCCCTTCATGTCCGCCGTGCCGCGGCCGAACACGCTTCCGTGCTTTTCGGTGAGCCTGAACGGGTCGGTGGACCACTGCTGGTCGTCGACGAGCACCACGTCGGAGTGCCCGGACAGAAGCAGTCCCGGGACGTCTACGGGGCCAATGCTCACCAGCAGGTTCGCCTTCGTGCGCTCGTCGTTGTAGGTCCGCCGCAGTCGCGCGCCTTTGGCCGCGACGAGGTCGCCCACCCAGTCGATGAGGTCGAGGTTCGACTTCGAGGAGACCGTGTCGAAGCCGACGAGCCGGTCAAGAAAATCGAGCGTGTCGCCTGCCATGCCGGTCGCGACCGACCTACCGCTCGCCGGTGCCGACGATGGTCACCGAGCAGACGTTCTGGGCCGGCGCGCCGCCCAGATTGTGGGTCAGGGCCAGCCGCGGCGCGTCGAGCTGGCGCCCGCCGGCCTGGCCCGTCAGTTGCAGCCAGCATTCGTAGAGCATGCGCAGCCCGCTGGCGCCAACCGGATGGCCGAAGCACTTCAGGCCGCCGTCGACCTGGCAGGGCAGCCTGCCGTCGATATCGTAGGTGCAGTCCAGCATGTCCTTCCACGCTTCGCCCTCGGCGCTGAAGCCGAGATCCTCGAGCGTAACGAGTTCGGTGATAGAGAAACAATCGTGCAGTTCGACGAAGCTCAGTTCGGCGCGAGGATCGGCGACACCGGCCTCGTGATAGGCGCGCCTGGCGGCGATCCGGGCCGTGTGGACATAGGACCCGTCCCAGCCGCCCTGCTGCATTTCCCAGCCGTTCGAGGTGACGAGCTGGATCGCCTTCACCGTCACCAGCGGCGTCTTGCCGAGCCCGCGGGCGATGTCGGGCGTCGTGACGATGGCGCAGGCGGCACCGTCGGAGACGGGGCAACAGTCGAACAGCCCAAGCGGCTCGGCAACGATCGGCGCGGACATCGCCTGCTCGATCGTGATGTCCTTCCTCAGATGCGCCTTAGGGTTCGCAACCGCGTTGGCGTGGCTCTTGGCCGAGGTATGGCCCATCGCCCGCTTCAGGTCGTCGCGCGCGATGCCGTGGCGCGCGGAATAGGCGGACGCGAGTTGCGAGAAGTTGCCGGGATTGGTGTGGGTCGGCAGGTACATCGGCACGAAGGTGCCGCGCGAGGCGGTCGGCAGGCCGGCGAAGCCGGTGTCCTTCAGCTTTTCCACTCCCATCGCCAGGGCAATGTCGGCCGATCCGGAGGCGACCGCGAAGACAGCGCCGCGGAACGCCTCGGTGCCGCCGGCGCAGAAGTTCTCGACCCGCGTCACCCCGATGTTGGGCAGCCGCAAGGCCTGCGCCATCGGCGTGCCGGACTTGCCGGCGCCGATGTCGTCGTAGTGCGAGGAATACCAGGCCGCGTCGATCTGCGTCGGGTCGATGCCGGCGCTCGCCAGCGCCTCCAGATAGGCCTCGACCATCAGCTCTTCCTGGCCGACGTCCCAGCGCTCCCCGAACTTCGAGCAGCCCATGCCGAGAATGGCGACCCTGTCTTTCAGTCCCGATGGCATCAGGCGCTCCGGCGGTCGGCTTCGTCGGTTGCTGCGCGGGAGGCAGCGCTGGCTGGCACCGCCTTCCAGAAGTAGCGCAGATAGGCGTTCTGCTCGTCGACATCCTTGATCCGGAAGACGAACCGCACCGCATCGCCGATGCGCATCGCCTGTGCGTCCGGGTCCGTGAACTCCATCATCAGGCGCCCGCCACCGTCGAAATCGACGAGGCCGTAGCAGGCCGGCGGCTGGTGCGAGAAGGCGAGGCCGTCTGCGGTCACGGACGCGATGCGGCCGAGGCGGTCGGCCAGAGGATAGGGGTCCTGCGTGTCGGCGAGCGGCGCCTGCGGGTTGGCGCTGATCCTCGAGGGCGGGAACTGCACGGCGCCGGTCTCCCGGCAGCGCCCGCCGACGAAGCCGAGCAGCGCATCGTTGTAACGATGGGCAACCGACAGCGCCTCGTTGACGCCGCCGCGCCCGCGCAATCCTTTCTCCCAGGGCAGGAGCCCGCAGAAGACTGGCAGCTTCAGATAATGGCGCTCCGGTATCCCGGCGTCGAGTTGCGCGGAGACCGCCGGACGCCGCTCCGCAATCGCCTCCGTCGCCTCGAACACCAGAGCGGTCGCCCCCTGGCCGAACTGCGCGAGGAGGATGCGCTCGCCCGGCTCGATCTCCTCCATGGCGGCGGCGAGCATCAGCAGCGCGTGACCGGTCCCGGTGTCGCCGCATCGTGCCGCCAGCGTATCCGCGATCCGGGCGTTGCCCAGCCCGGCCTTCTTTGCAACGGCGGAACCGATGCCGCGAATGGTGCCCGGAAAGACGAACAGGTCGATGTCCCCGGCGCCGACGCCGGCCCGGCCCAGCGCCCGCGCGATCGCGTCGGGAACGAGCTTGAGGATGCCCTCCTCGCGCACCCAGCGTTCCTCCCAGACCGTGGCGAAGTCCGATCCGGTCCGGCGGTACCGGTCGGCGAAGGGCGAGGTGAGGCTTGCCCCGCCGAGATAGGCGAGCAGGCCCGGCCCGGCTCCCGTCAAGACCGCCGCGCCACCGTCGGCAAGCTGCATCTCGTCGGCGCTGCCGGCGCGCGAGACCGGCCGGTCGGCGGCGACGACCAGTGCGGCGCTGGCGGCTTCGAGCGCCATGTGCAGTGTGACCAGCGCACCCCTCGGCGTGCCGGTGACGTCCTGCGCGATGCAATCGGGCGGCAGCCTGAGGGCGCCGTGGACGACGCTGGCGTTCTGCCGTTCCGCGAAGGCCGGCGTGGTGGTCGCGAAAGCGAGCGAGGCGATGCGATCGCCCGCATCCCTGCCGGCGCTGCCAGACAGGCAATCGCGCGCCGCCGCCACGGCCATCGTCGTGGAATCCTCGTCCCAGAAGGCGAGCGTCCTCTGGCCGGACGCGCTCCTGGCGAGGCCCGGCGCGAGCCAGCCGACGGCCTCGGCGATGCTTGAACGCTCCAGCCGGGCACGGGGCAGATAGGTGCCGATCGCGGCGATCCCGGTCACTTGCCGAGCTCGCGTTCGAGTTCCTGTTCGAGAAAGCCAGGCGCGCGTTCGGGAACCATCACCGCAATGGCGCGCACCACGACGGATTCGAACAGACCGGCCAGGTAGTACGGCTCGCCGGCGAGGAAGGCGTCAACCTCGGCGC
The DNA here is from genome assembly GCF_037855135.1 of Microbaculum marinum. NCBI lineage: Bacteria > Pseudomonadati > Pseudomonadota > Alphaproteobacteria > Hyphomicrobiales > Tepidamorphaceae > Microbaculum > Microbaculum marinum. The sequence goes on from NZ_JAZHOF010000005.1 coordinate 248,497, forward strand.
GCGTCTCGTAGTCGAGCGCGAAAGCGCTGCCGACCACCGGTCCGTCGGGTTCGACCCGCATCGGGCCGCCGAACAGGATGTGGTCCTTGTGGGCGATCATGTAGCGCAGGTGTTCGGCGCGGGTCTTCTGCCGCAGGCCGGGCTTGGCGGGGTCGTCCAGACAGGTGATGTGGAAGGGCATTTGGTTCTCATCCCAATGTTCAGGCACGTCAGGCGTCACCCCAGTACCATGGCGTCGTCCTCGACCGTGTCGCCGCGGATCTGCTGGAACAGGTCCAGCAGGTGGGCGACCGTCATCGAACGGCGTTCCTCGCCGGTCAGGTCGAACAGGATCCGGCCCTCGTGCAGCATGATCGTGCGGGTGCCGTGGGCGAGCGCCTGGGCCATGCTGTGGGTGACCATCAGGACGGTGAGCTTGTCGCGCGCCGCGAATTCGTCGGTGAGGCGCAGCACGTTTGCCGCCGCGTTCGGGTCGAGTGCCGCGGTGTGCTCGTCGAGCAGCAGCGCCTTGTTGGGGACGAGGCAGCTCATCAGCAGGCTGAGCGCCTGTCGCTGGCCGCCCGACAACAGGCCGACCCGGTCGTTGAGCCGGTTCTCAAGGCCGAGACCGAGGCCGGCAAGCCGCTCCTTCCAGTGCGCGATCCGGTCGCGCGGCGCGCCGGGCCGAAGCGTCCGGCCGCGCGTGCGCTGGGCGGCAACGGCGAGGTTCTCCAGGATCGTCAGGCCCTCGCAGGTTCCCGCGCGCGGGTCCTGGAAGACGCGGCCGAGCCGGCGGGCGCGCCGGCAGGCGGTCTGGCGGGTGACGTCGTCGCCGTCGATCAGGACGCTGCCTGATGCGGGCATCACGTCGCCCGCGAAGACGCCGAGCAGCGTCGACTTGCCGGCGCCGTTGGTGCCGATCACGGTCACGAACTCGCCTTCGCCGATACTCAGCGAGACGCCGCGCAGGGCGCGGTTCTCGAGCGCCGTGCCGGGATTGAAGACGACGCTGACGTTGGCGGCTTCGAGCATGCCCTTGCCCCCTATCAAGAAGTCTGCTTCTGGGGGCTTGCCGCCTTGAGCCCGGCAAGCGACGGCTTCCGGAAGCGTGAGGCCGCGATCGCGGCGACGACGAGGACGGCCGTGACGATGTTGAGGTCCTGGGCGCGCAGGCCGATGGCATCGAGGTTCAGCGCGAAGGCGATGACGATCCGGTAGACGACGCTGCCGACGATCGCCGCGGCGGTGGCCAGGAAGATGGTGCGCACCGACATCACGGTCTCGCCGACGATGACGGAGGCAAGCCCGATGATGATGACGCCGACGCCCATGGTGACATCGGCGAAGCCCTGCGACTGGGCGAACAGCGCACCGGCGACCGCCACATAGGCATTGGAGATGCCGAGCCCGAGCGGCAGCATGCGCGCCCGGTCGATGCCCTGGGCGGCGGCCATGCGCGGATTGGCCCCGGTCGCCCTGAGCGCCAGCCCGACCTCGGTGCCGAGGAACCAGTCGAGCACGAACTTGCCAAGCGTGACGATCGCAAACAGCGCGATCGGCATCGACAGGTAGCCGGGGATCGGCAGGCCGCTCAGCGGCGAGAACACGGTGTCGGAAGCGGGCAGCGGCAGGTTCGGCCGGCCCATGATCCGCAGGTTCACCGAATAGAGCGCCATCATCACCAGGATGCTCGCCAGCAGGTGGAGAATGTTGAGCCGCACGTTGAGCTGCGCGGTCACGAAGCCGGCTGCGTATCCCGCAATGGCGGCGAACAGCGTGGCGAGATACGGATCGATGCCGTGCATGATCGAGACGGCGGCTATCGCCGCGCCGAGCGGAAAGCTGCCGTCCACCGTCAGGTCGGGAAAGTCGAGGACCCGGAACGACAGGAAGACACCCATCGCGACAAGACCGAATATCAGGCCGGCCTCGATCGCTCCCATGAGGGCGAACAGCGTCATGCTACTGGACGACCGTCGTGGCTTCGCCCAGCAGGTCTTCCGGCAGCTCGACGCCCATGTCCTTTGCCGAGCCCGGATTGAGGTAGAGCTCCAGCTTGTCGACGAAGCGCACCGGCAGGGCCGCCGGGTCGGCGCCCTTGAGGATCGCCACCGCGCTTTCGCCGGCCGCCGCGCCGATGTCGGCATAGTCGAAGCCGAGCGCCGCGATGGCGCCTCGCTCGACGGAACCCGTGTCGGCGGCGATCACCGGAATGTCGGCGTCGCCGCCGACCCTCACCACGGCCTCGATGCCGCTGACGACGGTGGAGTCGGTGGGAATGTAGATCGCGTCGACCTTGCCGACGAGGCTGCGCGCGGCGTCGAGCACGCCGCTCGACTGGGCGGCGGTCGCCTCGACGACGGCGAGGCCGGCCTTTTCGGCCTCTTCCTTGACGACGTCGACCTGCGCGACGGAGTTCGCCTCGCCGCCGTTGTAGATGACGCCGATGGTCCTGGCGTCCGGCACGATGCGCTTCACCAATGCGAGGTGCTTGTCGATCGGCGTCATGTCGCTGGACCCCGTGAGGTTGCGTCCCGGCGCCCCGTAGCTGTCGACGAGGCCCGCCGAGAGCGGATCGGTGACGGCGGCGAAGACAACCGGGATCTCGGAGGTCGCCGACATCGCCGTCTGGGCGCTCGGCGTCGAGATGGCGATGATCAGGTCGGGATCGTCGCCGACGAACTTGGTGTTGATCTGCACCTGGGTGGGCATGCTGCCCTGGGCGCTCTGCACCTCCAGGTCCATCGTCTCGCCGGGCACGTAACCGGCCTTTTCGAGCACCGCGAGGATGCCGTTCTTGGTCGCCTCGATCGCCGGGTGGTCGACGATGTAGCTCAGCTTGACGACGACCTTGTCGTCGGCGCGCGCCGTGACCGGTGAAATCGCCATCAGTCCCATCGTCAGCGCGGCCAGGGTGAGACCGGCCACCTTCATCCTGTTCATTTTCGGCTCCTGCAACGGTTGTGTGATCAGCCTTATTCGGCCGCCTCCCGCAGCCTTTCCCCCGGCATGCCTTGCGTGATCTGCTCGAGGAATGTCCGGCGTCTTTCGCGCGCCGCTTCGATGCTTGCGTTCTTGACGTGGCCGTAGCCGCGGATCGCCTCGGGCAGCCGCGCCAGCGCCAGGATCGGATCGCGGGTATCCGCATCGAGCCGCGGCAGCAGCGTGCGGATGTCGTCCTCGTACTGCAGGAGCAGGGCGCGCTCGGCGCGCCGGTCGGCGAGATAGCCGAATGGGTCGAACGGCGTGCCGCGCAGCCCCTTCAGGCGGGCCAGAATTTTCAGCGCCGGCAGCACCCACGGCCCGAAGCGCCGCTTGCGCGGATGCCCGGACGCGCCGTCCGACGTGCCGAGCACGGGGGGCGCGAAATGGAAGCTCAGCCGGGCGCCCGGCTCGAAGGTCGCGGCGAGCGACCTGGCGAAGGCGCCGTCGGTGAAGAGCCGCGCGACCTCGTATTCGTCCTTGTAGGCCATCAGCTTCGCGAAGTTGTCGGCGACGGCGTGGGTGAGCGGTCCAGCGTCGCCGTGGAGCCGGGTTTCCGCCTCGGCGACCTCGTCGACGAGGGCGCGATAGCGCTTCGCATAAGCCGCGTTCTGATACGCGGTCAGGAACGTGGCGCGATGCTCGGCGAGCGCCTGCCAGGTCATGGTTTCCGGCGGTGTCGGGACGGCCGCTTCCAGCGGCTTGCAGACAGCGCTCGGCGCGACGGCGGTCCGGCGGCCCAGTTCGAAGGCGGCGTTGTTCAGCGCCACCGCGACGCCGTTCATCTCGATCGCCCGCTCGATGGCGGCCCGGGACATCGGGATCAGGCCCTGCTGCCAGGCGACGCCGACCAGGAGCAGGTTGGCGCCGATCTCGTCGCCGAGATAGTGGCGGGCGAGATGCCGTGCCGGGAGGAAGGCCGGATCGGATGCGCACCATCGCGTGAGGCTTCTCGACAGCAGGCTGGTGCTGAAATCGTAGTCGGGATCGCGGGTGAACTCGCCGCTGACGGCCTGTTCGGAGGCGACGATCAGGCGTCCGGCCCTGGGGTCGACGAGGCCGAGCGCCGAGGGTTCGGCGGACACCCTGAGGTCGCCGCCGATCAGCAGGCGCGCGTTGGCGGGGGCGATCCGAACGCTATCGAGGACCTTCGGATCGGCGGCTATCCGCAGATGGCTCGTGACGGCGCCGTATTTCTGCGCCATGCCGAGCCGGTCGTGGATGGAAAAGGACTTGCCTTCCAGGTGCGCGGCCATCCCGAGCAGCGCGCCGACCGTGACGATGCCGGTGCCGCCGACGCCGGCGATCACGATGTCGTAGCTTGTATCCGCCTCGAGAGCGGGAATCTTGGGCTCGGGCGCGGCAATGTCCGGCAGGCCTCTGGGGGCGGGCTTTCTCAGCTCGCCTTCGACGGCTACGAAGCTCGGGCAGAAGCCGCCGACGCAGGAGTAATCCTGGTTGCAGTTCGCCTGGTCGATTTCGCGCTTGCGGCCGAATTCGGTTTCGACGGGCACGACCGACAGGCAGTTCGACTGCACCGAGCAGTCGCCGCAGCCCTCGCAGACGCGTTCATTGATAAAGATCTTGCGAGGTGCCGCCGCCATCCGACCGCGCTTGCGCCGGCGCCGCTTTTCCGTGGCGCAGACTTGGTCGTAGATCAGGACCGTGACGCCAGGCGTCTCGCGCAGGTCGCGCTGGACTTCGTCGAGGTCGTCGCGGGGGCTGACCGGAACCCCGCGCGGCAGCAGGCCGGCGGTTTCGTAGGCCGAAGTATCGTCGGCGACGACGACGATCCGCCTCACCCCCTCGGCCTGGAGCTGGCGGACGATGAGGGGCACCGACAGTTCGCCCTCGACCGGCTGGCCGCCGGTCATCGCGATCGCGTCGTTGAACAGGATCTTGTAGGTGATGTTGACGTTGGCGGCGAGCGCTGCGCGGATCGCCAGCAGGCCGGAATGATAGTAGGTGCCCTCGCCGAGATTGACAAAGACGTGCTTCGTCCCGGTGAACGGCGCGGTGCCGATCCATGGCACGCCTTCCCCGCCCATCTGGGTGAAGGTCTCGGTATTGCGGTCCATGCCCGTCGCCATGAAATGGCAGCCGACCCCGGCGAGCGCGCGGCTGCCCTCGGGTACGACGGTTGAGCGGTTGTGCGGGCATCCGGAACAGAAATACGGCGTGCGCGGCCCGACCGAGATATCCGGCGCCTGAGCTGTCCGGGTCAAAGATGTTTCCAACACCGCCTGTCGGCGCGGATCGAGCCAGTCGCCGATCTCCGGGGCGAGCGCTTTCAGGATCGCGCCTGAGTCGAGTTCGCCGACCATCGGGAACTGGGGTGCGCCGTGCCGGTCGTGGCGTCCGAGCACCACCGGCGGCCGGTCCTCGCCGTAGAGGGCGGTCCGGACCTGGGTCTCCAGAATGTCGCGCTTTTCCTCGATAATGAGGATTGTCTCGTGGCCCCTGCAGAAGGCGGCGAGGCTAACCGGATCCGCCGGCCACGGCATGCCGATCTTGTAGACGGAGATGCCGAGTTCCTCGGCGTTGGCCAGTGTCAGGTCGAGGGCGGCGAAGGCCTGCAGCAGATCGAGATAGGACTTGCCGGCGGTCACGATGCCGAGCCGTGGACGCGCGCCCCGGACGATCGTCCGGTTGAGTCCATTGGTGCGGGCGAAGTCGAGTGCCGCGGGCAGCTTGACGCCCAGCAGCCGGCGCTCCACATGCGGCCAGGGATCGGGCCAGCGAATCCAGCGATCGTTCCCCTGGCCAGGCTCTTCGGGCAATGCCACCGAAATGCGGTCGAGCCCGACATCCGCAACAGCCGTCGAGTTGACGTGCTCGGCAAGAACCTTGAAGCCGACATAGCAGCCGGAATACCGCGACATCTCCCAGCCCAGAATGGCGTAGTCGAGCATCTCCTGGATGTCGGCCGGGTAGAGCACCGGCATCTGCATGTCGATGAAGGTCGGTTCGGAGTGATAGGCCTGGCTGGAGGACTTCAGGGCGTGGTCGTCGCCGCTGACGATCAGCACGCCGCCGCGCCGGGACGATCCTGCGCCGTGCGCGTGTCGAAGCGCGTCGCCGCAGCTATCGAGGCCGGCGCCCTTGCCGTACCACATGCCGAAGACCCCCTCGACCGTGGCATTGGGATCGAGCGCGGTCTGTTGCGTGCCCCAGACGCTGGTCAGGGCGAGATCCTCGTTGATGCCCGGCTGGAAGCGGATGCGGTGATCCTCGAGCGGCTGCCGGGCCCGCCATGCCTCCGTATCGACGCTCGACAGCGGCGAGCCGCGATAGCCGCTGAGGAAGCCCGCGGTGTCGAATCCCCGCTCTCGATCAAACCGCCGCTGCCGCAGCATCGCCACGAGAAGGGCCTGCGTTCCGTTCAGCACCACACGGCCCGAACGGGCGGTGTACTTGTCGTCGAGGCTAACGGGGGACAGCAGCATTGCGAGGGAGCCGGTACCGGTCTTCAAACTTGATCCAGATCAAGGATTAATGCATAGAACGAACGATCGGTCAATTAAAAGGCGCCAGAATGATGGGGGCCGGGGAGACGACGATATGCACGACAGGATTGCGATCGTGGGCGCGGGCCAGGCGGGCGCGGCACTGGCGATGCGGCTGCGCGCCGGGGGCCATGTCGGCGAGATCGTGATCTACGGAGCCGAACCGCATCTGCCCTACCAGCGGCCGCCGCTCTCCAAGAAGTACCTGAGCGGCGAATGGGAGGCCGAGCGCCTGTATCTGCGGCCGGATCACTACTGGAGGGATGCCGGCATAGAGGTCCGCTCGGGCGAACCGGTCGTCGCGATCGATCCGGCTGCCAGGACGCTGCGCTGGGGGGGCGAGGATCGGCCCTGGGACAGGCTGGCGCTGACCACGGGGGCCCGCCCGCGGCCCCGGCCCGCAGGGTTCGCCGACGTCGACGGCGTCTACGAGCTGCGCTCGCTGAACGACGTCGATGCCATGCGCGCCCGCTTTTCGCCGGGCAGACGGCTGGCCGTCGTGGGGGGTGGGTTCATAGGGCTCGAGACGGCGGCCGTCGCAGCCGGTCTCGGGATGGTGGTGACGGTCATCGAGCTGGCCGAGCGCATCCTGGCGCGCGTGGTGTGCGCCCGGACGTCGGAGCACTTCCGGAACCTGCACGCCGCAAACGGCGTGCGCATTCTGGAAGGACGATCCGTTTCGAAGGTCCTCGGCGACGGGGCCGTGACGGCTGTGGAGCTGGACGACGGGAAGCGGATCGACACGGACATCGTGCTGCTTGGCGTCGGCGTGCTGCCGGAGACCTCGCTTGCCGAACAGGCGGGCCTGCGCTGCGACAACGGTATCCTGGTGGACGAGCGCTGCCGCACCTCCTGCTCCGGCATCTGGGCCGCCGGCGACTGCGCGGCGTTTCCTTTCATGGGGGAGAAGACCCGCCTCGAGAGCGTCCAGAACGCCATCGACCAGGCCGAGGCGGCGGCCGACGACATGCTCGGCATCGGCGTGCCCTATGTGCCGGTGCCGTGGTTCTGGTCGGATCAGTACGACACCAAGCTGCAGATCGCCGGCCTGAACCGCGGCTATACGCAGGTCGTCTCGCGGAGCACCGGGCGGGGCCTGTCGAACTGGTATTTCAAGGACGAGGACTTCATCGCAGTGGACTGCATCGGCGATGCCCAGGCGTTCATGATCGCCAAACGGCTGCTGGCGGGCGGCGCCAGGATCGATCCGGCACGGGTGGCGGATCCCGATATTCAGCTGAAGTCGCTGCTGGCGTGACCGGCCCCGGCCTCAATTGCCGGTGTTCCGGTATCCGTTCAGGAAGATGTCCACGGCGCGGTCGGCGAGGGTGGCAGGCTTGATGGCACCGTCGGACCGGTACCAGGTGTAGGTCCAGTTGATCATGCCGAAGAACAGCATCGTGTCGACATGGGCGCTGTCCGCATTCTCCGCGCGGTCCGGCCGGATCCGCCCGAGCGCATCCTGGACGTAGGCGACGAGCTGCCGCTCCTTCCTGACGATCTCGTTGCGCTTTCGCTTGGGAAGGAAGTCGATGCAGGTCAGCAGTACGACATGCTTGTCGCGCGAGACAGCGTAGATCTCGAGGAAATACGCGATCAGCTCGCGGAACCGCTCGACCGGGTCGTCGCTGTCGGTCAGCGTCTCCTGACACTCCTTGAGCAGCTTGTCGACATGCTCGGTGAGCATGGTCGACAGGATCGCCTCTTTCGACTTGAAATAATGATACAGGCGGGACTTCGAGCATTCGTTCGCCGCGGCAATGTCGCCGATCGACGTCGCGGCGTATCCCCGCGAGGCGAACAGCGTGGCGGTGCGCTCGATGATCGAGGCCTGGATCTTGTCGTAATCTGCAGAGCGGGTTCTCGCCACGGAATGTCCTGAACGTAAAATTGTTTGATCGTTCGGACATATATATGGCGCGTCGCGGCGATGCAATTTGCCGTGTCGCCCCTGTCGCCGGCGGGGAAATGTCAGGGCGGGAAGTGCCGCAGACTAGGGAATGGCGGCGACGACCTGAATCTCCAGCCGCAGGCCGGGCAGCATCAGGTCGGCCCGGACCGTCGCGCGGGCGGGCGGCGCATCCGTGCCGATCCATGCGCGCCACAGGTCGTTGAACGCCGGAAAGTCGGCGACGTCCGTCAGCCAGATCGTGGCGGCGAGCAGGTTCGACTTCCCCGCCCCGACTTCGGCGAGAAGAGATTCGATTCGCGAGAAGATCTCCCGGGCCTGGGCCGCGAGGTCGCCCTCCCGGTTGTCGAGCGCGACCTGGCCGGACAGGTAGGCCGTGTTGTTCCAGACGGTGACCTGGGACATCAGGTCGTTCGATGATATCCGTTCGATCATTCGGTTCCCCGTTGTGCTCGTCCGGTGCCTCAAACGTGCCCGGCTGCGCCGAGATAGTGCACGTGTTCGGCGGCAATGTCGCCGATGGTGGCGGTGCCCAGCAAGGTCATCGCGCGCGTCAGCTCTGACTTCAGGATCGAGATGACGTGGGCGATCCCCGGCGCGCCGCCGGCGCCGGCGCCATAGAGCGTGTTGCGGCCCATCAGGACGAGATCGGCGCCGAGCGCCCTCGCCTTGATGATGTCGGTGCCACGCCGAAAACCGCTGTCGCAGATGATGGTCAGCGCCTCTCCTGCCACCTTGCGGGCGTCCGGTAGCACGGTGAGCGGCGAGATCCCGCCGTCGAGCTGGCGGCCGCCGTGGTTGGAGAGGACAACGCCGCGTGCACCCAACTCGGCGGCGCGTTCGACGTCCTTGACGCTGAGCAGGCCCTTGATCACCACCGGCCCGTCCCACAGTCCGATGAACTCCTCGACGTCGCGCCACGTGACCGAAGGATCGAGCTGCGAGTTCATGAATGCGACCAGTCCCTGGGCGCTGCCGGCCGCGGCCCTTGCCGCCTCCACCATGTTCTCCGGCTTCGGCGCGCCGCAGCGCGCCAGCCTCAGGAGCCAGCCTGGCCGAATCGCGGTATTCGCCACGTTGCGCCGAGTGGCGCGCAGAGGCAGCGTGAAGTCGTTGCGCGGATCGCGCTCGCGGTTGCCCCCCGTCGGGCAGTCGACGGTTATCACGAGCACCGAATAGCCGGCAGCCTTCGCCCGTTCCACGAGGCTGCGCGATAGGTCGCGGTCGCGGAAGATGTAGAGCTGGAACCAGTTCGGCGCGGCGGTGGCGTCCGCGACGTCCTCGAGCCGGACGCTGGAGACCGTGCTGAGGCAGAACGGGATCGCCGCCTTCTCCGCCTCCCTGGCCAGCAAGGTTTCCGCCTTCGGCCAGGCCAGCCCTGCAAGGCCGGTAGGGCCGATGCCGAACGGCGCGGCGAACCGGTTGCCGAAGATCTCGACCGTCAGATCGATGGCGCTGACGTCGTTAAGCACCCGTTGGACGAAGCCCCACTCGTCGAACTGCCGCCGGTTTCGCCGCTTCGACACCTCGTCCTCTGCGGCGCCGTCGATGTAGTCGAAGATCGCCCGGGGCAGCCGCCGTCGTGCGGCTTCCCGCATGTCCTCCAGGTTCAGGACATCGTTGAAGGGGCCCGAGGCTGCTTCCATGTCAGTGAGTACCCTGGTTCAGTGAACGTCCGGTCGATGCAGCACACGTGTGGCCTTGGCTTCGTAGCGGGGCAGCGTGCCCTCGTCGAAGCAGTCGACCTCGACCTTGATGCCCAGGCGGGCTTTGACTTCACGCTTGATGTCGGCAGTGATCTGCCCGGCCGGCCGGTTGCTGCGGCGTTCGGATTCGACAGCAACGCACATCGTCCCGATCGTCTGCCGTTCGCGGTCGACGTAGATCTGCCAGGCCTCCTTCACGGTGCCCGGCGTGCCGGCGACGATATCCTCGATCTGGGAGGGGAAGACGATCACGCCCTTCACCTTAATCATGTCGTCGCTGCGCCCGATGATCCGGCCGATCTTGCGCATGCCGCGCCGGCCCGACGGGCAGTCGAAGGGGCGTTCCGACAGGCGCACGAGATCCCGCGTGCGCCAGCGCACGACCGGTGATGCCTCGCGGCACAACGTGGTGATGACGATCTCGCCAACCTCGCCCGGACCGACCGGCTTCAGGGTATCGGGATCGAGGATCTCGGTGACGATGGTGTCTTCGTTGACGAGCTGAAGTTCGTCGTCGGCATGGGTGTAGGGCGTCGAGATCGCCAGGACCGGGCCGCCGGCCTCCGTGGTGCCATAGATGTTATGGCTGATGAAGCCCTCGGGCATGGCGTCCTCGAGCTGCGCGCGGAACTCCGTTGAGACGGACTGTCCGCCCAGGATCGCCAGCGTCAGCGTCCAGTCCGATTTCGGATCGATGCCGGCCTCGCGGGCATGCGTGAGCAGCGTCATAAGCCAGAGCGGCGACATCGAGGCGACGTCGTAGCAGTGGTCGCGCAGCCACTTCGCGGCGAGTTCGCCGCGCCCCGGCCCGATCGGGAAGTTCGTGCAGCCCATGGCCGAGAATCCGATGTCGAGTGCCGGCCCGCCGATCCACAGGCCGTATCCGTAGCCCTGGTAGGCGCGCATGCCCGGCCTGACGCCGGCGGCCGCCAGGATCCGGCTCATCTGATAGGGCAGCAGCCTCCGATAGTCGTTCGCCGTCATGCCGAACGTCACAGGCAGGCCGGTGGTCCCCGATGTCGCCATGAAACGCTCGACGCTGTTCATCGGCACGGTGAGGAACGGAAACGGGTAGTGGTCGTGCAGGTCGGATTTCTCCAGGAACGGCGCGTTCTCCAGCCCGTCCTCGGCCGCAAGGTCTCCGGGATGCATGCCGGCCGCGCCGAAATGCGCGATCCATTCGACGCTTTCGCCGAGCCGGCGACCGAGTTCGGCCAGTCGGGTCTTTTGAAGCTTGCAGATGGCGGGATAGTCCAGCCCTTCGAGATCCTCGTGCAGCATGTCCGTCTCCTCCTGCGGGCCATGACGTCGCATTCTTTCGTGAGCCGCTTGCGCGCGCTGGTGCGATGACGGTGGCGGCTCTTTATTAGATCGAACGTTTGGTCTAAGTAAAGAGCCCGCTGCGCCTCGCGTTGCGCCACGTCCGGCTAGAGGCCGACGGCGCGGCGGGGCGCTTGGAGTAGCGGCAGGACGTGGGAAGCCGTGGAGGACGGAATGGCCGGAGCAGGCGTGATATCCCGGGAACGGGAGGCCGACGCGACCGTAGCGATCGGACGCCTTCGCGATGCGTTCGGCGACCGGGTCAAGACAGGTGCGACGTGGCGCGAGCAGCACGGGCACACGACATCCTACCTCGCCAGCCAGCCGCCGGATGCCGTCTTCGCGCCGAAGGATGTCGACGAGATACGGCGGGCCGTCGTCATCTGCGCCGCCGAACGGTTTCCGGTGATCCCATTTGGCGGCGGCACCTCGCTTGAGGGGCAGTTGAACGCACCGCGCGGCGGCCTGTCGCTCGACATGAGCGACATGAACCGGATCCTCGCGGTGAATACCGACGACCTCGACTGCGTGGTGGAGCCGGGCGTGACGCGCCATCAGCTGAACGCCCATGTTCGCTCGTCGGGGCTGTTCTTCCCGATCGATCCGGGCGCAGACGCCTCGCTCGGCGGCATGGCCTCGACGCGTGCCTCCGGCACCAACGCCGTCCGCTACGGTACGATGAAGCAGAACGTCCTGTCGATGAAGGTGGTGCTGCCGAACGGAGAGCTCATCCAAACGGCGCAGCGCGCGCGCAAGTCATCGGCCGGATACGACCTGACCAGCCTGTTCGTCGGCGCCGAGGGCACGCTCGGCGTGATCGCCGAACTCTCGGTGCGGCTCTATGGCCTGCCGGAGAAGATCGTCAGCGGCACCACATACTTCCCTACGCTGGATGCCACCGTGCGGACGGTGATCGAGACGATCCAGATGGGCATTCCCGTCGCCCGCCTCGAACTCATGGACCCGCTGTGCATGAGGGCCGTCAATGCCTATTCCGGTCTGGCGCTGCCGGAGGAGCCGACACTGTTCGTCGAGTTTCACGGCATGCCTGCGGGCGTCGACGAGCAGGTGTCGGTATTTGCAGAGCTGTGCGCGGCCAACGGGGCGGCGCCGTTCCGGTCGGCCGCCCGGCTGGAAGACCGCGACCGGCTCTGGGCCGCGCGCCACAACCTGTATTTCGCGTTCCCGGAACTGCGCCGCGATGCGCGCGGCATCCCGACGGACGTCTGCGTTCCGATTTCTAGGCTTGCCGAATGCGTCGGTGTAACGGAAGCCGACATCGCCCGGTCAGGTCTGCTGGCGCCGATCGTCGGCCACGTCGGCGACGGCAATTTCCACCTGATGATCCTGGTGGATCCCGAAGACCCGGAGGAAATGGCACGCGCGCACGGGGCGCTCGAACGCCTGAACGAAAGAGCTATCCGCATGGGCGGCACCTGCACCGGCGAGCACGGCATCGGACAGGGGAAGCGCCGCTTCATGGCGATGGAATTCGGCGGCGCGCTCGATCTCATGAAGGCGATCAAGGCCACGGTCGACCCGGCAACCATCATGAACCCGGAAAAGATCCTGTGACCTGCATGCGGCCCGTCGCGCCGGCGATTCCAGGACCCCGCCGCGCCCACTATCGATGATCCCGCTTTTCCTTGACAGGCACGGTTTCGCTGCGCCATATAATAAATCGAACGATCGTTCTATAAAAGGCGATCTCCGATGAATTCGATGAAGAACCCAGGGACGACGATTGCATGGCACATCTGTCGAACGGTCACGGCACCAACGGCCACGGCGCGAACGGCGTCGCGTACCGGGACCTGATCAGACCGACGCAGGTCCACAGTTCGCTCTACTACGACGAGCGCGTCTTCGAGGACGAGCTTGAACGCATCTGGTACCGCGGCTGGGTCTATGTCGGACACACGAGCGAGGTGCCCAACAAGAACGACTACGTGACCAAGGCGATCGGGCCGACGCCGGTGCTGATGGTTCACGATCGGACGGGCGAGATCAGTCTGCTGCTCAACAAATGCCCGCATCGCGGCAATCAACTCTGCGCCTACCAGAGCGGCAACCGGACCACCTTCACCTGCCCCTATCACTCCTGGACCTTCGCCAATACCGGCAAGCTGATGGGCTATGCCTACGCCGACGGCTACGAGGGGCAGGACAGGGACAAGTTCAGTCTCGGCAGGGTGCCGCGAATCGGCATCTACCGCGGGTTCGTGTTCGGTTCCTTCGCGGAGGACGGACCGTCGCTCGAGGACTATCTCGGCGGGGCAAAGGCCTCCATCGATCAGCTTCTCGACAATTCCCCGGAGGGCGAACTGAAGCTGACCGCCGGCTTCCTGCAGCACCGCACCAAGGCCAACTGGAAGTTCATGCTGGAGAACGAGACGGACGGATATCATCCCGCCTTCGTTCACGGATCCGTCTTCCAGGTCACCGACAGCGGCATCGGCGATCTCTATGGGCCGGACTCCACCGCCCTGACGCGCGATTTCGGCAACGGGCATACCGAGTTCGATCTCAGGCCCGAATGGCGGCGCAGCGGCAAGCCCCTGGAATGGTTCGGGACCAACGAGACGCGTCTGCCCAACTACGTGTCGGGCATGCGCGACGCCTATGGTGCCGAACGGGCGCGGGAGATCATGATCGACGGGTCCCCGCACATCATGATCTTCCCGAACCTGTTCATTGCCGAAATCCAGCTGTTCGTGCTGCAGCCGCTGGCCGTCGACGAAACCGTCCAGCACGTGACGGCGCTGCAGTTCAAGGGCGCGCCGGACTTCAACCGACGCCTGCGCCAGCAGACGATGGGATCCGTCGGACCGGCCGGGCTGCTGCTTGCCGACGACACCGAGATGTACGAGCGCAACCATCGGGGCGCGGCGATCCGCGATCCCGAATGGATCACCCTTACCAGGGGCCTGCACCGCGAGCGGACGGACGAGAACGGCTTTCTCGTCGGTCATTCCACCGATGAAGTTCCCCAGCGCGGAATCTGGTGGCACTATCTCGAACTGATGGCAGGATGACATGACGATGGGACAGATCGCGACCCGGGCCGGCGCCCGGGAGGACGGCTCGAACGGGGCAGCCGGCGAGGCCGAGCCGCTGCCTCAGGACAATGCGTCGCTGCTTCACCGGATCGAGCAGTTCCTTTTCATGGAGGCGCGCCTGCAGGACACCCACGCCTATGACGAGTGGGAGGCGCTGTGGACCGACGATGCCACCTACTGGGTGCCCGCCAACGGTCACGACATAGACCCGGAAACGCAGATGTCGATCATTTACGACAACCGCTCGCGGATCGGCGTGCGCATCGGCCAGCTGAAGACCGGGCGCCGGCACACCCAGACGCCGCCGTCGAACCTCGCCCGCATCATCTCCAACGTCGAGCTGGTGGAGCGGTCCGGCGACGAGGTGGCGGTGCGTGCCAATGCGTTCATCTACGAGGACAACCTGCGCGGCGAGACCATGTGGGCGGCGCGCAACGAGTATCGCCTGCGCTTCGTCGACGGCGAGATCAAGATGGTGCGCAAGAAGGTCGGCCTCGTGAACAATCACAAGCCGATCTACACGCTGTCCTTCCTCGTCTGAGCGCCGGCGGGAGCAGATCATGGACACGCGCGTGGAAAGCGGAAGCCCTGAAACCTGGATCGGCGAGGGACCGGTCCTGCTCCACTTCGATGGAGCAATCGCCACCCTGACGCTCAACCGGCCCGCCGCCTCGAACGGCATGAACATCGAGATGATGAAGGCGATCTACGAGGCGGTGATGCACTGCCATCGCGACCCGCGCGTCCGCGTCGTGCACCTCAGGGGCGCCGGACCGAACTTCTGCGCCGGCGGTGACGTGCGGGAGTTCGCCGCGAAGGGGGAGGCGCTGGGGGACTTCCTCAAGGAGGTGACCTCCTACCTGCAGATCGCGGTCGGCGCCCTGATCCGGCTCGACGCGGTGGTCGTCACCGAAGTCCACGGCTACGCGGCGGGCGGCGGCGGCCTCGGCCTGGTCTGCGCGTCCGACATCGTCGTGGCCGGCGCCTCCGCCAGGTTCATGGCCGGGGCGACGCGAGTCGGCATGGCGCCGGACGGCGGCGCTTCCGTGATCCTGGCGCGGCTGATCGGACTGCGCCGCGCCGCCGACCTGTTCCTGACCAATCGTATCGTCGCGGCGGACGAAGCGCTGTCGATCGGCCTGGTGACCGAGGTTGCAGGCAACGACGACCTCGCCGAAGCGGCCCGTCGCAAGGCGGAGTCTGTCGCCAAGGGTGCGCCCAGGGCTCTGGCCGCGACGAAGCGGCTGCTGTGGAACGGTGTCGGCCTGAGCGTCGAGGCCTGCCTGCCGGAGGAGGCCCGCACGGTGTCGGAACTGTCGGCGACCGCCGACTCGCGCGAGGGGCTGGCGGCCGTCATCGGAAAGCGCAAGCCGGTCTTTACGGGCGCCTGAGCCGTGGCTCCCGAAGCTCCGTTGCGCGCGCTGGTCACCGGGGGGGCGGGCGGCATCGGCGCCGCCATCGCGCGCCGGCTCGTCGCGGACGGGCTCGACGTGACGATATGCGATCGCGATGCGGAGGCCGGAACCGACCTGGCCGGGACACTGGGGGCGACGTTCGTCGAGGTCGACGCGACGGACTACAGGGCGATCCAGGCCCTGTTCGACGACCGGGAGCACTTCGCGGTTCTGGTCAACAACGTCGGCGCCGATCAGCACGCCTTCTTCACCGACCTGATGCCGGCCGACTGGCGCGCCCTGCTCGCCGTCAATCTGGAGAGCACCTTCGCCTTCACGAAGGGGGCGCTGCCGGGCATGCAGGCCGCGTCCTACGGCCGGATCATCAACATCGCCTCGGAGGCCGGTCGCCTCGGGTCGAAGGGCGGGTCGGTCTACGCCGCGGCGAAGGCCGGCGTGATTGGCTTTACGAGATCCATCGCTCGGGAAAACGCCCGCTACGGCATCACGGCGAACGCCGTTCTGCCCGGCCCCATCCGGACGCCGATGGTGGAGAGGGCGGCAGCGGCACACGGACCCGGGATCGTCGCGGACATGGAGAACCTGACGCTGCTCCGGCGTCTCGGTGAGCCGGACGAGGTTGCCGCCGCGACCGCTTTCTTCGCTTCGAGGGAAGCATCTTTCGTCACCGGCGAGGCCCTCGGCGTGTCCGGCGGCATGGGATGCGGGGCCGGATGAGCGGTTCACGCCAGATGCGAGCGCACGAAGTCGCCGATCTGTTCGACCGATTGCCCCGCCTCCGGCAGTTCGGGAAACACCTGGAAGTGATGATACATCTCCTCCCAGATCCTCAGTTCCACGGTCACCCCCTGCTCTCTGGCTCTCCGCGCAAGCAGCTTCGAGTCGTCGAGCGTTATGTCGAAGTCGCCGGCATGGATCAGGATCGGCGGCAGCCCGTCGAGCCTCGCTTCGACGGGCGACGCAAGCGGATCGAGAGCATTGCCATCTCGGCCGAGATAGGTGCGCGCCATCGCGGCGAGTTGCTCCGGCTTGGAGAAGACGTCGACCGGCGCGCGGCTGACATAGCTGTCCCCACGCATGGCGAGATCGACCCACGGCGAAATCAGAACGAGGCAGGCGGGTATCCCCACGCCGGCTTCGCGCGCCTGAAGCGCGACGCCGAGCGCCAACGCGGCACCGGCGGAATCTCCGGCGACCGCGATCCTACGCGGATCGATACCGCTGTCCAGCAGCCATCGGTAGGCGGCGAATGCGTCCTCGGCCGCGGCGGGAAACCGGTGCTCGGGCGCAAGCCTGTATTCGAATCCGAGCACCCTCCCCCCGGTCGCCGCCGACAGTCTCGACATCAGGTTCAGGTGCGACTTGATCGAACCGATCTGATATCCGCCGCCGTGACAGAAAAGGACGACGCGCTCTGATGCGGCGCCCGGAACGCGGATCCACGATGCAGGCATGTCGCCGATGCGGACCGGTTCGACGGCGGCGTTGGTCGGTTCCGCCAGGAAAGCGTCAAAACTCGGCCTGATGTATGAAATCGACGCGTTTCTCTCCCAGTCAGCCTTCTGTTCCCTGAGCCTCTGAGAGACTTTATCTCTCACTTCCGACGGCGTATCTGTCATGTATGTTCTCTACATTCGTGCATATCTGTAATATGTATATCAGAAGGAACAAATATTCACCGAATTATTTTTAAAATCTCTCAATCAGAATCATATCATTTTGATTTTGCTTCATGTGAGTTTGCGTACGACAACGTAGGAAACCGGGCGTCGAACATGGTTCCCGAACGTATTCCGGATACGCTCGGCGCCATCCTGGAGCCGGTGGGGTTGTCGCGTGATGCGCACGCGACGCGGCAGCGAGGGGAAATCAATCCTGGCATCGGGAGGCCGTCAGATCGAATCGATGGCGAATTGTCGACGCGCGACCGACCGGCGCCTGCGAGATCGCGGCCAACGCGGGGCAAAAGCGTCGAAGCATTCGGCCTCAGTCGGCGCGACCTGCCGCGCTTCGCGGGATCACAATGCGCGGCGTCTACGGGCGTGTGCTCGATCGGACCGGGCCCGAACCCCAGCCGGGCCTCAAGGACAACCTGGATGTCGGCCGATGGTGTCGGACGTCTTCGAGATCGAACGGTGCGAGATGGCATTCCGCCGCGCAGGGCGGACGGTCCGGAAAGATACTTTTCAGGCCCTGAGCTGCATTTGTGCCCCGGGGATGTCGCCCCGGATCACGGCGCCAACGCCGCGCCTCACCCCTCGATCGGGACGAGGAACCGGCCGCCGTCGATCTTCTTCTCTCCGTCGACGTAGAGCGTCGGGTGCAGGATCACGCCGTCCATGTGGATGTTGGACTTCACCGTGCCGCCGACGTCGACATTGGTGCCGAGGCCGAAGTGCAGGGTGCCCATGATGTTCTTGTCCTCGCGCTGGATGCCGCGGATCACCGCCTTGGCGTTGACGCCGACGGAGGCCTCGGCCGGGCACATGTAGGCGTTGTCGTCGCCGTAGGCCTCCAGGTAGTCCTTCAGGATCCGCGCTTCCGGTCCGCCGTCGATCGAGACGACCCGGCCGTCCTTCACGGTCAGCTCGATCGGCGTGTAGAGCCGGCCGAGGTGGTGCATAGTCAGGTCGATGACCAGCTTGCCGTTGGCGCTGCCCTCGACCGGGGCGACGTTGAACTCGCCGGTCGGGAACAGGTAGTAGAGCAGGTTGTTGCCGGGCCGGTTCTCGTCTTTGGCGAAGTTGATGATCCGGTAGGGATCGAAGTCGTCGCCCGGCAGCGGCGGCCGGGTGATGCGGCCGTCGACGGAATAGGTGAACTCGGTGCCGTAGGCCGAGGTGACGCGGCATTCCTTCGGATCGTCGCCGAACACGTTCTTCGACACGTAGTGCTTGCGCACCGCGACCTGCTTCATGTCCTCGGTGACGGCGCCCGACTGGAACATTTCCAGTGTCATGCCGCCGTCCATGCAGATCGCCGGGATGCCGGCGGCCATGGCGTCGAAGTTGGCCGGGCAGTGCAGCATCCCCGTCGAGGCCAGCAGCACGTTGACGTCCGACTTCATCATCGCCTCGATGACGGCCGACGGCGGGTCGTAGTAGTCGGCCGGCCGGCGCTCGAACAGCGCCACCGTCGCCTCGGCGCCAAGCTCGCACAGCGTCGACTGGACGACCTGCCAGACGCGCGGGTCGTGGGCGGTGTCGGTCAGGATCAGCACCCGCTGGCCCGGCTTGATGTTGTGCACGAACGGGGCACGCAGATATTCCATGCTTCCCGTGACGAACGCCCCTGCCTGCATGATCGCTCCTTGGTCGCCGATCCCCCCGCATGGCCTCGCCCGCCACGCACTGTCTGGCTGTTCTGTCGACACTTAATCGTGTCGGCGGAGCCCCGTCAAGGTTTTCCGCCTTCGTGTCGGGCGTTCCCATCAACGCTCGGGCGGATCTCCGGGCGTCCGTACTCTCTTAATCATTCCGCGCATTCTCGGCCCGTCGCGCGCGGTCGTGGCGGTGTCCGCCGCGACTGCCCCGACGGCCGGACGCCACCCCGAGGGGCCGACTGATACTGTCGACACACCATGCGATGCCCACCGCTGCCCTTTCCGGCAGATTCTGTTAGTGTTGCAGCCGGAAACGGCTGTAGAAGGTCGGCGGGTGCCCGCCATCGACGCCGGGCACGGAGACGGGAGATCGGGCAGGACGTGGACGGGCCGGTAGGGGCGGGCAAGCGCGGCAAGGCGGACAAGACCTCGGTCGGCCGTGCCCAGGCGGTGGTGCGGCGGGTCATCGCCGACGGCCACGACAGGCCGTCGCTCGTCTCGCAGATCGCCTGCGAGGTGGGCGCGGAGATCGTCCTCGGCGTGCTGGCGCCCGGTGACGACCTCAACTCCGTCGAGCTGTCGCGCCGCCACAAAACCAGCCGGACGCCGGTGCGCGAGGCGCTGATGCTGCTCGAGAAGGAGGGCCTGGTCGACGTTCCGCCACGGCGCCGGCCGCGGGTCAATGCCCTCAGCCTCGAGGAGATCCGAGACATATACCGGGCCCGCGGCGCCCTGTTCGCCCTGATCGCCGGCGATACCGCCCGCGGCGCCAGCGCCGGGGAGGTCGCCGAGCTGCGCGGGCTGCTCGGCGCCATGGAGACGGCGGCCGATCGCGGCGACCTCGACGGCTATGTCTGGGCCAATGTCGACTTCTACGACCGCAACACCCAGCTCACCAACAACCGGACGGTGAAGCGGATCCTCGATTCTCTGCTGCTGCGCACGCTGCCGCTGCGCCGGCTCAGCCTTTCCCAGGACGGCAGGCTGACGCGCTCCATCGACGACCACCGCCGTCTCGTCGCAGCCTACGAGGACCGCGACGCCGACCTCGCCGCCGCGCTGATCCGCTCCAACCACATGAACGCCCTGAAGGCGCTGGAACGGCATCTGGGCGGCTCGACGGACGACGGACACGCCGCCACCGGTCCGTCGCGATGAGCCGGATCGCCTGGGCCGACCTGAACGGCGTGGCGCTGCGCTACGCGGCGACGGGAGCTTCGGGACCGACCGTCGTGCTGATCCACGAGATGGGCGGCTCGCTGGAGTCCTGGGACGGTGTGGTCGCGCAGCTTCCCGGCGACATCCGCACGCTCCGCCACGATCTGCGCGGCTCCGGCATGTCGGAAAAGATCCAGGGCTGCGCGGACGTCGAGGCGCTCGCCGCCGACATCGCCGGCCTGCTCGACCTGGAGGCCGTCGCCGGCCCGGTAGTGCTCGCCGGCTGCGCGGCCGGCGCGGCGGTGGCGATGTGCTTTGCGGCACGCTACCCTGCCCGCACGGCAGGGGTCATCGGGCTCGCGCCGGCGGTCGGCGTGCAGGCGGCGTTCCGGGCCGAGCGGCTCGAAGGCCTGAAGTCCGTAGAGACGCACGGGCAGCGCTCGATCGAGCAGGACATGCTGGCGAGGGCCTGGCCGGACGTCCTGCGCCTGCGCGATCCGGACGTATTCGCGGCCTACCGGGCCCGCTGGATCGCCGCCGACCCGTACGGCTTCGCGGCGCTGTCGCGGATGCTGTTCGACCTGACCTTCAACGACTACCTGCCGCAGATCCGCTGCCCGGCACTGATGGTCGCCGGCGAGCACGATCCGCTGCGGCCGCCGGACCACGTCGCCGAACTGAGCACGCATATCCGCGGATGCCGCTTTCGCAGCGTCGATTCGGGTCACTTCATGAACGTCCAGTCGCCGGAGCTGGTCGCCGGGCTGATCGCCGGATTCCTGCGCGACAACGGCCTCGCCTGAGGCCGCCGGCCTGACGGCGATGGGCCGGCCGTCAGGATACCTGCGGCAACGCGAGGATGCGGTCGGCGCGCACGCCGAACACCCGCTCGATCAGGTCGGCCGTCAGCGTCGCGGCAGGCGGCCCGTTGGCGACGGTGCGCCCGTCGTCTACCACGATCACCCGGTCGGCGTAGTCCGAGGCCAGCCGCAGATCGTGCAGAATCGCCAGGCCGCCGCCGCCGGCCCGCACGTGCTGCCGGGCGAGGTCGAGGATCTCGAACTGGTGGCGGATGTCGAGGCTCGCCGTCGGCTCGTCGAGGAACAGCCAGTTGACCTTGCCGTCCTCGACCGGCCGGCCGAGCTGGCAGAGCACGCGGGCCAGGTGGACCCGCTGCTGCTCGCCGCCTGACAGTTGCTGGTAGAACCGTCCCTCGTAGCCCG
The DNA here is from genome assembly GCF_037855135.1 of Microbaculum marinum. Taxonomy (NCBI): domain Bacteria; kingdom Pseudomonadati; phylum Pseudomonadota; class Alphaproteobacteria; order Hyphomicrobiales; family Tepidamorphaceae; genus Microbaculum; species Microbaculum marinum. The sequence continues at coordinate 270,076 of NZ_JAZHOF010000005.1, forward strand.
CGAGTCCGACCCGGCCGAGCGTCCGGACGACCATATCGGAGGCAACCGGCTCGGCCCCGGCCCGCAGGCCCCGCCGCCCGCCGCGCAGACCGAGCGACACCACCTCGTGCACGGTGAACGGGAACGCCAAGTGCTGCGACTGCGACAGCACCGCGCGGCGTCGGGCGAGGTCGCGGCCGTGCCACCGCGACAGAGGCACGCCGTCGAACAGGACCTCGCCGCCCCAGGGCTGCAGATCGCCGACCAGCGCCCGCAGCAGCGTCGTCTTGCCGGCGCCGTTGGGGCCGACCACCACCGCCAGTTCGCCCGGTGACAGACCGAGCGTCGCCTCGCGCAGCACCTCGCGCCCGGCCAGTCGTACCGAAATGCCGCGCGCCTCGATCATCACAGGTCCACGATCGAGCGCTGGCGCAGCAGCAGCCACAGGAAGAAGGGCGCCCCGAGGATCGCCGTGACGATGCCGATCGGCAGTTCCGCCGGCGCCACCACGGTGCGCGCCACCATGTCGGCGCCGACCAGAAGCGAGGCGCCGAGCAGGGCGCTTGTCGGCAGCAGTCCGACATGGCGCGGACCGATGGCGAGTCGCAGCAGGTGCGGCACCACGATGCCGACGAAGCCGATCGGTCCGGCGACCGCGACAGAGGCGCCGACCGCGGCGGCGACCGCAAAGATCGCCACCCGCTTCATCGCCTGCACCGGTACCCCGAGATGGCGCGCCTCGCCCTCGCCGAGCAGCAGCGCGTCGAGGCCGGCGGCGAGCTGCGGGATCGTCGCCAGCACGAAGGTCAGGAACACTCCGGCGATGGCGACCTTCTCCCAGGTCGCACCGGCCAGGCTGCCCAGCGTCCAGAAGGTGAAGTCGCGCAGCTGCCGGTCGTCGGAGATGAAGATCAGCATGCCTGTCGCCGCGCCGGCGAGGGCGCCGATCGCAATCCCGGCGAGCAGCATGGTGGCGACCGAGGTACGGCCCTGCCGGGTCGCGATGCCGTAGAGCAGTACGGTGGTGACCAGGCCGCCCGCGAACGCCGACACCGGCAGCGCGTAGAAGATGCGGTCGCCGAGGATCGGCAGCAGGAAGCCGGAACCAAGCACGATCGTCGAGACTGCCGCCAGCGCCGCACCGGCGGTGACGCCGACCAGGCCCGGATCGGCGAGCGGGTTGCGGAACAGCCCCTGCATCACGGCGCCGGAGACGGCCAGTCCCGCCCCGACCCCGAGGCCGAGCAGCGTGCGCGGAAGGCGGATTTCCCAGACGATCAGCGCGTCGCGAGCGTTCGCCGCTGATGCGTCGCCGCCGAGTCCGAACAGCAGCGTCGCCGCGCGAACCGGGGTGAAGCCGGACGGCCCGACGGCGAGGGAGAGGAAGGAGACGACGATCACCAGCGCCGCAAGCACCGCAGCGGTCAGCAGCGCGTGGCCGGCCCGGTCGCCCGGCGATCGCCTCAGGACGGCGGCAAGGCTCATTGGCCGGCGGCGCCTCCCGAGGCGGCGGCCCAAGGCCGCTCCGGCAGTTCGGGGATCGGCGCGTCCGGGTAGATCGCGTGCGACAGGTCGCGCACCGCCTGGGCGACGCGCGGTCCGAAGCCGAGCAGATAGAGGCCGTCCATGGTGACGAGGTGGGGTCCGTCGGCGGCCGGCGTGGTCGCGAGCGCGGGATGGGCGAAGACCTCGTCTGCGGCGGCGGCGTGATCGCCGCGCGCCATCATCACGATGACGTCTGGCGCCGCCTCGATCACCGCCTCGTCGTTGACAGGCTTGTAGCCGGTGAACCCTGTCAGCGCGTTGTCCGCGCCGGCCATTTCGATCATGGCGGCCGCCGACGTGCCGTCGCCGGCCGCCATGATGCGGCCGTTCGACAGGCTGAGCACGAACAGCACCCTGCGGCGATCCTGAAGCCCGTCAACAGCCTCCCGGACCGTCTTCAGGTCCTGGGCGACCGCTTTGGCCATGTCTTCGCCCGCCTCGGGGACACTCATCACTTTTGCGACGAACCGTATCTTCTCTGCCACACCCTCGGGATCGGTCCCGCCGGGCGCGGAGACGAAGGGCACCGAGGCGGTCTCCAGCAGCTCCACGGCCTCCGGCGGACCGGCATCGGCCTCCGCCAGGATCAGCGACGGGTCGGTCGACAGCACCCCTTCCGGCGACAGGGCCCGCAGATATCCGACGTTCGGCTTCTCGGCGAGGGCCTCGGCCGGATACAGGCTGGTCGTGTCGACGGCCACGATCCTGTCCTCCAGGCCGAGGCCGTAGAGGATCTCGGTGATCGAGCCGCCGACCGATACGACCCGGCTCGAGTCGGCGATCTCGACCGCGTGCCCCCGGGCGTCCGTCACGGATACCGGTTCGGCCCTGGCGCCGGAAACGCCGCCTGGAAGTCCGGCAGACAAGCCGGCCACGACCAGCGCCGCGCCAAGGCTGGCCGGCACGATCCGGCTCGCCGCGCGGGGCAGCCGCAGAAGCCTGCAAAAGAATGGAAATACTGCGTTCATGGGCATGTGCTCGCTTTCGGGCGGGCGCTCGCGGGGAGGGCGCGTGCGGACGATCTGCAGCCGCTGGCGACGGCCTGTTGATAACTTGACTGTAATAGTCATATTAATCTAGAACGCAAGCCGTCGGGTGACGCCGTTCCCGCGAGGCGGCGGCAACCGGCGCATCAACCACAAGCAAGCCAACGGCCCTCCGGTCCAGTAGCTAGCCGCGCCTTCCAGGGGCTTTCCCGGGGAAGACGCTTCCGCAAGCCATGATCGGGGGCCCAATGACAATCCAACGCACGACACCCAGATTGCTTCGAACCGCCATGCTGGCGACGACGGCCATTTGCGCCATAGCACCCGCCATCGGCCTCACCGGCACGGCGCGGGCCCAGGACGCGCAGGACCAGTGGCAGGCCGGCCAGCTAGAGGTCGACGTCACCAACATCTACCTGCAGGAGATCACCGTGGTCCCCTCGAAGACCGAGCAGGAGGCCGTCGACGCCCTCGCCTCGGTCAGCGTGGTGACCCAGTCCGAACTGCAGATCCTGCAGCCCACCAACATCCAGGACATCTTCTTCGGCATGCCGAACGTCGAGGTCGGCGTCTCGCAGGACGCCAGCCACGTCGGCGGCAGCTTCAACATCCGCGGCCTTCAGGACTTCGGCCGCGTCGCGGTGATCCTCGACGGCGCGCGCAACAACTTCCAGCGCAACGACCACGGCGCCAGTTCGACGGTGTGGATCGAGTCTGAGATGATCGAGGAGGTCACCGTCGTGCGCGGGCCGGTCTCCAACCTCTACGGCTCGGGCGCGATCGGCGGCGTCGTGGTGTTCGAGACCAAGTCGGCCTCGGACTTCCTGAAGCCCGACGAGAGAATGGCCGGCCAGATCAAGGGCCGCTACGAGACCAACGGCGACGGCTGGACGGCGGCGGCCACCGGCGCGGCCCGCTTCAGCGATCAGTTCGATGTCATCGGCAACGTGGTCTACCGCACCGCCGACGACTACACCGACGGCGACGGCAACGTGGTTCCGTTCTCCAGCTACGACGTCCTCGGCGGCCTCGCCAAGGCCCAGTACCGTCCGACCGACGACCAGGAGATCACGCTCGGCTGGATCGGCAACCGCGACGACTGGTACGAGGCCGGCACCGTCCAGGACGTGACGCTGCAGGAGAACACGTTCACCGGCAAGTACACCTATGCGCCGATCGAGAACCAGTGGATCGACTTCACCGCGAGCGGCTACTACGTCGACACCGACCAGTCGCAGACCGCGCTGGTCAGCTCGACCCGCTTCAATCCGACGACCGGCATGCCGGTCTTCGTGCCCGCGGGAAGCGTCCGCGAATTCACGCTTGGCACCGGCGGCTTCGACCTTTGGAACTCGTCGACCTTCGAGACCGGCGCCTTCCAGCACGTGATGACCGTCGGCGGCGACTGGTTCCGCGACAACGCCGAGACCTATGACCCGCTCGGCGGCGCCTCGGTCTACAACCCGAGCGGCGTGCGGGTCGCCTACGGCGCCTACATCCAGGACCAGATCAACTATTCGAACTGGCTCGAGATCATCGGCGCCCTGCGCTACGACGGCTATTCGCTCACCGGCAACGGCGTCGACACCTCATCCGACCGCGTCTCGCCGCGCCTGTCGGTCGGCGTCAAGCCGTTCGAGGAATCCTTCCTGTACGGCGTCCAGTTCTACGGCTCCTACGCGGAAGGCTACCGCTCGCCGAGCATCATCGAGACGCTGATGACCGGCCTGCATCCCGCCGGCGTGGCCTTCCCCTTCTTGCCCAACCCGAACCTCGTTCCGGAAACGGCCAAGACGTGGGAAATCGGCCTGAACTTCAAGCGCGACAACATCCTCTCGCAAGGCGACGGGGTGCGCATGAAGGCGGCCTGGTTCCACAACGACGTCGACGACTACATCGGGCTGGAATACCTGTCGCCGTTCACGCCGGGCAGCGGCTGCCCGTTCATCCCGCTGCCGTGGTCGATCCCGATCTGCGCGCAGTACCAGAACATCGACCAGGTCGAGATCCAGGGCTTCGAGTTCGAGGCCGTCTACGACACCGGCTGGCTGTTCGCCGGGCTGCAAGCCGCCTCGATCCAGGGCCAGGACCTGTCGACCTTCCCGTCGACGCCGCTCTACACGATCCCGCCGAATCAGGTCACCGGCCGGCTCGGCTTCCGCATGCTCGACGAGTCGCTGGTGTTCGGCGGCGAGGTGCAGAAGGTCATGCCCTACCACAGCCTGAGCTTCACGCCGACGGCGGCCTACATCCCGACGATCGTCGACGGCTACACGCTGGTCAATCTGTTCGCCTCCTGGGAGGCCAACGAGAACCTGCGCTTCGACGTCAGGCTGGAGAACCTCTTCGACGTCAACTACGGCAACTACCTCAACGTCGCCGCCGGATCCGACCTCTTCGAACAGGGCTTCAACGCCAAGTTCGCCGCAACGCTGCGCTTCGGCCTCGTGGAAGAGCCGCTCGTCGAAGAGCAGATTGTCGTGAAGCAGTAGACAGGAATGCGAGGCGCCATGACGATTGCACGGCCAGTTACGCGGCGGACCGATCCGGTGTCGGGGGACTCGGATTCACTCGTCGGGCTGTGGAAATCGTTGTGGCGCCCGCTTTCGGCCGCCGGGTTGGCGACGGCCGCCCTTCTCCTCCTGGCCGGGTGCGGTCCGGCGGCCGCCACCTCCGAGACAGTCACCATCGAGCTGAACCGGCTCGAGGACGTCCAGGGCGGCTGTCGGCTGAGCTACGTGCTGACCAACGGGCTGCCGGTCTCCGTCGAGGCGCTGGCGCTCGAGGTCGTTCTGTTCGACACCGACGGGCGCGTCGACCGTTTCCTCCTGTTCAAGGCCCGGCCGCTGCCGGTCGCCAAGACCCGCGTGCAGCAGTTCGAGATCGGCGACACCGCGTGTGGCGCCATCGGCCGCGTGCTCCTCAACGACGTCACCGACTGCGCAGGCGAGGGCCTGTCCCCCGGCAGTTGCCTTGCCGCGATCAGGACGCAGAGCAGGGCCGACGTGCCATTCGTTTCCACGCTGTCCCCCGACGGCGACACGGCTACCGGCGAAGAGGCGGGCGACGCCGCACCGAAAGCCGAGTAAGGAGTAGGAGGAGACTATGGAGCAGCAAGTCGCGCAGGCGGCCGCGCCGTCGGGCCCGGCCGCGCCGGATGCATCTGCCGGATCCGACGCGCCGGTGTCGGGGGCACCCGATCCGTCCGTTTCCGACGCCGCTCCGCCCGGCCCGGATGCCACCGGGGTTCTGCCCGGTTCGGCGACCGCCGGGGACTCGTCGGTGCCGGATGCCGCCACCGCGGTGCCCGGCATGGACGCAACCGGCGATCCGACCGTCGGCACCCAGCCCGCCACCGCCGACGATGGGGGCCTGCTCGACGCCGGCGTGTCCGGGCTGGACCAGCTCGTCGATCTCGGCGGCCCGATCGTCGCCCTGCTGCTCGTACTGTCCGTGGTGGCGCTGACGATCGCGCTGGTGAAGCTGTGGCAGTTCGCCCGCTTCGGCGTCGGCCGGCGCCGACTGGAGGATGCGGTCCGGCGGTGGTGCTCCGAGCCGGACGCCGTCTCCGCAGACCGCGCCGCGAACGTGCCGGGCCCGGTCGCCGCGCTCGTTTCGCGGGCCATGACCCGTCTCGTCGCCGGCGACAGCGAGACCTATGCGCGCGAGGAGATCGAGCAGGGCGCGGAGGAAACCGTCGCGTCGCTGCGCTCCTATCTGCGGGCGCTCGAGGCGATCGCCCAGGCCGCGCCGCTGCTCGGCCTGCTCGGCACCGTGCTCGGCATGATCGACGCCTTCAAGGTGCTCGAGGCGAGCGGCGGCGACGTCGACCCGGCCGGGCTTGCCGGCGGCATCTGGGTGGCGCTGATGACCACCGCGGTCGGCCTTGCGGTTGCCATTCCGACTGCCCTGGCACTGCACTGGTTCGACGGCCGGGTCGAGAAGGAGCGCCGCCGCATCGAGCGGCTGGCGACGCAGGTGCTGACCCATCCTCCGCACGCCGGTGCGGGCCGCGTCCTGCCGGAGCCGGTCAGCCTGAGGGACTTCGCGGGCGCGGCGGCCCGCAGCGAGCCGGCCCATGCGCATTGACCGGGCGATACGGATCCGGCGCACGACGAGCCTGACCGCGCTGGTCGACGTCGTCTTCCTGCTGCTGCTGTTCTTCATGCTCGCCTCGACCTTCTCGCGCTTCTCGGTGATCGAGGTCGGCCTCGGCGGGTCCGGCAGGCCCGCCGCCGAAACGTCGCTCGACACCATCCTGCTCAGCGTCGACGCCGAGGGCAGCCTGTTCGTCAACGGCAGCGCCGTTGAGCCCGGGACGCTCGCCGAGGTGCTGCGCGGCAGCGGCGACGCCCGCTCCCAGCGCATCCTGCTGCGGCCGACGTCGCGGGCCACCGCGCAGGACATCGTCTCGGCGCTCGAGCTGGCCCGCGCGGCGGCTGCCGGCGACGTGATCCTGGTCAGGTGAGGCACGGATCATGCGACTCGCCGAACGCGCCCGACGACCCGCCGACGACGGCATCGTCCCGCTGATCAACATCGTCTTCCTGCTGCTGATCTTCTTCCTGATCGTCGGCACCATCGCACCGAAGCCGGATATCTCGGTGGCCTATCCGGAGACCGAGAAGAGCCCGGTCACGCGGGCGCCCGCCGACGCGCTCTACGTCTCGTCGGGCGGCTACATCTCCTATCGCGGCGCCGCCCTCGACATCGACAGCCTGGCCGCCGCTGTCACCGCGGTGCCGCGGGATGACGCCGACGGCCCGCTGCCGGTGGTGGTCGACCGCGCCCTTCCCGCTCCCGAGCTCGCCCCGGTCCTCGGCGCGCTCGCCGGCGCCGGGGTGGAGTCGGTGCGGCTGATCACGCTGCGCGCCGGCAATGCCCGAAGCGGCGACACCGGGAGCGGATCGTGATCGGGCCTGTCCAGTGGATCGTCGCCGGGGCGCTGGCGATCGTGCTGCACGGTGCGGTGCTGGCCTTCGCCTGGTCGACGCCGGATATTTCGCTGGAGGGCTCGTCGGGCCAGCCCGGCGCGGTATGGGGCATGCCGGTCGAGACGATCGCCGACACGGTCGACCCGACCCAGGCCGCCGCGTCGGCCGCCAGCCCGGTCGAGGCGACAGAGCCCGTCGAGGAGACCGAGCCGACCGACATGGCCGAGCCCGTCGAGCCGACCGACGCGGACCCCGTCGAGCTGGCCGAACCGGTCGAGCAGGCCGAGGCGCGTGAGGACGTCGCCCCCGCCCGGCCCGATACCGCCCGAACCGTGGACGCCGCCGAGGCCGTCGACGCTGCGCCGCAGGAGGCCGTCGCGCCGGATACCACCGAGGCGACCGAGGTGACGGCGTCGACCGAGACGCCGAGCGAGGCGGACCAGCCATCGACGCCTGCCTGGGAGGGCGGCATCGCTGTCGCCGCCCCGGCGCCGTCGCCGCAGGAGAGCGAACCGGTCGAGGAAACGCGCGTCGCCGCGCTGACTCCGGTCTCCGAGGCCGCGGCGGTCGAAGCGACAACCGGGATCGAGGCGGTCACCGCGACCGATGTCACGATCCCGGTGCCGCCGCTGCGACCGGCTGACGTGCCTCGGGTCACCGCGCCGCCGAAGCCGGCGGTCAGCAAGCCAGCACCCGCCAAGCCCGCCCCGCAGGCGGCCCCGAAATCAACCAACCCTGCGCCGAGCGCCAGCAGCACCCGCACCGCCTCGGCGCCCGCCGGCGAGCAGGCCGGCAGCACCGGCAGCCGGTCGGCCTCTTCGGGCCGGCAGCTGATCACATCGTATGCCGGCAAGGTCGCCTCGCACCTGCAGCGCCACAAGCGATATCCCGCCGGCACCGAGCGCGGCCAGACCGGCACCGCGACCATCACCTTCACCATCGGCGCCGACGGCCGCGTCCGCGGCGCCCGCCTGTCGCGCAGTTCCGGCGTCGGCCCGTTCGACCAGGAGGTGGTGGCGATGGTCAGCCGGGCTGCGCCGTTTCCCCCGATCCCTTCGGCGATCGGCAAGTCGTCCATGACCTTCACCGTGCCGATCCGGTTCCAGCCCCGCTGAGCCGGACCCGCTTCCCAAACCGAACGAGGAGAAAACCGATGTTTATCGCAATGAACCGCTTCAAGGTCGCCAAGGGGTCGGAGGCCGATTTCGAGACCGTATGGCGCTCGCGCGACAGCCATCTCAACGAGGTGCCGGGCTTCGTCGAGTTCCACCTGCTCAAGGGTCCCGACCGCGACGACCACACCCTGTACTCCTCGCACACGGTGTGGCGCAGCCGCGGCGATTTCGAGAACTGGACGAAGTCGGACGCCTTCCGCCTCGCCCACAAGAACGCCGGCGCCAACAAGCCGCTCTATCTCGGCCATCCCGAATTCGAGGGTTTCGAGTCGGTGCTCAAGCTGACCACCACCGAAGCCGCCGCCTGAGGGAGGCCACGCCGCGCCTGCCTCGCCGCCGGCGCCCCGGACGTACCGGAGCCGTCAGGCGGCGAGGCGCGAGGTCGCCGGGATGCGGATCTCGAAATGGGCGCCCGGCCCCGCGTCCGTCCGCAGCAGGACGTCGCCGTTGAACTTGCGCAGGATCTCGCGGCTGATCGGCAGGCCGAGACCGCTCGAGCCGGCTTCCTGGCGGCCGCTGCCGCGTCCGAACTTGGAGAAGATCGTCTCGTTGTCGGTCTCGGCGATTCCCGGCCCGTTGTCGCCGATCGAGACGACGTAGTCGCCGTCCCGGCAGGTGCTGCGCACCTCGATCACCGGCGCGCGCGAAGTGTTGTACTTCACCGAATTGTTGAGGATGTTCAGGAAAACCTGGGTGAGCCGGCCGAAATCGGCCATCACCGTCACGTCCGCCTCGCGTTCGCCCGCTTCTATCCTCACGCCGTTGCGGGCGGCCAGCACCGAGATGGATTCGAGCGCCCGGTTCAGCGCCGCCTCGGGATCGACGGGCACCAGCTTCCAGTCGACCTTGCCGCTCTCCAGGAAGCTCAGGTCGAGGATCTCGTCGAGCAGCGTGGTCAGCCGCAGGCACTCCAGGTTGATGATCGCCAGGAAGCGCTGCGCCTGCTCACTGGTCACGTCCGGCGTCTCCAGCAGGATCTCCGAGAACGAGCGCAGCGAGGTCATCGGCGTGCGCAGCTCGTGGCTGACCTGGCTGAGGAAATCGTCCTTCTGGGCGGCAAGCTTCTGCAGCTTGGCGTTGGCCTCGCGCAGCTGCCTGGCGGTGCTTTCCAGTTCGGCCGATTTCTCCGCCAGCTGCTGGCTGTATTCGAGGATCTGGGCGGTCTCGTCGGCGATGTTCATCAGCTCGGTGAGGCTGATCGTGCCGCCGCCGGCAATCTGCGACACCATCGCGTGCGCCGAGGCCGCGCCGACCGTGCCGCCGAGTTCGCGTTCCAGTCGGGCGATGAAGGCGTCGTCAACGACCGGCAGTCCGGCCCGGATGCCCTGGGCGCGGGCGAAGTCTTCGAAGAAGATCCGGGCCGGCTCCGAGCCGAGGATGCGCTGCGCCAGCACGAACAGGTCCTCAGCCGGCGCGGCGCGGTGGATGACGCCGGGCGGCTCGCCGGCGCGGGTGCGGAACACGTCGACGAACAACGCCCCCTGCAGCCGTTCCAGCGGGGTCGGGCGGGTCGCAAGCGAGACTGCGATGAACAGCGTCACGTTGACCGCCAGGCTCCAGAACAGGGCGTGGACGAGCGGATCGGGGATGTCGATGCCGAGGAAGGCCTGCGGCCGGAGCGCCGCCAGCCCCCACGGACCGGCCTCGACGAAGAAGCTGATCGCGGCAAACTCCGTCCGGAAGCTCGGCACGAGCAGCATGTAGGCCCAGATAGCGAACCCGGCGACGACGCCGGACAGCGCCCCGTAGCGGGTCGCGCCGCGCCACGTCACCCCGCCCACGACGCCGGGCAGCACCTGCGCGATCCCTGCGAAGGCGATCAGGCCGATCGAGGCCAGACCGTCGGAGCCGTCGGTGAGGCGGAAGTAGAGGAAGCCGAGAAACAGGATCGCGGCGATCGAGACGCGCCGGCTGATCAGCAGCAGCCGGCGCACGTCGCCGCTCGTGTAGTGGCCCGAATGGGAGGTCTTCAGCGCCACCGGCATGACGATGTGGTTGGAGACCATCGTCGACAGCGCGATCGCGGCGACGATCACCATCGAGGTCGCCGAGGAGAACCCGCCGATGAAGGCGAACGTCGCCAGCCCGCCCTCGCCGGCCGACAGCGGCAGGGTCAGCACGAACATGTCCGGATTGGAACCGGCGGGCAGGTGCGCGAGGCCCGCCACCGCTATCGGCAGCACGAAGATCGAGATCAGCACCAGGTATAGCGGAAACATCCACGAGGCGGTCGCCAGGTGCTTCTCGTCGATATTCTCCACCACCGTCACCTGGAACTGCCTCGGCAGGCAGATGATCGCGGTGGCCGACAGGAAGGTCAGCGCCACCCAGCGGCTGTCGAACACGTCGCTGGCGTGCAGCAACTCGGGCGAGACGCGCGTAAAGACGTCGCTGAGGCCCTCGGAGATGCCGTAGATGGCAAAAAGCCCGACGGCGATCAGCGCGAACAGCTTGACCAGCGCCTCGACCGCGATCGCGGCGACGACACCGTGATGGCGTTCGTTGGCGGTGACGTTGCGGGTGCCGAACAGGATGGTGAACAGCGCCATGCCGGCGGCGACCCAGAATGCGGTCATGCCCTCGCTGGTGCCGTCGGTGTCGCCGGTGATGACACGGAAGCTCAGCGTCACCGACTGCAGCTGCAGGGCGATGTAGGGCGTCGTCGCGATCACCGCGATCAGGGTGACGAAGACGGCGAGCGTCGGGCTCTTGCCGAACCGCGACGAGATCAGGTCGGCGATCGAGGTGATGCGGTGCACCCGGCCGATGCGCACCAGCTTGCGCAGAAGCCACCACCAGCCGACGAAGACCAGGGTCGGGCCGAGATAGATCGTCGCGAATTCCAGGCCGCTGCGCGCGGCGGAGCCGACCGCGCCGTAGAATGTCCAGGAGGTGCAGTAGATGGAGATCGACAGGGTGTAGACCAGCGGCGACTGGAGCCAGCCGATCCGCCCGCGCTGGGCCCGGCGGTCGACGACGAAGGCCACGACGAACAGCAGGGCCACGTAGGAAACGGAGACGACGAGAATCAGGTTGGCCGAGAGCATCAGCCCTCCTGGATCTCCGGTTCGGACCCCTCGGCCTCTCCGGGCATCACGTCGCGCAGCGGCCGGGCCAGCAGCCAGGCGCACAGGATCAGCGCGAACCACACGCCGAACAGGTAGAGAATGATCGTTGGGATGCCGGCGACGTTGCCTTCCGAGACGAAGATACGGATGAAGGGCGGCATCAGCAGGAACACGCCCGCAAAGGGCAGGACGAGGGCGGCGTCCCGGTACTTGCGCCGCCGCAGACCGGAATCGCGGACACCGGTCACGACAGCAGCGACTTAACGACCGAAACCACCTCCGCGTTGGAAAACGGTTTCGTGATGAAGGCGTTGACGCCGATTTCCTCGGCCAGGCGACGGTCCTGCTGCTGCATCCGCGCCGTCAGCATCACCACCGGCAGGTTCTCCAGCTCGGGCCGCGACCGGATCGTCCGCAGCACGTCGAAGCCGTCGGCGCCCGGCAGCATGACGTCGAGGATCATCAGGTCCGGCCGCCCCGATTGCAGGGTTTCGATCGCCCGCGCGCCGTCGAGCACGGAGGTCACCTCGAACTGCTCCCGCTTCAACAGAAACGTGAGGGATTCGACGATGTTCTCCTCGTCCTCTACGATCAGCACGTGCCTGCTCACAGGCCCGTATCTCCCCCCAAAGAGTTTGCCCGGCCCGGCGCGCCGCAGCGGTGTGCCGCGCCGGCACGGGGCGGTGCCTGAGTGTCCCGCCTGCCGACGGTGTTGCCGTCAAGACTACGATGGGCGGTCCGTGAAATGCGAGCGCAAAATTGCCGCCTTGCTGGCGTCCTGCCCGTCCCGAGTTCAGCTTCCGGACGTGCACAAGCTGAATGCAGACGTCGGAACCAGGCCGCACATCCCTGGGCCGCACATCCTGTGACCGTCAGCTCTGCAGGCGCCCGACGAGCGGATCCTCCGCGCGGTGGGCGCACTCGCTGCGCGGGCAGATCCGGCAGTTGGGTCCAACCGGTTCGGCGCTGCCGCGGCCTCCGGTTTCGAGGCCGTCGCCGTAGACGACCTTTCCGGCCGCCTCGACGGGAACGGCGAGCATGTCGGTGACGTAGTCGACCGGGCGGTTGAAGCCGGGGGTGCCGGTGCGCCGGGCCCGGGCGACGAACAGCACACGCTGGCCGTCGGGAAACTGCGCCAGCTGGCGCACCACCGCCTCGGGCGTCGACTGGGCCCTGTAGATCGCCCACAGCGGACAGGCCGCGCCGTGGCGCGGAAAGCGCAGGTCGACGGACGGCCGCCGGTCGATCGTGTGTCCCGCCGCGTTCGCCGCCAGATAGGCCAGTCGCGGCCCCTCGTCGAGCTGACCGCTGACCGCCGTCAGCCGCCGGCAGACGCGGTCGAACCCGACGTTCCAGGACTGGCAGAGCGCCTCCAGGTCGTATCGGCAACGCACCGCCGACTCCAGGAAAGGCATGGCCGGCAGGCGGGCGGCATCCGCAGCGTAGGTCGTCAGCAGCGCGATGACGTGCCGTCGCGCGACGGCGCCGATCGAGCCGCCGCCCCTCTCGATCAACCCGTCGACAAGCGGCTCTATCGCGTCGGCCAGGACTGCGCGGCCGGCCCCGTCCGGATCGAAGCTGTCTCGGGCCGTTCCCCGCAGCAGGTCCTCGACCGCGGTCTCGAGCGGCTCGAAATAGTTGTCATGGGCCAGCAGGAAGGCCTCGATCTCCTCCACCGGCGTCGCCGACCGCCGGGCGGTGTGGGCCTTGTCGAAATAGTCGGCCAGGGCCTGGGCGACGTCGGTCAGGCGTCCGCTCTCGCGCGCCAGCGTCCGGTGGAAGCGGTCGCGCTGGCCGGCGTCGATGTCCTTGACATCGTCAAGGATCTCCGAGGTCGAGCGGATCGCCGAGATGTGGGTCAGCATCTGGTGGACGATGTCGCCGAGATAGGGATCGTGCGTCAGACGGTCGGACAGCGCGGTGGCGAGATCGTTGCTGGCCCGGCTGGAGCGGTAGAGCCTGGTCAGCGCGTTGGCCCAGTCGGGAAACCGGCCGATGAAGGCTTCCGTCGTTTCCGGGTCTATGGCGCTGTCGCGCAGCTGCGGGTCGGCGGCGATCTCGTGCAGTTCGCCGGCCAGGCGCCGCTCGGCGGCGCCGTCGAGGTCGGTCGGCTGCAGGTCGAGGCAGTCGGCCGCCTTCTTGAGCAGGCCGCCGCCGATCCGGCGCTTGGAGAACTCGATCAGGTTCAAATAGGCGGGCGAGATACCCATCCGGCGCGCCAGTTCCGACTGCGACATGCCGAGCGCCCGGCGCGTCTCCCGGATCTTCAGGCCGACGATCGTGGTGGCCATCGCGCGCTCCCCGTTCCCGGACCCGGAGGCCCGGATATTGCCGCGCCTGCTGCGCCGCAATGTAAAAGTTTTTCAATTTTGCATATGCGAAACAGACCGATTTTACAAAATTTTTGTTCTTATACAAAGGTTTATTGTGTTCTTTTCAGAAATAGGCGAGCGTCCTATGCGAGTGCAACCACTCATTGACCAAACGGACTTTCAACAAACCGTCGAGGGAGGACCCAAATGAGCGGTCTTAAGGACATCAACAGGCGTACGCTGCTGAAGAGCACCGCCGCCGTCGGCGCCGGGCTGGCGCTTCCGACGATCTTCACCAGCGCCGCCCGCGCCTATCTGAACGAGCCGAAGGGCTCGACCGTCACCTTCGGCTTCAACGTGCCGCAGACCGGCCCGTATGCCGACGAGGGTGCCGACGAGCTGCGCGCCTACCAGCTCGCCGTCGAGCACCTCAACGGCGAGGGCGACGGCGGCATGCTGAACACGATGAAGCCGCTCGCCCTCAAGGGCAACGGCGTGCTCGGCAAGAAGGTCGCCTTCGTGACCGGCGACACGCAGACCAAATCCGACGCCGCCCGCGCCTCCGCCAAGCGGATGATCGAGAAGGACGGCGCGATCATGATCACCGGCGGCTCGTCGTCGGGCGTCGCGGTTGCGGTGCAGTCGCTGTGCCAGGAGGCCGGTGTCATCTTCATGGCCGGCCTGACCCACTCCAACGACACCACCGGCAAGGACAAGCGGGCCAACGGCTTCCGCCATTTCTTCGACGCCTACATGTCGGCCGCCGCGCTGGCGCCGGTGCTGAAGTCGGAATACGGAACCGACCGCACCGCCTACCACCTGACCGCCGACTACACCTGGGGCTGGACCCAGGAGGAATCGATCAAGGCGGCGACCGAGAACCTCGGCTGGAACACCGCCGCCACCGTGCGCACCCCGCTCGGCGCCGGCGACTTCTCGCAGTACATCACGCCGGTCTTGAACTCCGGCGCCGACGTGCTGATCCTCAACCACTACGGCCGCGACATGGTCAACTCGCTGACCCAGGCGGTGCAGTTCGGCCTGCGCGACAAGCAGGTCAACGGCAAGAACTTCGAGGTGGTCGTGCCGCTCTACTCGGAGCTGATGGCCCAGGGCGCCGGCGAGAACGTCAAGGGCATCCTCGGCTCGGCCAACTGGGACTGGAAGCTGCAGAACGAGGGCACCCAAGCCTTCACCAAGTCGTTCGGCCAGAAATACGGCCAGCCGCCCAGCCAGGCCGCCCAGACCTGCTACGTCCAGGCGCTGCTCTATGCCGACGCCGCCGAACGGGCCGGCACCTTCGAGCCGTGCGGCATCGTCGCCGCCTTCGAGGGCGACGACTCGCTGGAGGGCATCGATTCGGAATCCAACAAGGGCTTCAAGTTTACCGGCATGGGCAACGGCGAGACGCTCTACCGGGCAGCCGACCACCAGTGCTTCAAGCCGGTGCTCGTGGTGCGCGGCAAGGACGCCCCGGAGAACGAGTTCGACCTGCTCGAGGTCGTCGAGGAGGTCCCCGCCAAGGAGGTCTGGTACGAGCCGGACAATCCGATGTTCGCCGGCGGCGACCTCGGCCAGTGCAACAACGGCGCCTGAACCGGCGTCGCGACAGCAACCGGCGGCCGGCCTCCCGCGGGGGGCCGGCTGTCGCCTGACCGCCGGCGACCGACTCGATAAAGGCCGTCTCGATGGACGCGATCCTCCTGCAATTCCTGAACGGGCTCGACAAGGGCGGCGCCTATGCGCTTATCGCCCTCGGCCTGACCCTGATCTTCGGCACGCTCGGCGTGGTCAACTTCGCCCATGGCGCGCTGTTCATGCTCGGCGCCTTCTGCGCCGTCACCCTGAACAAGCTGTTCTCGCTGGAGAAGGTCGTCGTCGATCCCAGCCAGACCACGGCCTGGGGCACGCCGCTGGAAGTGCGCACGCCCTATATCGAGAGCTGGTTCGGCGAGTTCGGGGCAACGCTGATCGACTTCTCCGTGCCGCTGTCGATCCTGCTGGCGATCCCGGTGATGCTGGTCTTCGGCCTGGTCATGGAGCGCGGCCTGGTGCGCTTCTTCTACAAGCGCCCGCACGCCGAGCAGATCCTCGTCACCTTCGGCCTGGCGATCGTCCTGCAGGAGATCATCAAGCACTTCTTCGGGGCCAATCCCATCCCGCAGCCGGCGCCGCAGGACATGCGCGGCATGATCGATTTCGGCACCATGCTCGGCCTCGGCGCCGGCGTCGTGGTCTATCCCGTCTGGCGGCTCGTCTACCTGATCTTCTCGCTGTCCATCATCGGCGGCGTCTTCGCCTTCCTGCAGTGGACGACCTTCGGCATGGTGGTGCGCGCCGGCATGGCCGACCGCGAAACGGTCGGGCTGCTCGGCATCGACATCGACCGCCGCTTCACCGTCATGTTCGCTCTGGCGGCGATCGTCGCTGGGCTGGCCGGCGTCATGTACACGCCGATCCTGCCGCCCGACTATCACATGGGCATGGACTTCCTGGTGCTGTCCTTCGTGGTCGTCGTGGTCGGCGGCATGGGCTCGCTCGGCGGCGCGGTGGCGGCCGGCTTCCTGCTCGGCATCCTGCAGTCCTTCGCCTCGATGAACGAGGTCAACGCGATCTTCCCGGGCATCGACCAGATCATCATCTATCTCGTCGCAGTCGTCGTGCTGCTGGTGCGTCCGCGCGGCCTGATGGGCCGCAAGGGCGTCATGGAATCCTAGGGCAGCGCGTCATGATCGAACGTATCTCTCCCGGCCGCGACTACGCGCTGATCGCCGTCTTCTCGGCGGCGGTTCTGACCATGCCGGTCTGGCTGGCGCCGATCGGCGCCGCCTATCCGGACCTGATGCAGAAGTTCGCGATCTTCGGCATCTTCGCGGTCGGCTTCAACATCCTGTTCGGCCTCACCGGCTACCTCTCCTTCGGCCACGCCGCGTTTCTCGGAGTCGGCTCCTACACCGCGGTGTGGACCTTCAAGCTGCTCGGCATGAACGCCATCCCCGCGATCCTGATGAGCATCGTCTTTTCCGGCGTCTTCGCGCTGGCGATCGGCTACATCAGCCTCAGGCGCACCGGCATCTACTTCTCCATCCTGACGCTGGCCTTCGCGCAGATGGCCTACAACCTGGCCTATTCGGTGCTCACGCCGATCACCAACGGCGAGACCGGCCTCAGGGTGCTGCGCAGCGACCCGCGCCTCCTCGACCACCTGTTCGGCGTCAACCAGGGCGACGGCGTACTGCTGGCACGCGTGTTCGGCTTCGAGCTCCACGGATATGCCGGCTTCTACTTCTGCGCGGTCATGCTGATCATCGCCTTCTACGTGGCGATCCGGATCACCCATTCGCCGTTCGGCATGATGCTCAAGGCGGTCAAGTCCAACCAGAACCGGATGAATTACACCGGCCTCAGCTCGCGGCCCTACACGCTGGCCGCCTTCATCATCTCCGGCATGTATGCCGGTCTCGCCGGCGGCCTGCTGGCGGTGACGGACCCGCTGGCCGGCGCAGAGCGCATGCAGTGGACCGCCTCAGGCGAGGTCGTGCTGATGACCATCCTGGGTGGCGCCGGGACGCTGATCGGGCCGGTGCTCGGGGCGGCGATCATCAAGTACTTCGAGAACATCTTCTCCGCCTTCAACGACGCCACCCTGCACAACTTCTTCTCCTTCCTGCCGGAGGGTCTGCAGGATGTCGCGGCCTCGATCTCCGGCCTGTTCGTCGGGGAGGGCTGGCAGCTCACCCTCGGCGTGCTGTTCATGCTGATCGTCATCTTCCTGCCCGGCGGCATCATGGAGGGGATCAGGCGGATCGGGACGCTGTTCCGGCGCGGGCCGGGCAGCGGCGCCGAGCAACGGGGCGCGCGGAAGGGCGACGCGGGCGCCGTGCCCGCGCCCGCCGAATGAGCCGGGGCGGGGACAGATCGCGATGAGCATCCTTCAGGTAACCGACGTCAACAAGCGCTTCGGCGGGCTCCAGGCCCTCGACAACGTCAACCTCGAGGTCGAGGAGGGCGCCGTGCATGCCATCATCGGGCCGAACGGGGCGGGCAAGTCGACCCTTCTCAACTGCTTCGTCGGGCGGCTGGTGCCGGATACCGGCGCGGTCACCTTCAACGGCCGCTCGCTGCTCGGCATCAAGCCGCACGAGATCAACCAGGCGGGGGTCTCGCGGGTCTTCCAGACGCCGGAGATCTTCGAGGAGCTGAGCCTGATCGAGAACATCATGATCCCCGCCTTCGCCCATCGCGACGGGGCGTTCCGGCTCAACGCCTGGAACATCGTGACCGGCGAGAAGGAGATCCGCGAGAAGTCCGAGCACATCCTCGAGGACGTCGACCTGATCGAGAAGAAGGACATGCTGGCCGGCAGCCTGTCGCGCGGCGACAAGCGGCGTCTGGAGCTGGCGATGTGCCTGGTGCAGGATCCCAAGCTGCTGCTGCTCGACGAGCCGACGGCGGGGATGTCGCGCGCCGACACCAACAACACGATCGACCTGCTCAAGCGCATCGGCGAGCGGAAGATCACCAAGATCGTCATCGAGCACGACATGCACGTCGTGTTCTCGCTGGCCCACAAGATATCCGTGCTTGCGCAGGGCACGGTGATCGCCGAAGGTCTTCCCGCAGAGATCAAGGGAAATCCGAAGGTGCAGGAAGCCTACCTGGGGGGAGCGCACCTGTGAACGTGATGACTGTCACCGAGACCCAACCGAACACGCCGCTCGAGGCTGGCGCCGAGACCTATTTCGCCTGCACCGACCTGCACGCCTATTACGGCGAAAGCTATATCGTGCAGGGGGTCGGGTTTTCTGTCCGCAAGAGCGAGATCGTCGCCCTGCTCGGACGCAACGGCGCCGGCAAGACCTCCACCCTGCGCACCATCGCGCGCGCCGGGCAGCCCGAACTCAAGAGCGGCGAGATCTTTCTCGACGGCGACGCCATCCACCGGATGTCGGCGTTCCAGGCCTCGCGCGCCGGCATCGGCCTGGTGCCGGAAGACCGGCGCATCATCGCCGGCCTGACCGTCGAGGAGAACCTGCAGCTCGCCCAGATAGCCGAACCGAAGGGCTGGCCGCTGGAGCGGCTCTACGAGCATTTCCCCCGTCTGGCCGAGCGGCGGCGCCAGGAGGGCGTCACCCTGTCGGGCGGCGAGCAGCAGATGCTGGCCGTCGCCCGGGCGCTCGCCCGCGACGTCAAGCTGCTGCTGCTCGACGAGCCCTACGAGGGCCTGGCCCCGGTGATCGTCCAGGAGATCGAGCGGATCCTCCACGAGATCAAGTCGCTCGGCCTGACCACCATCATCGTCGAGCAGAACGCCATCGCGGCGCTCAACCTGGCCGACCGGGCGATCATCCTCGACATGGGCAACGTGGTCTTCGACGGCACCGCCCAGGCGGTGCTCGACAACGCCGAGCTCAGGCAGGAATACCTGGCGATTTGAGACTGCCGCAACCCCGCCCGGCGGCTCGCCGGGTCTTCCTGTGTCGGGCCCGGCACGAGAGCCGGGATTTACGTCGGAAGGGCGGCACGGCTGTACCACAGGGGAAAGCCATTCCCCGCGTCTGATCCTATACTGGGCGCGACGACAGGTCGAATGAGGAATGACTTGCGGCGGTGACGGAGCGGGACGCGTTGCGGGTCAACACGAAGCCCGCCCTTCCTGCCGCAGCCGCCGTCAGTCGTCCAGCGCGGCGGCAATCCGAGCGAGGTAGGCGTCGGCGTCGGCGGGCTCGTGGTAGAGCGCGAAGCCGAGGCGAAGGCGGTCGCGGCGGTGGTCGGCGACGACATTCGCCGCCATCATCCGTTCCTGCAGGCTGCCGGCCTGCGGCGTACGGAAGGTCAGGAAATGGCCGGTGGCATCCACGCCCGGCCGGCGCAACAGTGCGGCAGGATCGAGACCGGCGACGGGCCGGCGCTCCAGCGCCGCGAGGAAGACGGTCATGACCGACCTCACATGCGCGTCGATCGCATCGACCTGGAGGTCGAGGCCGTCGAGCCAGTCCATCACCGCGTTGAACCGGTAGAGGCCGCTCGGATCGAAGGTGGCGCCGAGGAAGCGGCCGCCGTCGGGGGCGTAGGCGACGCTGCCGGCATCGCCCGCCAGCGCGCCGAAGGCGGCATACCAGCCGGTGTCGGGCGGCCGCGGCGCGTAGCCCGGCGGGCAGTGCATGAAACAGGCGCCCTCGCCGGACATCGCATACTTGTAGCCGCCGGCCAGATAGAAGGCGCGGTTCCCGATCGCCGACAGGTCGGTCGGCAGCGCCATGAAACCGTGATAGCCGTCGACGACGACGAGCGTCTCCTCGCCGCGCACCGCGCCGACCAGCCCGGCGAGGTCCTCCACAACGTAGCCCGAATCGAAGAACACCTGGCTGACGAAGACCAGGTCGTGGCCGCCCTGCCCGGCGGCCTCGGCGAAGCGGGCGGGAAAGCTGTCGAACGGTTCGGCGGCAATCCTGGTCACCTTAAGCCTGCCGTCCTCCTCCAGCCGCGCCGTCTGGCGGGCGAAGGAATGGAACTCGGCGTCGGTGGTGAGGATCCGGGCCGGCCGGTTCTCGCCCGGCCGGGGCGGCAGGCAGGACAGCAGGCGGCGGACGAAGTCGAAGGTATTGGGCGCGACCGCGATCGTGGCGGGATCCGACAGCGCGAGGCGACGTGCGACATGGACCTGGAAGGCCGGCACGACCTCGCCGAACACCTTGTCCCACTTTCGGTCGGCCAGCGTGATGGCGTCCAGCCAGGCCTGCCGCTGGCCGGCCTCGGTGACGTCGGGCCAGCCGTGGTGGCTGTGGGCGGCGAGATGCAACCGGCCGGGATCGGCCGCAAGGAACCGGGAAAAGTGGCGGGCGTGGCTCATGGGCTGCGTGCGGGCCGGATCGACGGACGGGTCAGGCGGACCGCGCGTCCGGCGCGCCGTCTTGCCCGTTGACGGGCGCGTAGGCGAGCGCCATGCGGCGGCGCAGCGCCTCGGGCAGGTCGGGACGCGCGGCGCGCGGCATCAGGAAAGTCGCCAGCGCGAACAGGTCGGAGAAGATGCGGTGCTGCTCGACGGTCCGGTTCAGGTAGCTGTGGCCGGAGGAGCCGCCGGTGCCGACCTTGCGGCCGATCATCCGCTCGACCATCTGGGCGTGGCGGAAGCGCCATGTGGTCAGCGTCTCGTCGATGTCCATGATGTGGCTGAGGAAGCGGAACGGCACCTGCAGCGCCGGCTCGTCGCGGTAGAGGTTGATGAACAGGGCGGCGAGCACCGCGCCGCGGGCCATGCGCCAGCCAGGGGCCGGCGTGGCGCGGTCCTTCGGCGACGAGGAGAACAGCGCCTCGAAGCGGCCGAGTTCCTCCTCGAGCGCCGCGACCTGCCCCTCGCGCTGCCTGTCGCCGAGCGTCGGGTTGTCGGAGATCCTGGCGATCTCCTCCCTGACGCCGGCGGTGACGGCCGACCGGTAGGCCTCCTGGAACTGCCAGCCGGCGGTCTCCAGGAACGGCACCCGGCCGAGCCAGGCCTCGACCATGTCAAACAGGCTCGGCCTCGCCTCGACGTCGCGGATGCGGGTCTGCTCGGGTTCGATGAGGCGGTGCTCGAAGGGCTGGTCGTCGAACCGCAGACGGTTCTCTCGCTTCAGGCCGAGGCGCACCTCGATCTCGCGGAACTGCAGGCTCTGGAAGCCGGAGCCGGTGAACAGCAGGTCGCGGAAATCGAGAAAATCGAGCGGCGTCATCGTCTCCAGCAGGTCGATCTGGCGGACGCCGAGCTTGAGGATCTCGACGACGCGGGCAAGGCCCGCCGCCGCCGCCGCGACGTCGCGGTCCTCGACCCAGGGACCGGCGAAGATCGCCTCGACCCGGTCGAGCTCGTAGAGCACCTGCTTGAACCAGAGTTCGTACACCTGGTGCACGATGATGAACAGGTGCTCGTCGTGGGCCGGCCGGCCGACCGCCGCGCTCACCGGCTTCTGGCTGGCGAGCAGCGTCTCCAGCTGGAGGTATCCGGCATAGGATTTCGGGTCGATCGTCATCGGCGCCTGACCTGTCTGGCGGGAGCCGGCCCCCCGGATCGGATCTGCCGGGCCGGCCGCCCGAGGATGGTACGACGGGAGCGCTCAGGCAAGGGCGTCGCGAGAGGCCGGCGCGGCCGCGTCAGCCGGTCGGGAGTCCGTTCACCACGGATTGAACGGAGGGGCAGCGGGGCCGGGCAGCGCGTTGGGATTGGTCAGGTCGGGCGACAGGCCGGAACTCGGGTTGAAGGCGGTCGGAGGCGCATATTCGAGCTGCGACACGCCACCGCCGCCGCTGCACGCCGTCATCAATGCGGCCGATGCCACAAGGGCAAAAGCGGTGAACGCTGACTTGAAACGCATAAGAGGCCTCCTCCCGATACCAAGCGCCGGATCCGATCGTCGCGCCGACAGGTTAAGATAGTGCTGCCGGCACCTTTGCAAAGACCACATCCGCGGGCCGCTGTCCATGCATCTGTGACAGGACGCAGGCCGGGCAGTCTGCCGATTGTGACCTTCCGTCAATTGTTAACCGACAAGCAGCATTGTATTGCGTAGTATGGGGGTGGCCGATTCGGGGGCAGGAGGGCACCCGGGCGGCGACCCGCACTGGGCGGGCGAAACCTTTTGTATTGAAACACAAGGGTATTTTCAGGGGCAACAGGAACGCACGCGACGGGCGGCCGGGCGGGGCGAAGCCATACCGGCGTTCGATGTGCGGGGAAACGGAAGGGTTCAGAAAATGCGGGTTTTCGGACTGGCCGGCACGCGACGTGCGGCCCTGGGAGGCGTTTGCGCGATCTGCCTAACGATGTCGGGCGCCGGACACGCCGGCGCGGCAAGCGGGCTCGACGACCTGATCGCGGCGAATCCGGATATCGCCTTCGGCATCGACCAGGCGCGGACGAGCAAGGATTTCGTCGTCGTCTATTCGGCGATCTCGGCGGGCGAACTGATCGTCGTGGGCCTGACGAGGGCCCCCGGCCAGAAGGTGGTGCTGGACGGCAAGTTCCGGACCCGCTCCAACGCGGCGCGGATCTTCTACTTCCAGGAGGTCTACTGGCCCGAGGGCTGCGAGGTGACGCTGAAGTCCGGCAAGGACAAGCAGCAGGCGCTCGTCCAGTTCTGCGGACCGGAGGGCCCCGAAGGCCCGGCCGGGCCGCAGGGACCCGAAGGGCCGCGCGGCAAGCAGGGCAAGACCGGCGCCGACGGAGCGGAGGGGCCGCAGGGGCCCGAAGGCCCGCAGGGGGAACAGGGCCCGCGCGGCAAGCGCGGCAAGCGCGGTGCCACCGGTCCGGAAGGTGCCACGGGACCGGAGGGTCCTGCGGGTCCGGAGGGTCCCCAGGGACCGCAGGGCGCCACCGGCGCCCAGGGACCGGCCGGGCCCGAGGGCCCGCAAGGTCCGACCGGACCCCAGGGGCCGACCGGCGCGACGGGCGCGACCGGGCCGATCGGGCCTCAGGGACCGACCGGAGCAACCGGTCCCCAGGGACCGGCCGGCGTGGTCGAGATCCTGAACTTCCAGGGTGAGGTGGGCGACGTCGACGGCTCGATATTCGGCAACCGGTTCATCGGCGACACGGTGACGGTCACGGTCGACGACGGCCAGCGGGTCACCGGATCGGCCACCGCTATCCTCGGCCTCGCGCTCGACCTGCCGGGGCTCTTCGTCGACTATGATCTCTGCTACCGGTCGACCTCGGGCGGATCGATCGAGCGGTTCTCCACCGACCCGCTACGCGGCTTCCTGAGGCTGCTGCCGACGCCCTATGCCGCGAGCGCCTCGCGGGTGTTCGCGACGGGCGGCGAGTTCACGATCGGGTTCTGCGCCGATCCGACGCTGCTCGGCAACACCGACGCGCTGGAAGGCAACAACCACAACGTCGCCGGCTGGATCATGGTGACGAACGACTAGCTCCGACCATCGAACCAACCATCGCGGGCGGGGCGCCAGGGCGCTCCGCCCGTCTGCGTTGGGGCTTCTGCGTTCGGGCAGGCTGCCTTTCGGCGCGATCCGGCCAGCCGCAGCCCGGCGGCACGATGGGATGGGCACTATTCGGGCGTGCGGGCCGATGGACGTTGCGTCGGCAACGAGTCAATATGCTGCCGGCAGGTCAGGTCGCGATAGGACCGCAACCCATCCAGGTTGCAGACCGCCGGGGGCGCCGGCGTCGAACCGATTGTCCGAGGAGACACCCATGGCATTCATCCGCGTCCCGCACGCAGCGCTGCTCGTCGCACTCTTGCCGGCACTGGTCCTGGGAATGATGGCCGGGGCCGCAGGCGCCCAGTCGGCTGGCCAGACAGTGGGCCAGACAGACAGCCAGTCAGGGGTGCAGACGACCGAGCGCCGCATCGTTCCCGTCGACGACGGCGACTACTACGGCCACGACTACCAGACGCTGAAGGAGGTCACGCTCGGGGCGTGCGAGACGGCCTGCATCAACGACACCTCCTGCAAGGCGTTCACCTACAACACCTCGGCGCAGTGGTGCTTCCTGAAGAACGACGTCGGGCCGCTCAACAGCTTTGCCGGCGCGGTCGCCGGCAAGGTGGTCGAGGTCTCGACGCGCGTCGAGGACATGCCGAGGCCGGACCTGTCCTTCGTGGCCGACTGGCTGGTCGAGGAATCCGGCCGCTACGTCGCCCGCATCAAGGCGCGCCAGGCGCCGGCCGGCGATTTCGCGATGCTGACGGCGCGCGGCCTCGACGCGCTGAACCGCGGCGATGCCGATACCGCCGCCCGCAGCTTCCAGGCCGCGGCTTCGCTGCAGCCGTCCGACGGCCAGGTCTGGCTCGACCTGAGCCGGGCGATCCAGGCGATCTCGCCGTCCGACAGTTCCGACCGCTACCAGCTCAGCGACGACGCCGTGTCGTCGGCGATCGAGGCGGTGAGGCGGGCGAAGAATACCGAGGTGCGCGCCCAGGCCTATGCCGAACTGGCCAGGGCGCTGGAGACGAAGGATCTGTTCCGGCCGGCGCTGCAGGCCTACAAGGCGAGTCTGGCGCTGGTCGATTCGCAGTCGGTGCGCGACGCCTTCGACGTGCTGCACCAGGAGCACGGCTTCCGCATCGTCGACTACACCGTCGACGCCGACGCGGCGAGCCCGCGCATCTGCGTGCAGTTCTCCGAGGAACTGGAGGCGGGCCGGTTCGACTTCACCCCCTATGTGACGCTCGACGGCGCGACGCCGCCGGCGGTGACGGCGTCGGGCGAGCAGCTCTGCATCGACGGGGTCAGCCACGGCGAGCGCTACCGCGTCACGGTGCGCGCCGGCATCCCCTCGGTGGTCGACGAGACGCTGGAGCAGGCCTCGGAGTTCGAGATCTACGTGCGCGACCGCGGCCCCTCGGTGCGGTTCTCGGGGTCGAGCTTCGTGCTGCCGCGGGTCGGCTCGAAGGGCATCCCGGCGGTGACGATCAACACGCCGTCTGTGGACGTTGCGCTCTACCGGATCGGCGAGCGCGGCCTCGCCCGGGCGGTCGGGGACGGGCCGTTCCTGCGCCAGCTCGACCAATGGGACGCCGAGCAGATCGTCGAGGAGACCGGCGAGCAGCTGTGGACCGGCACGCTCGATGTCGCGGAGGGTTCCGGCGACACCCTGAACAAGGAGGTCACCACCATCTTCCCGGTCGACGAGGCGCTGCCGGAACGCCGGCCCGGCGTCTACGTGCTGACGGCGAAGGCGACCGAGGGCGAGCAGGAGTACTGGGAGCCACTGGCGACGCAGTGGTTCATCGTCTCCGACATCGGCCTTGCGACGCTGATGGGCGGCGACGGGCTGCACGTCTTCGCCCGCTCGCTGGAGACGGCCGAGGCGCTCGCCGGAGTCGAGGTCCAGCTCATCGCCCGCAACAACCAGGTGCTCGGCGAGACGGTGACCGACGCGGCCGGCTATGCCAGCTTCGGCGCCGGCCTGACGCGCGGCACCGGCGGTCTGGCGCCCGGCGTGCTGGCGGCGCAGGGCGAGAGTGCCGACTTCACCTTCGTCGACCTGACCCGCTCCGGCTTCGACCTGACCGACCGCGGCGTCGCCGGTCGACCGGCGCCGGGTCCGCTCGACGTGTTCATATATACCGAGCGCGGCGTCTACCGGCCCGGCGAGACCGTCTACCTGACGGCGCTGGTGCGCGACGACACCGCCGACGCCGTCACCGGGGTGCCGCTGACCATGGTGCTGACGCGCCCCGACGGCGTCGAGGACCGGCGCTTCGTCAGCCGCCAGGACGAGCTCGGCGGCCACGTCTTCAACCTGCCGATGATCGGCTCGGCGATGCGCGGCACCTGGACGGCCGCCGCCTATTCCGATCCGAAGGGCGATCCGATCTCCGAGATCGAGTTCCTCGTCGAGGACTTCGTGCCGGACCGCATCGAGTTCGACCTGACCAGCGCCGCGACGGCGCTGCCAGCGTTCCGGCCCGTCGAAATGAGCGTCGACGGACGGTTCCTGTACGGCGCGCCGGCAGCCGACCTGCGGCTGGAGGGCGACATCACCGTCAGCCCGGCCTCGAACCTGCCGGACTGGCCCGGCTATCGGTTCGGCCTCGACGACGAGGAGGTGACGCCGGTCCGCGAGACGCTGGCCGGGCTGCCGCGCACCGACGCGGACGGCAAGGCGACGTTCGACGTCGTTACGCCGGCGCTGCCGGAGACGACGCGGCCGATGTCGGCGCGCATCGACGTCAGGATGCGCGAGAGCGGCGGCCGGGCGGTCGAGCGGTCGCTGGAGCTGCCGGTCGAGCAGACCGGTCCGATGATCGGCGTCAGGCCGCTGTTTTCCGACGACACGGTCGCCGAGCGCACCAGCGCGCCGTTCGAGGTGATCGTGGTCGGCGCCGACGGCCGGCGCGTCGCCGTGCAGAACCTGCGCTGGGAGCTCGTGCGCATCGAACGCAATTTCCAGTGGTACCGCACCGACGGGCGCTGGAACCATGAAGCGGTGACCTACACGACGCGCGTCGCCGACGGCACGATCGACGTCGCCGCCGACCAGCCGGCGCGCATCGCGGCCGACGTCGACTGGGGCCGCTACCGCCTCGAGGTCGCCTCCGCCGAGGCGGCCGGACCGGTGACCAGCGTGTCCTTCACCGCCGGCTGGTATGTCGAGACCAGCAGCGCCGACAGTCCCGACACGCTCGAACTGAGCCTCGACAAGCCGGAATACCGGGTCGGCGACACCGCCACGGTGACCATCGCGCCGCGCTTTTCCGGCAAGGCCATCGTCAACGTCGTCGCCGAAGGCTTGCTGGAAACCCGCGAGATCGACGTTCAGGAAGGCGGCACCACGATAGAGCTGACGGTCGGCGAAGACTGGTCGCCGGGCGCCTACGTCACGGCGACGGTGATCCGTCCGATGGCCGGCGGCAGCGCCTCGCGAATGCCGACGCGCGCCGTCGGGCTGACCTGGCTCGAGGTCGACACGGCCGACCGGACCCTGGCGGTCTCGCTCGAGCTGCCCGACATCGCCCGGCCGCGCGAGACGATGGCGGTGCCGGCGGCGGTCGAGGGCCTGACGCCCGGCGAGCAGGCCTACCTGACGGTCGCCGCCGTCGACGTCGGGATCCTCAACCTGACCCACTACGAGCCGCCGGCGCCGGAGGACTGGTATTACGGCCAGCGCAAGCTCGCCATGGAGATGCGCGACATCTACGGCCAGCTGATCGACGGCCTGACCGGCGAGACCGGCCGGCTGCGCTCGGGCGGCGGCGAGGCGGGTCTCGGCATGGACGGCTCGCCGCCGACGCAGGAACCGGTGTCGCTGTTCTCCGGCATCGTCACCGCCGACGCCGAGGGCAAGGCCACGGTCAGCTTCGACGTGCCCGAGTTCAACGGCACGCTTCGGGTGATGGCGGTCGCCTGGACCGCCTCCAGCGTCGGCCACGGCAGCGCCGACGTGATCGTTCGCGACCCGGTGGTGCTGGTCTCCGCGCTGCCGCGCTTCCTGGCGCCGGCCGACCAGTCCCAACTGCGCGTCGACATCGACAACACCGACGGCCCCGCCGGCGCCTGGCGCATCGAGGTCGACAGCGCCGGCATCGTGCGCACCGGGCCGCCGGAACCCGCAAACATGCTCAACCTCGCGCAGCAGGAGCGCACCGCGATCTCGATCCCGCTGACCGGCACCCGGATCGGCCAGGACCGGATCACCGTGCGGCTGGTGCACGCCGACGGGATGACGATCTCCCAGAGCCTCAACATCGGCGTGCGTGGCGCCGAGCCACCGGTCACCGACCGGCGCGTCGTCTCGCTCATTCCCGGCGCCAGCCTGACGCTCGACGGATCGCTGGTCGCCGACAGGATCGCAGGCTCCGGCTTCGTCAACCTGTCGATCACCCGGGCGGGCACCCTCGACGTGCCGTCCATCATGGCCGCGCTCGACCGCTATCCGTACGGCTGCGCCGAACAGCTTACCAGCCGCGGCATGCCGCTCCTGTACCTGTCGTCGGTCGCCCAGCAACTGGGCCTGGGGACCGAACCGGAGCTGCGCGAAAGGGTCGACAAGGCGATCGCCGGGGTGCTGGCGAAGCAGTCCTCGTCGGGCGGCTTCGGCATGTGGAACCCGGGCGGCGGCGACCTGTGGCTCGACTCCTACGTGACCGAGTTCCTGACACGGGCGCGGGAAGCAGGCCACGCGGTGCCGGAGCTCGCCTTCGGCCAGGCGCTCGACAACCTGTCGAACGCACTCGGCTACACCGACAGCGTCGACACCCAGGGCAGCGAGATCGCCTATGCGCTCTACGTGCTGGCCCGCAACCGGCGCGCGGCGATCTCCGACCTGCGCTACTACGTCGACACACAGCTGGAGAACTTCGCCTCCCCGCTCGCCCGGGCGCAGCTCGGCGCGGCGCTCGCCTTCTACGGCGAGAACGAGCGGGCGCGCCAGGCGTTCGCCGCGGCGCTCTACGCCCTGCAGGACGACGGCGACAGCGACGGCCAGCGCTCCGACTACGGCTCGCGGCTGCGCGACGGGGCGGCGACGCTGACGCTGGTCGCCGAAAGCGGCGCCGGCGCCGAACCGATCCCGGCGCTGATCCGCATCGTCGACGCCGAGCGCGCCGGCCGCACCTACACCTCCACCCAGGAGGACGGCTGGATGCTGATGGCGGCGAACGCGCTGATCAACGAGGCCGGCGATCTCCGGCTGGAGGAGAACGGCGTGGCCGTGGACGGCAACCTGATGCGCCGCTTCTCGGGAGAGCGCCTCGACGGGCAGCCGGTGACGGTCACCAACCGCTCCGACAGTGCCGTCGACGCGGTGATCACGGTGAGCGGCGTGCCGAGCGAGCCACGCGGCCCGGAAGCCAACGGCTTCACCATCTCGCGCACCTATTTCGACCTCGACGGCAACTCGGTTTCCGTCGGCGAGGTCGGCCAGAACGCGCGGATGGTGGCTGTCATCGAGGTCGCCGAGCACAATTCGTGGCCGAGCAGCGTGCTGGTCGTCGACATGCTGCCGGCGGGTTTCGAGATCGACAACCCGAACCTCGTCGACAGCGCCGATCTGGCCGCCTTTCCGTGGCTGCCCGACGACGTCAACCCGGCCCATGTCGAGTTCCGCGACGACCGCTTCGTCGCCGCCTTCGAGCGCGACGGCAACTCCGACCCCTCCTTCACGCTGGCCTACGTGGTGCGCGCGGTGACGCCGGGCGACTACGTGCATCCGCCGGCCTATGTGGAGGACATGTACCGGCCCTATCTCACCGCCCGCGGCGAGACGTCGCGCACGCAGGTGCTGGGCCCGCGGCCCTGAGGCCGATGAGGGCGGCCGCCTCGATCGATGCGCCGCAGGCAAGCGTCGCGCTGGGCCCCGGATCATGTCCGGGGCTTAGGCTGCGGGGTGGGCTGCCGTTGTGCACCGGACAGGCCGCAAAGCAGAGACGACGTCCCGGCCCTGAGCCGGGACCCAGGGGCCGCACGGTACGGCGGGGCCGCATCCACCCGGGCCTCTCCACTCACTCAACCCTTATCCCGAGGAGCGGCGCAGCCGCGTCTCGAAGGGTAGCTGGGAACGGCCAGCGCCGGAGCAATGCGCCCGCCCTCATGGTTCGAGACGGGCGGCGATGCCGCCCTCGGCACCATGAGGGCCTCGCGGGGGACGGAATTGACGGGCCCCATTGGCACCGGCGGGTCGGCCGATGACCTCTCCGTCCCGCACACGCTCGCCCGTCTCCGCGATCGCCGGCGTACTCACGGCGTGGGTGGTGGTCGCGGCGATCGCCGTAACCGGCGGCTTCCTGACGGCGCGCGAAGGCTCCGCGGTGGTCGAGCGGGCCCGGGCGATCGAGACGTCGCGGGAATTGCGCGACCGCGACGGGGTGCTGCTCAGGCCGTTCGCGATCGCCGACGGGCGCTGGCGGCTGCAGGCTGACCTGGCCAGCATCGACCCGCGCTTCGTGGAGATGCTGCTCGCCTACGAGGACCGGCGGTTCGCCGACCATCCGGGCGTCGATCCGCTGGCGCTGCTGCGCGCGGCCTGGCAGGTCGCGGCGCACGGGCGTATCGTCTCGGGCGGCTCGACGCTGACCATGCAGCTCGCCCGGCTGCTGGCGCCGCGGCCGGACCGCACGATCGCCGACAAGCTTGTCCAGATCCGCGACGCGATCCGGCTCGACCTCGCCTTCTCCAAGCCGGAGATCCTGGAGCGGTACCTGACGCTGGCGCCCTACGGCGGCAACCTGGAAGGCATCAGGGCGGCGGCGCTCGCCTATTTCGGCCACGAGCCGCGCAAGCTCAGCCTCGCCGAGGCGGCGCTGCTGGTGGCGCTGCCGCAGTCGCCCGAGGCGCGGCGCCCGGATCGCGACGCCGGCGCAGCGCAGGCGGCGCGCGACCGGGTGCTCGACCGCCTCGTCGCGGCCGGCGCGATCGAGGCCGACGAACTCGGCCCGGCGCTCGCCGCAAGGATCCCGACGGTGCGCGCCGACATGCCCAACCACGCGCCGCACCTGGCCCGCCTGCTTTCGATCAGCATGCCTGAGGCCAACGGTTGGCAGGTCAGCCTCGAGGCCGGTCTGCAGACGGCGCTTGAAGGCCTCGCCTCCGAGGCGGCAAGGCCGCTCGGCGACCGGATGTCGGTGGCGATCCTGGTTGCCGATCATTCCAGCGGCGAGGTGCTGGCCGAGGTCGGATCGTCGGATTTCTTCGACGACATGCGCGCCGGCCAGGTCGACATGGTGCGTGCGATCCGCTCGCCCGGCTCGACGCTGAAGCCGCTGATCTACGGGCTCGCCTTCGAGGCCGGGCTGGCGCATCCCGAGACGCTGATCGAAGACCGGCCGGCGAGCTTTGGCGGCTACCGGCCGCGCAACTTCGACTTCGGCTACCAGGGCACGGTCAGCGTGCGCGAGGCGCTGCAGATGTCGCTCAACGTGCCGGCGATCCGGCTGCTCGACGCGGTGGGACCGGCGCGGCTGATGGCGCGGCTCAGGCGGGCCGGCGTCGAGCCGGTGCTGCCGAAGGGCGAGGCGGCGAGCCTGCCGGTCGGGCTCGGCGGCGCCGGCATGACGCTCGACGACGTCGTCACGCTGTTCGCCGGCCTTGCCAGTGGCGGCGCGCCGGTGCGGCTGCACCGCGATCTCGCGCCCGCCGCCCGGCCGAAGGGCGAGTTTCTCGACGCCCGCGCCGCCTGGCTGGTCTCCGACGTCATCGACGGCACGCCGCCGCCGGCCGGCCGCGCGCATGGCGGCTTCGCCTACAAGACCGGCACGTCCTACGGCTACCGCGACGCCTGGTCGGTCGGCTACGACGGCCGCCACGTGATCGGCGTCTGGGTCGGCCGGCCCGACGGCGCCCCGGTGTCCGGCCTGTCGGGGCGCCTCACCGCCGCACCGATCCTGTTCGACGCCTTCGAGCGGCTGGCGGCGAGTGCCGTCGGCGGCAGGCGGGTGCCGTTGCCGCCGCCGCCGAAGGGGACGCTGCTGGCAGGAGCCGCCGACCTGCCGCCGGCGCTGAAGCGGTTCGCTCCGGGCGAGGTGATGGCCGGGCACGGGGGCGGGGCCGGGGCAGATCCGGCGCCGGCGATCGTCTATCCGCCCGACGGGGCGCGGGTCGCGGTCGACACCGACGGGTCGGGCCGGCCGCGGCCGCTGGTGGTCAAGCTCGACGGCGGCCGCCCCCCGTTCCAGTGGTTCGCCAACGGCGCGCCGATCGACACCTCGCAGCGCCGGCGCGACGCCAGGTGGCAGCCTGACGGCGCCGGGTTCTCGACCGTCTCGGTGGTCGACGCGGACGGACGCGCGGCGAGCGTCACGGTGTTCCTGGAGTGACGGCACCACTGCGTTCGTCACCGGCGGACGCGGCGCCGTTAACATATTGCGCAGAGTTCATTTGCATTTCGGGCGCCGTATCCCTCTGTTAACGTTCGATCCGTGGCCACAACGACTTCGAACACCAGCGTCCGCATGACAACGCACTCCCGCCCGGCTCCGCCGGCGAGCCCCGACATTGCCGTGGCCCAGGCGGGGACCGGGGCCGAGGCGACTGGGCCGGACACGCCGCTGGTGCTCGACCTCGACGGCAGCCTGATCCGCTGCGACCTGCTGCACGAGACCGCCCTCGCCTATGTGCGCCGAAATCCGCTCCGGATCTTCGTGCTGGCGCGCTGGCTGCTGGAGGGCCGCGCCGCAGTCAAGCGCAAGCTCGCCGAGCGCGTGAGCGTCGATGTCGACTTCCTGCCGGTAAACGAGGAACTCGCCGCCTTCGCCACCGAGGCGAAGGCAAACGGCCGGACCGTAGTCCTGGCGACGGCGGCCGACGTGTTCCTCGCCTCGGCGATCGCGCGGCGCTTTCCCTTCATCGACAAGGTGGTCGCCAGCGACGGCGTCACCAACATCAAGGGCGCCGCGAAGGCGGACAAGCTCGCCGAACTGTATCCGGACGGCTTCGCCTACGCGGGCGATTCCGCCGCCGACCTGGCGGTCTGGCGGCGCGCCAAGTCGGTCGTCATCGTCGAGGCGCGGGGCTCGGTTGAACGCGATGCCCGGCAGGCGGGTCCGGTCGAGGCCGTGTTTCCCCGGAAGAGCGTTGCGCGGGCATTCGCCAAGGCGGCAAGGCCGCACCAGTGGGCCAAGAACGCGCTGGTCTTCGCGCCGCTGATCCTGGGCGGGCACCTGGCCGATCCGGCCGCCTGGGTAAACGCCCTGATCGCCTTCGTGGCGATCAGCATACTGGCGTCGACCACCTACCTGCTGAACGACCTGTTCGACCTGCCCGAGGACCGGCTGCACTGGTCGAAGCGGCACAGACCGCTGGCCAGCGGGCGCCTGCCGGTGCTCTACGCGATCGCCGCGCTGCCGGTTGGGTTCCTCCTGAGCTTCGGGCTCGGCGCCCTGATCGGCGCGATCGCAGTCGTCATCCTGCTGGCCTATCTGCTCCTCACGGTCGCCTACTCGATGAGTCTGAAGCGCCAGCCGATCCTCGACGCCTTCACGCTGGCGGTGCTGTTCACGCTGCGCCTCGGACTCGGCATCACCGCCGCCCAGGTCGTCGTGTCGCCCTGGCTGCTGGTCTTCTCGATGTTCCTGTTCTCGTCGCTGTCCTTCGCCAAGCGCCATACCGAGATCGAGCGCATGGCGACTCTCGGCGAGCGCAAGGTCGCCGGCCGCGGCTACCTGTCGAGCGACGGCCCGCTGATCCTGGCGATGGGGGTGTCCAGCGGCCTGGCGGCGGTGATGATCATGGTGCTGTACCTGATCAACGACGCCTTCCAGGCGGGGCTCTACCAGAACTCCGTGTGGCTGTGGGCATTTCCGCCGGTGCTGTTCCTGTGGATCGGCCGGATCTGGCTGCTCTGCCAGCGCGGCGAGCTCAACGACGATCCCGTCGCCTTCGCGGTGCGCGACCGAGCCAGCGTGGCATTGGGCGCGGTCATGGCGGCGGCGTTCCTGGCGGCCTGGTTCGGGCTGGGCGCGTGATGCCGGCGGGGCTTCTGCGCGCCGGACTCGACAACCAGATCGTCCGGTTCCTGCTGCTCGGCGGACTGGCGGCGGCGATCAACTGGCTGATGCGGTTTCCCCTGTCGATGGTCCTGCCGTTCTCCTGGGCGATCCTGGTCGCCTACGCGATCGGCATGAGCGCCGGCTTCACGCTCTACCGGGCCTACGTGTTTCCGGGCTCGAACCGGGCGCTCGGACCGCAGATCGCGATCTTCCTGCTGGTCAACGCGTTCGGCGCGGTGGTGGTCTGGTCGGTCGCAATTGCGCTGGTGGAGGTCGTGTTTCCGGCGGTCGGCTACGCGTTCATGCCCCTCGCCACCGGGCACGGCATCGCGATCGGCGTCGGCGCCGCGGCAAACTTCCTCGGCCACAAGTTCGTGACCTTCCGGATCGATCCGGGAAAGGACGCCGTCGCCTGAGCGTCGGGCGCGTCAGGTCGCGGTCAGCGCCAGCATCACCATGGTCACGACGTTCAGTCCGATCGCGTAGGTCACCAGCACCTGCAGCGCCGGCAGCAGGTGCGCGCGGCGCAGCGCGAAGGCGAGGATGACGAGCAGGACGGGCAGCCAGTCGAGCACGTAGCGCTGGGCATTGTACTGGGTGAAGCCGTTGGAATGGTAGAACAGGATCGGCACAGCGATGATCAAGATCGTCAGGACGCCGATCGCGACCGGCCGCCTCAGCGGCGCGAAGACCGCGAGCAGGACGAAGGGGCTGGCGGCGAGCAGCGAGGTGCCGGCGGAATCCAGCATCTGCGGCACCGTCATGGTCGGGCCGGCGAACTCCAGGTGGAAGCCCTGCACGAACAGGTACATGACGTTGAACAGCAGGTAGGCCGAGGAGAACAGGCCGTACCGGTCGAGCCGGTCGTCGACCATGGTCCTGTCGTCCGGCCCGGGCGGCATCATGTAGCCGTAGCCGGTGTCGAGCGGATCGCCGAAGCGGGCATAGTTGTAGAGAAAGTAGACGGCGAGCGCCGCGGCGACGGGCAAACCGAGCGCCAGCGCGCGGCGCCAGTGCGGCCAGCGCAGCGAGATCAGCGGCTCGTCGGTTCTCAGCGCCAGGACGAACAGGAACGGCAGGTAGAACAGCGACATCTGCCGGCTGAGAAACGCCAGCCCGATGGCGAGGCCGGCAAGCCAGAGCGTACTGCCCCGCAGGGTCTGGTGGATCGCGAAGGTGACCAGCAGGAACGCCGTCGACTGGGCGAAGAACCAGACCCCGTCGCCGCGGATGGTGACGTAGTAGAGCGGCGTCCCGAAGGCGAGAGCAAGCAGCAGCCAGATCGCCGCCGGCCGGTCGAGCGACAGCCGACCGAAGATGCGCCACCACATCCACAGCGAAACGGCCGTGGCAACCAGCGCCAGCGCGATGAAGCCGGCGAAGCCGGGGCCGAACATCGCCACGAACGGCATCGCCAGAACCGCCGGCAGGGGCGGGAAGATCACCCAGGTCCTGCCGTCGTGGATCGCGCAGTCGACGTCGACGCAGCCGGTGATGTCCAGGCGCCCGTGCAGGAACGCGTCGGCAAGTGGTGCGTAGGAATTGGTATCGCCCGGCTCGGTCAGCGCCCGCAGCAGCAGGCCGGCCAGGAGAATGGCGGCGAGCAGCCCCGCAACCGCGAGCAGGACCATACCGCGGCCGGCGAGGAGGTCGTCGTGCGGCGGTCTGCCGGCAAGCGCCGAAGGCGATGCGGTCCGTTCCGTCGTGTCGGCCATGTCGTGCTCCGCTGCCGGGTCGCCGGCCACCCCGCGGACCGCGACTGCGCGCACCCTATCGCGCCAAACCTTTCGATTGCTTTGCCAGAAACCCGGAAACTGCGGTCCAGCGGCGATCAGTATCCCGGCAGCACCAGGACCGTCGGCAGGACGGGAAGCGAATCGCGCGAGACGACCACCGACGGCGTATCGCTGAGCACCACCTCGTACTGCGCGCCCATCCGCACCAGAAACCGGTTGAGCGTGGAGGAGCCGAAATAGTGCATCGGGATGATCAGCGGCGCCTGCAGGTCCTGCAGCGTCTCGATCATGCCCTCGACGTCGAGCGTATAGCTGCCGTCGACCGGCGCCAGGACCACGTCTATGCGGCCGAGCGCCTTAAGGTGATCCCCGGTGAGCACGTGGTGGAGATGGCCGAGGTGCAGGATGCAGAGGCCGGCGACCTCAAACACGAACATCGAGTTGGCGTCGCGCTCGGTCTCGGCGAAGCCGCCGCGGATGTTGGTGGTGACATTGCGCAACCAGACGTCGTCGACCGTCAGCTCCCACTTCGCCGGCTCGCCGTCGCGCTTCCAGCCGGGCAGCAGGTGCTCGATGCCAGGGTCCGGGTTGTAGGAATGGTGGCTGGAATGGGCGATGTTCATCGTCGCGATGCGCGGCACCACCGTCGGCCGGACCATGTCGTTGTAGTCGGTGGCGATAGTGACGCCGGCGGGGCTCTCGATCAGGAAGGTCGAGTGGCCGACATAGGTCAGCCGGACGTCACTGCCGGCCTCGGCCTGAACGAGCCGGAAGGCGGCCGGAACGACGCGCGGCGGATCGTAGGCGATCAATCTGGGACAGCGCTCGGGCTCGACATCCTGGGCACTGGCCGGAGCGGCCGGCAACGCGGCGAGGAGGCCCGCCAGGACGATCCCGACGGTCGGGCGCAGGGCGACGCAGACGAACGGGCGAACGAGACGCATCGGCTTCTCCCGTGTGGATGCCGGGCAGGTGGACGCCGGCAGTCGGCGCTCCGGTTGCCGGAAAGTGTGTCATGCTGCGGACGTTTCTGCCATCGTCGCGCTTTTGAAATGGTCGTGATCGCAGCCGGAGGCGGCATCGGCGGCAAGGCCTGTGGCGCCAGTGCAACGGCGGGCCCGACCGCCCATCCTGCCACGATCTTATCCTTAACCCGCCCTTAAGTAGCCGGATTTACTTTGCCTTTTCGCGGGCGCCGGTTGGCCGCCGTTCAGGGTATTGCGTATGCGGCCAGCCACGCCCGCACCCGGCGGGTGGCAATCGGAAACCGGAACACAGCCGCGCGCGACCGAGGCGGGTGGCCGACACGCGGAAGAGCCTTACGACATGAGCCCCGATCTGAGACTGCGACCCGAGGATCGGGTAGGCGGCGGTCCGGTGCAGCCGGCCAAGCCGAAATCGCGGGCCAAGCCGGCGCGAAAGGCTTCGGTGAAGACCGGGACGAAGAGTGCCAAGGCGCCGGCGTCCAGCCGACGCGCCAGACCGCGCAAGCCGGCCAAGCGCCGCCGCGGCAAAGGCGGTGGGATCGGCCGGACGATCGGACGGCTGGTCTATCTCGGCTTCGTGCTCGGCCTGTGGGCGCTGATCGGCGTGATGGGCGTCATCGGCTATTTCGCGATGACGCTGCCGCCGCCCGAGGAACTGGCGGTGCCGGAGCGGCCGGCCAACGTGATGGTCGTCGCCGCGGACGGGACCGTGCTCGGCAACCGCGGCGAGACCGGCGGCGAGGCGGTGCGCCTGTTCGAGCTGCCGCCCTACCTGCCGCAGGCCGTGATGGCGATCGAGGACCGGCGGTTCTATTCCCATTTCGGCATCGACCCGGTCGGCCTAGCCCGCGCCGTGTTCGTCAACTTCACCGCCGGCGGCGTCCGCCAGGGCGGCTCGACGATCACCCAGCAGCTCGCCAAGAACCTGTTCCTGAAGCCAGAGCGCACCATTCGCCGCAAGGTGCAGGAGGTGCTGCTGGCGCTGTGGCTTGAGCACAAGTACTCGAAGGACGAGATCCTCGAGATGTATCTCAACCGCGTCTATCTCGGCGGCGGCGCGACCGGCGTCGAGGCGGCGGCGCGGACCTACTACGGCAAGTCGGCGCGCGAGGTGACGCTGGCGGAGGCGGCCACCATCGCCGGCCTGTTGAAGGCGCCGTCGCGTTATGCGCCGACCGCCAACCCGGACCTGGCGGAAGAGCGCGCCCAGACCGTCATCAGCGCCATGGTCGACGCCGGCTTCATATCGGACGACGACGCCAAGCTGGCGCTGATCAGCGGCGCCGAGATGCGGCCGCAGACGCCGGGCGAGGCGGCAGGATACGTGGCCGACTGGGTCTGGGAGCAGGTGCCCTCGTTCATCGGCGAGGTCCGCTCCGACATCGTCGTCGACACCACCATCGACATGCGCATGCAGAACTCCGCGGAGGCGGCGCTAGTCAGGGTGCTCGACGAGCAGGGCGCCGAGAAGGGCGTTTCCGAGGGCGCGCTGGTGGCCATGGACACCAGCGGCGCGGTGCGGGCCATCATCGGCGGCCGCAACTATGTCAAGAGCCAGTTCAACCGCGCCATCAAGGCAAAGCGGCAGCCGGGCTCGTCGTTCAAGACCTTCGTCTACCTCGCCGCGATGGAAGCCGGGCTGACGCCGGAGACGATGCGCAACGACATTCCCGTCAGCTTCGGCGACTGGTCGCCCGGCAACTATTCCAACAAATACCGCGGCCCGGTCACGCTGACCGAGGGCCTGAAGGATTCGATCAACACGGTGGCCGTCAAGCTGACGGCGGAACTCGGCACCGAGCGGGTGATCGAGGCCGCCCACCGCCTCGGCATCCGCTCCGAGATCCCCAACAACATGTCGATCGCGCTGGGCACCTCGGAGGTGACGCCGCTCGAGCTGGTCAGCGCCTACGTGCCGTTCGCCAGCGGTGGCTACGGCGTGGTGCCCTACGTGATCCGACGGATCCGCACGACCGAGGGCGAACTTCTCTACGAGCGCAGCGGCGACGGGCCGGGCCAGGTGGTCTCGCCCTACGCCGTCGGCGAGATGAACTACATGCTGAAGCAGACGGTCGCCGACGGCACCGGCCGCCGCGCCGGCTTCGACCAGTGGCCGGCCGCCGGCAAGACCGGCACCAGCCAGGAGTACAAGAACGCCTGGTTCATCGGCTACACCGCCTATCTCGTCGCCGGCGTCTGGCTCGGCAACGACGACGGCACACCGACCAAGAAGGTGACCGGCGGCAGCCTGCCGGCGGAGATCTGGCACGCGTTCATGGCCGAGGCGCACGAGGGCCTGGCGATGGCCGACCTGCCCGGCGACTACCAGCCGCGCGGCAACGAGCCGATGGTCGCCTCCGGCGAGACGCAGCCGTGGATGCAGGACCCGGCGAGCCAGACCGCCGGCTACGATCCGAGCGCGCAGGTGCGCCCGGCGGCGCAGGCGCCGGCCCGCAACGGCCTGTTCGGCCAGAACGGCTTCTTCAAGCGCCTGTTCGGGGGCTGAATCCGGGTCAGTCGGTGATGCCGGACTTGCGGGTGCGGCGGCTTGCCAGGAACACGGCAAGGGTCAGGCCGCCGAGCCCGGCCATGGCGAGCGCCAGCGGCAGCGCCTGGTCGGCGAACACGCCGGCGTCCATGACCGCCGCCACGAACACGCCCATCAGCGCCGCCGACGTCATCTGGCACACCCCCATCAGCGACGAGGCGGCGCCGGCGTTCTCCGGGAACGGCATCAGCGTGCCGGCCATCGACTGGGCGAGCGCGCTGCCGACGCCGGCGAAGGCGACGGCGGAAGCCGCGACCACCGCGTAGACGCCGCCGAGGTCGGTGACGACGAAGAACACCACCGCCGCGCCGCCGACGCTCATCAGGCTGGCGCCGAGCGCGATCCCGGCGTCGATCCCGTACAGGCCGGTGACCTTGCGGCCGAGCAGCGTCCCGCAGATGTAGCCGAGGCTGCACAGGCCGAAGGAGACGCCGAAGGCGAGCGGCGTCAGCCCGTACTGGCCCTGCAGCACGTAGGAGGAGACCGAGATGAAGGTGAACACCGTCGCGTAGCACAGGCAGACCATCGACACGTAGACGACGAACTGCCGGTGGCGCACCAGTCGAGCGAAGATCCTGATCATGCCGAGCGGTGTCGGCGGGTCGAGGGCGCTCTTCGGCAGCGTTTCCGGCAGCCGCAATGCGACCAGAACGAACAGCAGCAGGCCGAGCGCCACGGTGAGGATGAAGCTCGACCGCCAGCCGAAGAAGATCTCCATGACGCCGCCCAGCGTCGGCGCCAGCGTCGGGACGATCCCCATGATGGTCGCCATCAGCGCAAGTTCCTGGCCGGCGCGACGGCCGGAATAGAGGTCGCGGGCCACCGCGCGGGCCAGTACGATCGGCCCCGACGCACCGACGGCCTGCAGGAAACGGGCGGCGATCAGCAGCGGCATCGATGCGGCCATCGCGCACAGGGCGCTCGCCACGATGAAGATCGCCAGACCCGCAAGCAGCACCGGCCTGCGGCCGTAGCGGTCCGACAGAGGCCCGTAGAAGATCTGGGTGGAGGCAAAGCCGAACAGGAAGGCCGACAGGGTCAGCTGAGCCTCGGCCGGTGTGCTGCCGAGCCTGTCGGTCAGCGACGGCAGTGACGGCAGGTACATGTCCGTCGACAGCGGCCCGAGCGCCGTCAGCGTGCCGAGCAGGGCCGTCAGGGCGAAGGTGTCGCGCTTGAAGGTCATGGCCGGGGGAACGGAAGCCGGTCCGGCGAGCGGAGCCTCGTCACTTCGGTTCGTCGATCACGGCGTTTGTCAGTGTGCCGATCTCGGGGACGGTCACCTCGACGACGTCGCCGGGCACGAGCCAGCGCGGCGGATCGAAGCGGGCGCCGGCGCCGGTCGGAGTGCCGGTCAGGATCATGTCGCCGGGTTTCAGCGTCGTGAAGGTGGTGATGTACTCGATCAGCCGGGCGAACGAGAACATCATGCTGTCGGTGGTATCATCCTGGCGGACCTCGCCGTTGACGGTCGTCGTCAGGCGCAGCGGCGCGGCGAGATCGATCTCGTCGGCGGTCACCAGCCACGGACCGATCGCACCGGATCGGTCGAAGTTCTTGCCTTGCGTGACGTTGAACTTGGCATGGCGCACCCAGTCGCGGACGGTGCCCTCGTTGGCCAGCGTCGCCCCGGCGACGTGGCCAAGCGCCCGCTCGGCGGGAATGCGCCGCCCGGGCGTACCGATCACCAGCGCGATCTCGCCCTCGTAGTCGAGTTGATCGGAGACCGGCGGCCGCTCGATCGGCGTGCGGTGGCCGACGAAGGACCCCGGAAAGCGCACGAACATCGAGGGATAGGGGGCTTCCTGCGACCCGTCCCGATACTCCGCATTGCGATTTGCGTAGTTGACCCCGATGCAGATGATCTTTCCGGGATCGGTTACCGGCGGCAGCAGCGTCACCGTGTCGAGCCCGACATCGGGATCCGCCCCGTAGAGGGCAACGCGTGCATCATCGAAACCATCGTCCTCCAGCAAAGCGCGCACGGTCGGATAGTCCGGCAGTCGCTTGCGCAGATCGACGATCCCGCCGTCGACGACGCCGCCCCAGGACACCGTGTCGCCCGACCTGTAGCTGGTAAGTCGCATTGCCAGTTCCTCGAATCGCGATGGTTCAGATCATGCCGGCCCGGGCGAGCACCTCGTCGAGGCGCGCTTCCAGGTCCGGCGTCGCCGGCACGATCGGCAGGCGGTGTTCGTTGTCCGGCAGGATGCCGAGACGCTTCATCATATATTTCATCGGGATCGGATTGATGTCGAAGAACACCGCCTTGTTGATCTCGTGGAGCCGCTGGTGCAATGCGCGCCCCGCCTTCAGGTCGCCCGCCCAGACGGCTTCGCAGAGTTCGGCGAGGTCCGTCGGCCGGATGTTGCCGACGGCGTTCATCAGGCCGCAGGCGCCGACCGTCATCATCGGAAAGGACAGGTGCTCGAGGCCGACGAAGATGCGGAAGTCCTCGCCGACCGCCGCCAGGCAGTCGGAGACGAAATCGAGGTCCGGAGAGGCGTGCTTCATGCCGACGAAGGTCGGCGACTTCTCCTTCAGCTCCCGCACCGTGTCGAGGGTGACCGAGACGGCTGTGCGGCCGGGGATGTGATAGATCATCCAGGGGACGGGGACGTCGCGGGTGACCTCCAGGTAGTATTCCACCATGCCGCGCTGCGGCGGCCGCGTGTAGTAGGGCGTGACGATCAGCACGGCGTCGGCGCCGGCCTCGACCGCGTGGTCGGTCAGCAGCCGGGTTTCCCAGATCGACTGCGACCCGGTCGCGGCGACGACGGGGAAGCGGCCGGCCGCGGCGGCGACCGCGGTGTCGACCGTGCGGTTCCGCTCCTCGGTCGTCAGCGAGGCAGGCTCGGAGGTCGTGCCGTTGACGAGCATCCCGTGCGATCCGCCCTCGACCTGCATCTCGACCAGGCGTGCATAGGCGTCATGGTCGACCTCGCCGCCGCGAAACGGCGTGACGAGCGGCGGTATCGAGCCTTTCAGGCGATCAACTGGCAGCGGCATGTGGCGTCCCTGTCAGGCGCGGCGGGGCACACCATGGCCCGGCGGTGCGGTGCCCGCAAGTCGCCGCAGGTCATCGGAGCCTAGCGGCGCGCGGCGGACTGGCCGGCCAGGCGCTTGTAGCGCTGGACGCCGTGCTCGAGATGGGTGCGCATCGCCGCGCGGGCGGCGATCATCTCGCCGTCGCCGATGGTCCGGCGGATCTCCAGGTGCTCCTTCAGCACGCCTTCCAGGTATTGCCTGCGGCTATCGGCGTCCTCGGCGTCGACGTGGATCGTCTGCCGCGGAATGATGAAGCGGCCGAGGAAGCCCAGGAACTGCGAAAAGTAGGTGTTTCCGGTCGCCCGGCCGATGGCGGCGTGGAAGTCGTAGTCCGCGTCTACCGCCGTCTCGCCGCGCTCGATCGCCTTGCGGAAGGCGGCGATCGTCCGGTCCATTCGGGCCAGGTCCGCCTTGGTGCGCCGCTCGGCGGCGAGCCCCGCCGCCTCGCTCTCCACGGCGATGCGCAGTTCCATGACGTTCAGCACCTCGGCGAGCGACTGCAGTCCCTCGGGATCGATCCGGAACGGCCTGCGGCCGGGATCGACGGAGACGAAGGCGCCCGATCCCTGCCGCGTCTCGACCAGGCCTTCGGCCCGCAGCACGGCGATCGCCTCGCGCACCACCGTGCGGCTGACGCCGAACGTGGCCATCATCTCCTGTTCGGTGGGGAGCCTGGTGCCGGGCGCAAGGTTGCCCGCGGTGATCTCGTCGGTGAGGCGGGTGATCAGCTCGCTGGTCAGGTTGCGCGGCGGCCGCAGCGGCCGGAAGGCACTCGAGGTGGTCGGCATCACGGTTCGATCGTCATTGCTCGCCCGTCACGGGCGACAGCCACAGTCTTCAATAGGACACCCCGGGGTAGCGCAGGCTTGGAAGATACAGTGCGAAGACCGGGAAATACGTGACCAGCAGCAAAACCGCAATCATCACGAACCAGAACGGCCACAGATGGCGGCTGACCTTCTCTATCGACACCTTGCCGATGGCGCAGCCGACGAACAACACCGTGCCGACCGGCGGCGTCACCAGGCCTATTCCCAGGTTGAGCATCATGATGATGCCGAAGTGGACCGGGTCGACTCCCACCGCGAGCACCACCGGCAGCAGGATCGGCGTGCAGATCAGCAGCAGCGGCGCCATGTCCATGAAGGTGCCCAGCACCAGCAGCATGATGTTGATCAACATCAGGATGACGTACTTGTCGTCTGACAGCTGCAGCAGGAAGGCTGTGGTCTTGGCCGGCACCTGCATCAGGGTCATCATGTAGCCGAAGCTCGCCGCGAAGCCGATGACGATCATCACCATGGCGACAGTCCGGATGACCCCGTGCAGCGCCCGCGGCAGGTCGCGCCAGCCCATGTCGCGATAGATGAACATCGTCACCAGGAAGGCCCAGACGACGGCGACGGCCGCAGACTCCGTCGGCGTGAAGATGCCGCCGATGATGCCGCCGACGATGATGACGACGGTGAACAGGCCGGCGATCGCCTCCCAGGTGATGCGCGCCGCGTCGCGGATCGCGACCGGCTCGCCCTTCGGATAGTTGCGCTTCGTCGCCACGACGAAGGCCAGGATCATCAGCGCCAGCCCGATCATTATTCCCGGCACGATGCCGGCCATGAACAGCTGCGCGATCGAGATCGTGCCGCCGGCCGCGTAGGTGTAGATGATGGCGTTGTGGCTCGGCGGGATGATGATGCCCTG
Source organism: Microbaculum marinum (assembly GCF_037855135.1). NCBI lineage: Bacteria > Pseudomonadati > Pseudomonadota > Alphaproteobacteria > Hyphomicrobiales > Tepidamorphaceae > Microbaculum > Microbaculum marinum. The sequence goes on from NZ_JAZHOF010000005.1 coordinate 314,013, forward strand.
CGTCGCCGAGGTGATCGTCACGTTGACGGCGAAATGATCCTCGTAGCCCTGCTTCTTCATCATCGGGATCATGATCGAGCCGATAGACGAGGTGTCGGCGACCGCCGATCCCGAGATGCCGCCGAAGAACATCGACGACAGGATGTTGACCATCGCCAGGCCGCCGCGCAGGAAACCGACGAAGATATTGGCGAAGGCGACGAGGCGGCGCGCCATGCCGCCCTCCGCCATCAGCGCGCCGGCGAAGACGAAAAAGGGGATGGCGAGGAGCGCGAAATCGTCGACCCCGTCGGAGACCTTCAGCAGCACCGCCTCGAGCGGCAGGCCCACATAGATGGCGGAGACGAGCGCGGCGACGCCGAGCGCGTAGGCGATCGGCATGCCGAGGATCAGCAGCGCGAACAGGCTGCCGAGCAGCACGACCGGGGCGAACGCGCCTCCCATCCCTCAGGCTCCCCTCTCGGCGGCTTGCATGGGGCTCACAGCGTCAGCCTCCTGGCCTCTTCCTCGGCGAATTTCTCTGCGTGCCGCGCCTCGTCCTCGAGCTCCTGCGCCATAGCCTGCGGATAGAGCCAGCTCTCGACGACGAACAGCACCGTGAACAGCCCGCTGATCGGGATCGCCGAATAGACGAAGCCGACCCGCACGTAGACGAACTCCGGATAGGCCTGGAACCATGTGGTGCGCACCAGGCTCTGGCCGTAGATGACCATGAACACGCCGATGGCGCCGAGCAGGAGCTGGACCAAGTGCATCGGCAGCGGCCGCAGCCGCTCGGGCAACATGTCGACGAACAGCGTCAGACGCAGGTGGACGCCGGCGCGCAGGCAGGCGGCGGCGCCGTACATGGTGAGCTGGACGGCGAAGAAGATCGACAGCGGTTCGGCGAAGTTGGCGCCGATCAGGAAGATGTAGCGCATGATCACGCCGGCGAATATCAGCAGCGTCATGCAGACGACGGACACGATCCCGATGCCGATGCAGAGCCAGTAGAGCCTGTCCATCAGGCGGACGTAGATCGGTCGCATCGGCATCGTCCCGTGGAATCGCACTCGTGTGGAGACCGGCGTCTTTCAGGACACCGGCGCCGGTCGCTGGACCGGCGCCGGACGCCTCGCAACGAGCCGAACTCGCGCTACTTCGTCGCCTCGATCCGCTTCAGGAGATCGGCGTAGTCGGCGCCATGCTTTTCGCGGACCGATTTCGTGGCCTCGATGAACGGCGTCTTGTCGACGTTCTCGACGATCGTCACGCCCTTCTCCCTGAGGATGTCCATGGACGCCTTCTCGCGCGCCGCCCACAGCTCGCGCTCCTTGCGCGCCGCCAGCACCGAGGCGTTGCGGATGAGCTGCCGGTCGACCTCGTCGAGGGTGTCCCAGACCTTCTTGGAGAACACGAAGATCTCCGGCACCATCAGGTGCTCGTCGATCGTGTAGTAGCCGGCGACCTCGTAGTGCTTGCCGGACTCGTAGGAGGGCGGGTTGTTCTCGGCGCCGTCGACGACGCCGGTCTGCATCGCGGTATAGAGCTCGTTGTAGGCGATCGGCAGGCCGTTGCCGCCGAGCGCGTTGACCATGTCGACGAAGATCGGGTTCTGCATGACGCGGATCTTCATGCCGGCGAGGTCCGCCGGCGTCTCGATGGCCTTGGTCTTGTTGTAGAAGGACCGGGAGCCGGCATCCATGTAGCCGAGCCCGATCAGCCCGCCGGCCGACAGCTTGTCGAGCAGCGCGGTGCCGATCTCGCCGTCGACGACGTTGTGCATCTGGTCGAGGCTGCGGAACACGTACGGCAGGTTGAAGACGTTGAAGTCCGGCACGATGGGACCGACCACGCCGACGCTGACGCGGGTCATCTCGAGCGCCCCGAGCTGGACCTGCTCGAGGGCCTCCTTCTCGCCGCCGAGCTGCATCGAGTGGAAGATCTTGATGGTGATGCGGCCGTTGGTCCAGTCGCTCAGCAGCTGGCCCATGTACTCGATGGCGTCGGTGGTGGGATACCCCATCGGGTGCACGTCGCTCGACTTGATCTCGAGCGCCGATGCGGGCGCCGCGGTGGCCGCCGCCGCTACCGCGGCAAGCGTCAGCTTCCTGATTGAAACAGTCATAAGCGCTTCCTCCTTCCCTTGCTTGTTCGCCTCTTTGCGGCTGGCGGATCTTGCGGCTCGTGCCTGCCCGCTCAGCCGGATCGCCGTCTACATTTCCCCTTCGGTCGGTTGCTTCGAATTTGTCATATCAGTAGTATGACCTTATCACGCCGGGGCAGAACGGAACAAGCCGCTTCGGCGTCTCACCCGCGGCGTCGGACAGGAGACGGCATGCAGCTCCCCAGGAACGCGTTCAAGCATGCGCTCGAGGAGCGACGGCTGCAGATCGGCCTGTGGTCGCAGCTCACCACCGGGCTGGCGGCCGAACTGCTGGCGCGGGCCGGGTTCGATTGGATCGTCATCGATACCGAACATTCGCCGACCGAGGTTCCTGCCGTGCTGCACCAGCTCCAGGCGCTGGCGCCGAGCGAGTCGTCGCCGGTGGTACGGGTGGCCTGGAACGATCCGGTGCTGATCAAGCGGATCCTGGACATCGGCGCGCAGACGGTGCTGGTTCCCTTCATCGAGACCGCCGAGGACGCCGAGAAGGCGGTCGCGGCGACGCGCTATCCGCCGCTCGGCATACGCGGCGTGGCGACCAGTCACCGCGCCAACCAGTTCGGCCGCATCGACAACTACCTCCACATCGCCGCCGGCGAGATTTGCGTCCTCGTCCAGATCGAGACGCGCCGGGGGCTGGAGAACGCCGCCGCCATCGCTTCGGTGGCCGGGGTCGACGGCGTCTTCGTCGGCCCCTCCGACCTGTCCGGCAGCCTCGGGCATCTCGGAGATCCCAACCACCCGGAGGTCCGCGAGGCGGTTGCCGCGATCCACGCCGCGGTCGGCGGCGCCGGCAAGCCGATCGGCACGCTCGCCCCGGTCGAGGAGGACGCGCGGCGCTACATCGACATGGGCTTCACCTTCGTCGCCGTCGGCAGCGACGTCGGCGTGCTGGCCCGGCACACCGACGCACTGGCACGCAGTTTCGCCGGCGCCCGGGACCGGCAGCACGCGCGGTTCGCCGAGACCGACAGGGCTTCCTGAGAACGCCGCCGGCGTCGACCGCAATCCGCAGAACCGGAAGGACGCGATGACCGATTCCCTCCCAGAACCGCGACTCAAGGCGCCGGCCGGCACCTGTGACACGCACATTCATGTCTACGGGGCGCAGGACGACTATCCGATCGCGCCGACCTCGCCGTTTCCCCCGGTCTTCGCGCCGGCGGCGCACTATGAGGAGGTGATGCGGCGGCTGGGGGTCGACCGTGTCGTCGTCGTCCAGCCGTCCGCCTATGCGAAGGACAATCGCTGCACGATTGACGCGGTGGCGGCGCTCGGGAGCGACCGGGCGCGGGCCGTCGTGGTGGTTGGCACCGGCACCAGCGACGCCGAGATGCGGGACCTGACGGACCGCGGTGCGGTCGGCGTGCGGTTCCACATGCTGCCGGGCGGCGTGCTGCCCTGGGAGATCATCGAGGAGATGGCGGCGAAGGTTTCAGGGTTCGGCTGGCACGTTCAACTGCAGCTCGACGGCCGGCTCCTGCCCGAGAAGGAGGCCGTGATCCGGCGGCTGCCCGGCAGGCTGGTGATCGACCACACCGGCAAGTTCCTGGAGCCGGTGCAGCCGAAGGATCCGGCCTTCAAGACGCTGCTCGGGCTGGTCGAGCGGGGCAATACCTGGGTCAAGCTGTCGGCACCCTACGAAACCTCGAAGGCCGGGCCGCCGTCCTACGTCGACGTCGGCGCGCTCGCCCGCGAGCTGATCGCGGCGGCGCCGGAGCGGATGATGTGGGCCAGCAACTGGCCCCATCCTTCCGCCCAGCCGAACCCGCCGGACGACGCGATGCTGCTCGACATACTACTCGACTGGTGCCCCGACGAGGCGACGCGCCACCGGATCCTCGTCGACAACCCGGCCGAACTGTATGGTTTCGCCTGAGCATCGATCCGAACAGGGAAGTGACATGAAACTGATCCTTCTGACGGGAGCGGCCGGCGGTGCGGCGCGGATGATCCGGCCGCTGCTGCGCGAGCATTACCGGCTGCGCCTGTCCGACATCGCGCCGGTCGGCGACCGGACGGACGACGAGGAGGACGTCCCGGCGGACCTCGCGGACTTCGACGCGCTGCGCAAGGCCGTCGAGGGCGTCGACGGGATCGTCCATTTCGGCGGGTATTCGGTCGAAGGGCCGTGGCCGGCGATCCTCAGCGCCAATATCGAGGGCACCTACAACATCTTTGAGGCGGCACGGATGGAAGGGGTGAAGCGGCTGGTGTTCGCCTCCTCCAACCACGCCGTGGGCTTCTACCGCCGCGACCAGACGATCGGCGTCGACGTCACCCCGAAGCCGGATTCACGCTACGGCGCCAGCAAGGCGTTCGGCGAATCGCTGGGCAGCCTGTACGCGGAGAAGTACGGGGCCGAAGTCCTGTCGATCCGCATCGGCAACGTTGCCGACCGGCCCGCCGATGCGCGCCGGCTGGCGATCTGGCTCAGCCCGCGCGACCTCGTCCAGCTGATCGGCATCGGACTGGAGCGGCCGGGCATCCGCCACGAGATCGTCTACGGCATGTCCGACAACAAGCGGGCGTGGTGGGACAACTCCAACGCCATACGGCTCGGCTACACGCCGCGGGACCGGGCGGAGGATTATGCCTCGCAGGTGCTCGCCGAGAGCCCGGGCATCACCGACGACCCGCGCATCGAGGACCACCAGGGCGGCTCGTTCTGCGTCACCGAGACCGGCGGCGATCCGACCAAGCCGCCAATGTGATCCGGCACCTAAAGATCGAACGCCTGGAGGGTGCGTGGCCAAGATCCTGCTGACCCATTCGCGCGAGGAGCGTGAGACGCGTTTTGACGACGTGGCCTTCGCCGCGCTCGAGGCGCTGGGAGACGTGCGGGTCAACGCGGCAGGGCATGTTCTTGGCACGGCGGAACTGGCGGCGCTCGCCGTAGGCTGCGACCTGATCGTCTGCGACCGGCTGACGCGGGTGACGGACGACTTCTTCGCCGCCGCACCGACCATCGCGGCGGTGTGCCGGGCAGCCGTCGACATCCGCAACATCGAAGTCGACGCCGCGTCGGCCGCAGGCGTACTGGTCACCCATGCCGGCCCGACATTCGTTGCCGCCGTCTCGGAGCTGACGTTCGGGATGATCATCGATCTTGCCCGAGGCGTAACCGATGCGGCGACCACTTACCGCTCCGGCTCGATGCCGACGGCGCGGATGGGTGTGCAGCTGTCCGGCGCGACCCTCGGGGTGATCGGCTACGGCGCGATCGGCCGAGAGGTGGCCCGGCTTGGCCGGGCCTTCGGCATGGCCGTGCTCGCGACCGATCCGCATGTGACACCGGACCGCGACGACGTGCGTCGGGTCGGCCTCGAAGACCTGCTGGCACGGTCCGACTTCGTCGTCTGCTTGGCGATCTCGTCGCCGGTCACCGACCGGATGATCGGCGCCGATGCGTTGGCCCGCATGAAGCCGACGGCATACTTCCTCAACCTTGCGCGCGGGCCGCTCGTCGACGACGATGCATTGAAGGAGGCGCTCATCCGCAACCGGATCGCCGGCGCCGCGATCGATGTGGGCAACGAACCGGGACAGATGCCGCGCATGGACATCGCCGCCTTGTCGAACGTGATCGCGACACCGCATGTCGGCGGCCTGACGCGGCAGGCCGCGCACGCGCAGGCAATGGAGACGGTCGGGCAGGTGGCGGAGATCCTGTCGGGCCGCATTCCGCACGGCGCGCTGAACGGAGTGTTTGCGAGGAGGATGAGCGAGTATCGGATGGGAAAGCGTCAGTGAGCAGGCACCGGATCGCCCTGGTGGGACTCGGCATGGCGGTCAGGCCGCACGCGGAGAGCCTCGCCGACCTCGACGACCGCGTCGAGGTTGCCTGGGCGTTCAGTCCCAGCGCCGAGCGGCGGGCGTCGTTCGCAGCGGACTGGACGATGCCGATCGCCGACAGCCTCGAGCAGATCCTCGCCGACGACACCGTCGAGGCGGTCATGCTGCTGACGCCGCCGAACACCCATCTTGAGCTTGCCACGGCCTGCGCACGGGCCGGAAAGCACGTGCTGCTGGAGAAGCCGGTCGAGGTCACCACCGAACGGGCCGAAGCGCTGGTCAGGGAGTGCCGCAAGGCCGGCGTCCGCCTCGGCCTGGTGCTGCAGCACCGGTTCCGCCCCTCGGGCCTCAGGCTCGCCGAACTGCTTGCCGACGACCGGCTCGGCAGGCTTGTCGGGGTCGATGTCAGCGTGGCCAACTGGCGACCGCAGTCCTACTACGACCAGCCCGGCCGCGGCACGCTCGCTCGCGATGGCGGCGGCGTGCTGATCACTCAGGCGATCCATACGCTCGACCTGGCGATTGCGCTCCTCGGCCTGCCCACGGAAGTCTCTGCCTTCGCCGCGACGAGCCCGGTGCACGAGATGGAGACCGAGGACATCGTCGCCGCCGCGCTCCGGTTCCCGAACGGGGCCATCGGCACCCTTTGCGCCACCACGACCGCCTATCCGGGCTATCCCGAGCGGATCTTCGTGATCGGCGAAAAAGGCACCGCCAGCCTCGTCGGCACCACGCTCGAGGTGCGTTACCACGACGGTACCGAGTTCAACGAGGGCGAGGCCGGCGCGGGCGGCGGCACCGGCGCCGATCCGATGGCCTTTCCCAACGACTATCACCGCTCGGTGCTTGCCGATTTCCTCAACGCCATCGAGGCCGGCCGCGATCCGAAGATCAGTGGCGAAGAGGCGCTGCGGGTGCACTATCTGATCGACGCACTGCTGAAGTCCTCCGAACTGGGCCGCCCGGCCAAGGTGCGGCAGAAGTGAGCGGAGCGGGAACAACAGTGCTGTCGCGCAGGCGACTGCACGGCCGTGCCGGCGTGCGATATACCTCGCCCGTCAACCACCCGGAGGCTGCCCCATGCCGAAGCTGATCGTGCCCGCCGCAACCCCGATCGACGGGGATCGCAACATCGACATCGACCGCCTCGCCGCGCATTGCCATGCCCTGCTCGCCGACGGCGCCGATGCGATCGCCCTGTTCGGCACGACGGGAGAGGCGACCTCGTACACCTCGGCCGAACGCATTGCGACACTGGAGGGCCTGATTGCTGCGGGAATACCTGCCGAGATCATCATGCCGGGCACCGGCTGTCCGGCGGTGCCGGACACGATCGCGCTCAGCCGGCACGCCTTCGAGCAGGGCTGCCGCACGGTGATGACGCTGCCGCCCTACTACTACAAGGCGGTATCGGCAGATGGCATCCGCGACTCCATGGCCTGGCTGATCGACGCGCTCTCGGGTCTGGAACCGCGCATCATCCTCTACCACATCCCCCCGGTCGCCCAGGTCGGCTTCCCCGTTGCGCTGGTCCGGCGGCTCGCCGACGAGTTCAAGGGGATCGTCGTCGGCGTCAAGGATTCCTCCGGCGACTGGTCGAACACCGAGGCACTGCTCGAGGCGTGCCCCGACCTCGACATCTTCCCGGGCTCCGAAACCTGGCTGCTGCCGGGGCTGCGCAAGGGCGGCGCCGGCTGCATCACGGCAACCGGCAACCTCAACGCCAGAGCGATCCGTGCGGTGATCGACGAGACCGACCCGGCCCGCGCCGACGCCCGGCACGAGGAGATCGTTGCCTACCGCAAGACGGTCGAGGCTCGCCCGGCGATCCCGGCCATCAAGGCGGTGCTGGCGGATCGCTACGGAATTGCCTCCTGGGGCGCGGTGCGGCCGCCGCTGCGGCAGCTGCCGGTCTCCGAGATTGCGCCGCTGCTGGACGATCTTTCGAGGCTGTCGGCCGAGCCGGTCGCCGGCTGACGCCTCACTGCGCGGCGGCCGCGGGTTCGGGTTCCCATTCCGACAGTTCGACCGTCACGCCCTCGGGGCCCGTCAGGAAGACGAGCTTGCGCTGGTGGAAGTCGAGCACGTCCGTGCGCACGGTGACGCCGGCGGCGCGCAGGCGTGCGACCTCGGCGTCCAGGTCGTCGACGGCGAAACAGATGTGGTTGAAGCCGAGCCGTGTCAGGTCGGCAATGCCCGGATCGGCATCCTGCGGCAGGTTCAGGTAGTGAAGGAGCTGGATCTCGGTCCGAGTTGGCGCGGCGGGAAGCGCCAGCGTCACGTGCTGCGCCTCGATTCCAGGTACGCCCATGTAGTCCTCGAAGACCTTCCCGGAGATCACCACGTCCTTGTCGAGTTCGAACCCGAGGTGGCCGAAGAAGGCCGTTGCGGAGTCCATATCCCGGACGACTATGGTCATGTGGTCGAAATGCCTGAGCATATGGCGTCTTCCCCCTGTGGCGCTTCCGGTAAGGCGTGGTCGGGCATCATAGTAGACCAGGGGCGCCCAACGCCAACCGTAGCCGGCAGCGACAGCATCGGGGTTTCCCAGAACGGAACATGCTGTTACGGTGTTCGCAACAGCGTCTCGCGTGCTGGCCCGCAGAGGCGCCCCCAAAGTCCGAGGTTTACATGCCACGCATTTCCGGCGAGCGTCGCGGCGACGGAGTCCAGGCCGTGGTCTTCGCGCTCGAGATCCTCGAGTTCCTCGCCCAGCAGCAGAATTCGGTCGGGGTCACCGAGCTCGCCCGCGCCTTCGACACCACCAAAAGCCGCATGCACCGGCACCTGCAGACGCTGGTGGGCGCCGGCTATATTCTTCGCGAGGACGATACGGAGCGCTACCGGGTCTCGACCCGGCTGATGGCGCTCGGCCGGGCGGTCAGCGACAATTTCGAGCTGACCGCGGTGGCGCGGCCGGTGATGCGCCAGATGCGCGACGCGCTCGGCCATCCGGTGGTGCTGTCGCGGCCGGTCGCAGACGGGGTCAACGTGCTGGCGATGCTGACGGGACAGTCGACGCTGGAGGTCGGGGTCAAGGTTGGCTCGACGATCGAGTACCACACCACGGCGCAGGGCAAGGTGGCGCTGGCTTTCGGCGACGAATCCACCCGCCTGCGGGTGCTGAACGGGACGCTCGCGCAGGCGACGCCGCAGACGAACACCGATCCGGTGCGGCTTTCCGACGAACTGACGGAGATCCACGAGAAGGGCTGGGCGTCGTCGCCGAACCAGGCGCTGATCGGCCTGAATGCGCTGGCGGCGCCGATCTTCGATGCGGGCGGCGTCTTCGTTGGCTGCGTGGCGCTGGTCGATTCGATCCAGTTTCTCGGCGAGCCGCCGACGAAGGACCAGATCGCCCTTGTCGTCGACGGCGGCAGGCGGATTTCGCGCGAGCTCGGCTACCGCCTGCCCAGGGAGGCGGCAGCCTGAACGTCTCCGGAACGCGCGGTCAGGCGACCAGCCAGGAGGTGACGGTGCCGTTCGTCACCGTGCAGGTCACGTAAGAGCGCGCCTGGTAGTTGGGCCACAGCACCGACATGTAGGCGGAGACGACGAACGTGTTGTAGCCGCGCGGCTGGATCGACACGATATTGTCGAGACGCAGCCCGAGGGCGCCGCTCTTCTGCGAATACTTGTTGCCGTAGGCCACGCAGGTGCGCCATGCCGCGTCCGATCCGTACTGCGGCGGGGGCGGAGCCGGAGGCGGATAGTAGCCCGGCGCCGGTTGCGGGGCGTATGGCGGCGGATAGTAGCCCGGCGACCGATTCTTGTCGGAATTGGCGACCGCCGCTCCGATCAGTCCGCCGACCACAGCGCCGGCGACGCCGGCGGCAACCTTGTCGCCGGTCTTGGAGACGCGCACCACGGGTGCCTCGTTGTCCGGCACCTGCGGCGGCGCCAGTATCGGCCCTGCGGCCTGCGCCGCTCCGGCCAGGTTGGCCGCGAGCAGCCCTGCCGCCGCGACGCTTGCAATGCGTGAATGCCAGACGTGCCGATCAGACATCGATTCCTCCATGGGCCGCTTGCGGGCAGCATAGCCTGCACGCCATAATCATTGAAGTGGGCCTGTTTCGGAATTCTGAACCAGTTGTGTGGAAAGCTGCGCGTCCGGCGATCAGGTCTCGGCAACGCGCCGCCAGGCGGATATCGTGCGGAAACATTCGCTCAAAGGGAGTGCGACCAAAATGGCAAGGCTATTCGGACGATTTCTGGCGATGATGCTCGCCTTGGGAGCATCGGGTCTGGCAGCATCCACCGCGTCGGCCGACACGCTGCAGGACGTGATGTCGCGCGGCACCCTGCGTGTCGGCCTGGCGGCGGAAACCTTCGTGCCGTGGACGATGGTCGACCATGACGGCGATCAGATCGGCTTCGAGATCGACGTCGCCCGCCGCCTCGCCTCCGATCTGGGCGTAGAGGTGCAGTTTGTCCAGCGGCCGTTCGTACAGCTCATTCCCTCGCTGCTGGCCGGCGAGAGCGACGTGATCATCTCCGGCCTGTCAATCACCACGCAACGCGCCAAGCTGGTCGCCTTCTCGCGGCCATACGCCCATTCCGAGGTGAACTTCCTTGCCCGGACCAGCGGCGGCGCCCAGGTAACGACGGACTCAGTCGACAAGGAGGGCACGACCATCGGCGTCGTCGGCGGGACGGTCTCAGAGTTCGCGGCAGCCCAGGCCTTCGCCCATGCTACGGTCCGCCAGTTCCAGGCCGACAGGAACCTGCAGGACGCCCTGCTCAACGGCGAGATCGCGGGTCTCGTCGCCAGTTCGCCGATCCCGGAACTGGTGATGGCGGCCAATACCGACGAACTGACGATCAGCGAAGAACCGCTGCTGCGCACCGCCGAGGCGTTCGCCGTGCGGCCGGACTCGCTGCGGCTGCTGAACCTGCTCGACTCCTGGATCTACGAGAAGGAGGCTGGCGGCTTCCTGGAACGCCTGCGCGCCTATTGGTTCGACAGCACCGACTGGGGCGACCGGCTGACCCAAGACGAGACCGAGGTGGTCGAGTAGACCGCCCCGGCGCCGTCGCCGCCGACGCGGCGGGGCCTTCGTCCCGCCCGCGGCCTCAGACCTCGATACCGAGCAGGCTCGCCGCGTTGGTCGAGGTCATCTTGCGGATGTCGGCTTCCGAGTACTGCAGGTCGAGCAGCATCCGCACGATCTCGCGATAGCCTTCCACCGGCGGCGGCGCCTGCGTGAGGCCGAGGTCGGAGCCGAGCACGGTCTTGTCCACCGTGCCGGCCTCGATGAACCGCTTCAGGTCGGCGCCGTCGAACATCTTGGTGCGGGCGTTCTCGATGAACATCGAGATCGAGTGCTCCAGATAGACGCCCATCGCCGCAAAGTCGGCCATGTCCTGATCGGTACAGTCGATCAGGTAGGTGGGATGATTGATCATCATCTTCTTCACCCCGCGCCTCTTGGCTTCCTCGAACAGCGGCACCTGCTCGGTGACGTGCAGGTGGCCGCCGGCCAGCAGGATGTCGCCCTCGGCGATCAGATCGAGGCACATCTTCGTCTCGTCGGTCAGCTGTCCGTTCTCGTCGAGGACGGTGAGCGGCGTCGGCTCGACCATCTTCTCGCGGGTGGAGGGAAACGCCAGGGCGTCCTTGCTCTTGGCTGCGTACTTCTCGATGTGGTTCTTCGCAGCGAAGGTCGGCATCCAGACGATCTTGCCGCCCAGCTTGATGTTGTGGTCGACGGCGTAGCGGTTGATGCCGCCGGACGGATTGTTCAGCGCCACACCCGAAAACAGCCTCACTTTGCGATCCGGATAGGCTTTCTCCAGCATCTGGGCATGCGACATACCGGGATAGTAGTGATCCTTGAACAGGATCGCAGCAAATCCGGCCTCTTCCGCCTGTGCCTGCGCCTCCTCGTGATCGAGGATGCGCGGCATCACCGAAGGGCCGGAATGGACATGTAGGTCGACGGCGCCCTTGAGCAGCGCAGCGACTTCCGGATCGCGGTTCCCACCGTTTTCCCCGAGGGCCATGTACTCCTCCTGTTTCGTTGTACGTAACACTGTTGCGCCAAGCATTTCATCGGGACTGCGTTTCTGTCAAGCAGCGCGATACACGGACAGTGGCCGGATCGCGCATCTCATGCACGCGGCCTGCCGCATGTAGAAACCGTAACGGGACATGCCGTCGCGTCAGCGGTAAATCCACCCCTTGCCTGCCGCTCGGAGCACGCCGGGCCACATGGGCGGCTTGACAGCATCGGCCCAAAATCGAGAATATGGATTGAAACAGCGTTTCGATGTTCGAAACATAAAGGGAGGAACACCGATGATATCCCGCCGTCAGCTACTCGCGACCACAGGCGCCGCAGCAGCCACCCTGGCGATGCCTTACGTCGCCCGGGCGCAGAGCCCGATCAAGATGCGTCTCGCCCATGCGGCCAACGAGGTCCATCCGGGCCACATAGCCACCGTCGAATTCCAGAAAGCGCTGGAAGAAATCGCGCCGGGCGCGGTGGAGATCCAGATCTTCCCCAACCGCCAGCTCGGCGACGACAAGCAGAACCTCGAGAACACCGTCGCCGGCACCATCGAGATCGGCGCCGTCAGCGGCGTGCTGGTGGGCCTGGTGACCGGTCGCCAGTCGCTGGATTCTTTCCAGCTTCCCTTCCTGATCCGCGACTACGAGCACTTCGCCGATCTGGCCGCCGGCGAGACGACGCAGAAGATCTTCGATGACCTGGCGCCTGCCGGCCTCGTCGGCGTGCAGGTCGTCGATATCGGCCAGCGCAACTTCCTGACGGTCAACGAGCCGGTCACTAAGACCGACGAGTTCGCCGGACTGAAGACCCGCATCCTCGGCGTGCCGCTGCACAAGGCGATCTGGGAAGCCGTCGGCACCAACCCGATCGGCCTGCCCTACGGCGAGGTCTACGGCGCGCTGCAGACCAAGGTCATCGACGCCGTCGAAATCAACGTGTCCTCGATCGTCGGCGAGAACCTGTGGGAAGTCGGCAAGTACCTGACGCTGACGGGGCACTATCCCTGGCATCAGGTGATCGTCGTCAACAAGCCGTATTTCGACGGTCTGCCGAAGGAGATCCAGCAGGCCTTGCGCGAGGCCGGCCGCAAGTCGACGGCGCCGACGCTGGCCTACACCAAGGAGCAGGACTACGGAGCCCGCGACGACCTGACCCAGAACAAGGGGATCGAGATCGTCGAGCTCGAAGACCTTCCGAACATGCAGCAGAAGGTGAAGCCGGTCCTCGACGAGTGGTCGCAGAAGTCGCCGCTGATCGAGGAGTTCATCAAGGAGGCCCAGGGCACCAGCTGACCTTGACCGAACGGCGGGAACTCCGCGAAGGTGTTCCCGCCGCCGGCATCCGTCCGGACGGGGCGGCGGGGCCGGGACGACCTGGCAAGGGGGAACGGGCGAGACTGCCCGGGCGTATGGGTGGATCCGACCTCATACCGTAGACATGAAGCTGCCGGTGTCCCCGCGACACCAGGGAGGGACGGCGAACATGCATGACGGCGGCCCGGGACAAGCCGCACCCAGCGGCTTCGTCGGCTGGTACACGCGCATCATGATGTCGATCGGCGCCAGCGCCATGGCGGCGATCCTGATCATCATGATGGTCCAGGTGGTTGCCCGCTACGTCTTCAATGCGTCGCTGATCTGGGCCGAGGAGATCTGCCGCTACATCCTCGTCTGGATCACCTTCCTGTTCATCGGTCTCGCCTTCCAGCGCGGCGAGCTGGTGACCGTCGACATCCTCACCATCAAGCTGTCGGCGAAGGCCCAGTTCATCCTGAAGTCCATCGTCAGCATACCCGTTCTGGCGTTCCTGGTGCTGATGGTGATCAACAGCTACGACTTCTTCGGCCGCTTCCACATGCAGACGATCCCGGCGGTCGACTTCATCTGGGAATCGATCACCGGCCACGCCGCCGGCGTCTCGATCCTGTGGGTCTATCACTCCGTGACGATCGGCTGCACTCTGCTGGTGGTTCACATCCTCGTCTCGCTGGTCGCCGAGGCCCGCGCCCTCGTCAGGATGCGCGACGAGCCGCCCTCCACCCAGATCACCGGATAGCGGCGCGATGGGTCCCTTTCTGTCGATCTTCCTGCTGCTGCTCGTCACCGGCGTGCCAATCTCGCTGGCGCTCGGCGTCGGCGGCATGATGTACCTGTACTGGACCGGCAACGGCATGCTGATCCTGTCCTTTCCGCAGCGCATGCTGGCCGGCGTCGATTCGTTCGTGCTCCTGACCATTCCGCTGTTCCTGCTGGCCGGCGCGCTAATGAATGTCGGCGGCATCACCGACAGGATCATCACCTTCGCCCGCGCCATGGTCGGCCACCGGCAGGGCGGACTGTCCTCGGTCACGGTGCTGTCGAGCCTGTTCTTCGCCGGCATTTCGGGGTCGGCCACCGCGGAGGCCTCGGCGCTCGGCTCGATCCTGGTGCCGGCAATGTCGAAGCAGGGGATGCCGACGGCCTATGCCGCGGCGCTGGTCGGCGTGTCGGCGATCATGGGTCCGATCATCCCGCCGTCGATCACCATCATCGTCTACGGCGTGCTGGCCTCCGCCTCGATCGGCCAGCTCTTCCTTGCCGGAGTCTTTCCGGGCATCCTGCTGACGGCGGGCTTCCTCATCTACGCGAGCTGGCGGGCGAGACGCGACGGTTTCCCGGTGTCGCCCAAGGCCTCCTGGACGGAGCGCCGGCAAGCCATGTTCCGCACGCTGCCCGCTCTGCTGATGCCGCTGATCATCATCGTCGGCATCAAGGGCGGCATCGTCACGGCAACGGAATCGGCGGCCGTCGCGGTGACCTACGCCCTGGCCATCGGCCTCCTTTACAGGGACCTCACCTTCCGGCGGATCTGGGAGGCGCTGGCGGTGACCGCGATCACCACCTCGGCGGTCCTGTTCATCATCTCGATGGCCTCGATCGTGTCGTTCGTCTTCGCGCTGGAACAAGTGCCGGCGCAGGTTGCCCGCAGCGTGCTGTCGATCAGCGACAATCCCTATTTCGTGCTGCTGATGCTGAACGTCGCGCTGGTGATCCTCGGCATGTTCCTGGAGCCGATCACGATCCTCATCCTGACCATGCCGGTGCTGCTGCAAATGGCGCAGATCATCGGCATGGACCTGGTCCAGTTCGGGATGATGGTTGTGCTGAACGTGGTGATCGGACTGGCCACGCCGCCGGTCGGGATCTGCCTGTTCATCGTCTGCGCGATATCGGGTAAATCGCTTGTCGAAGTGTCGAAGGAGGCTATACCGCTGTTGCTGATCGCCATCTTCGTGCTGGCGCTCGTCGCCCTGGTCCCGCCCATCACGCTTTTCCTGCCGCATTCGTTTGGCGGCGTTCAGTAAGCCCTACCCCGCCGAGAGAAAGGCTCCGATGAAGAAGCAAGACAAGGTGATCATCACCTGTGCCGTCACCGGCTCCATCCACACGCCGACGATGACGCCGCATCTGCCGCTCACCCCCAACGAGATCGCCGAGGGCGCGATCGGCGCCGCGGAAGCCGGGGCATCGATAATCCACCTGCACGCGCGCGATCCCGAGGACGGCAAGCCGACGCCGGACCCCGAGGTGTTCATGCAGTTCCTGCCGCGCATCAAGCAGTCGACAGATGCAGTGATCAACATCACCACCGGCGGCGGCCACGGCATGAGCGTTCAGGAGCGGCTCGCCGCACCGCTGCGCGCCAAGCCGGAAATGTGCTCGCTCAACATGGGGTCGATGAACTTCGGGCTGTTCCCGATGCTCGACCGCTACAAGGAGTTCCAGCATGACTGGGAACGCCAGCACCTGGAAAACTCGCGCGATTTCATCTTCCGAAATACGTTCAAGGACATCGAGTACATCCTGAAGGAGCTGGGCGAGACGCACGGCACGCGCTTCGAGTTCGAGTGCTACGACGTCGGCCACCTCTACAACCTCGCCCACTTCCTCGACCGCGGCCTCGTCAAGCCGCCGCTGTTCGTGCAGACGATCTTCGGCATCCTCGGCGGCATCGGCGCCGATCCCGACAACGTCACCCATATGCGCCGCATTGCCGACAAGCTGTTCGGCGACGACTGGTGCTGGTCGATCCTGGCGGCCGGGCGCAACCAGATGCCGTTCTGCACGATGGCCGCGACGATGGGCGCAAACGTCCGGGTCGGGCTGGAGGATTCGATCTATCTGGGCAAGGGCCAGCTGGCGGAAACCAACGCCGCGCAGGTCGCCAAGATCCGGCGCATCCTCGAGGACATCTCGCTGGAGATCGCGACGCCCGACGAGGCGCGGGCCATGCTCGATCTGAAGGGTGCCGACCGGGTCGGGTTCTGAGGCCCGTGAAAGTCTTCATCGTCTATGCCCATCCCGAGCCGACCTCCTTCTGCGCGGCCCTGAAGAACCATGCCGTCGCGACGCTGGAGGCGGCCGGCCACGAGGTGCTCGTATCGGACCTGTACGCGGAGAACTTCAATCCGGTGGCGGGCCGGCACGATTTTCTTGGCGTCCACGACCCCGATCGCTTCCACTACCAGAACGAGCAGCTGCACGCCGCCGAGGGCGGGGGGTTCTCGCCGGAACTCGCCCGCGAGCAGGAACGCCTGCAGTGGTGCGACGTCGCCATTCTGGTGTTTCCGCTCTGGTGGTCCAACCTTCCCGCGATCCTCAAGGGGTGGGCGGACCGGGTGCTGGCCTACGGCTTCGCCTATCTCGACGGGCTGCGCTTCGAGCGCGGCCTGTTCAAGGGCAAGCGGGGGATGGTCTGCGTCACCACCGGCGGCACGACGGAACGATTTTCTCCCGATGGCGTTTACGGACCTATCGGTCCGATCCTGAGACCGGCCAACCGCGGGGTCTTCGAGTATCTCGGAATGGAGGTGATTGATCCCTTCGTGGCCTATGCCGCGCCGCGCGTCGACGACGACGAGCGGAGGCAGTACCTTTCCGCGTGGGAGCAGCGCCTGAAGCAGCTCTGAGCCCGGGACAGACTGCGCATCGCGAAGGTTCCCTTGCAGGGGCCGAGATGCGCCCCGGTTAACCACCATCCGATTTTTGCGATAGCTCATGGGCGAAAGCCGGTCTGCTGTGGCAGACTGGCGTCCGGACGCAGAACCCGCTCCCGTACATTCTATTCAAAGGAGTTCCGTCTATGAGCGCCACCAAGACAAGCAGCAAGTCGGCCGGATCCGACGACGTGTCCGAGAGCTTCGACCGGCTGATGGACCAGCTTGGCCGACTTCGCGACGATCTGTCCGAGATCCAGGGCGCCGCGAAGGACCTCGCCAAGGCCGGCGCCACCGAAGGCCGTGACCGGCTGCAGTCGGAGATCGAGGAAATGACGCGCCGGATCGCGGAACTGTCCTCGGAGCTTGAAGCCCGCGGCCACAACGCGGCGCGCAAGGCCGGCGCCAAGGCGAGCGAATTGAGCGGGGAACTCGAGAGCACGATCAATCGCAATCCACTCGCCGCCGTGCTGATCGCCGTGGGCCTCGGCTTCCTGATCGGCATGGCTTCCCGGGGCCGCTCCTAGTGTCGATCAACAGCATGGTGCGGGCGGTCGCGGAGACCGCCGTCGACGCCGTGCGCCCGGCCATCGAGGAAACCGTCCGCGACGCGGCGCGCAACGCGGCGCGCCGGACGATCTTCTTCGTTGCCGCCCTGATCCTCCTGGCCATCGTCCTCGTTTTCGCCGAGTTCGCGCTTTTCCTGTGGTTGCGGACCCACATGGCGCCGTACTTCGCGGCTCTCATCGTCGCCGGGGTCGCTCTGGCGTTGATGGCAATAGCCCTGCTGGTCGCCCTGGCCAGCGGAGGCCGGCCCAAGCCGGAAATGCCGGTGGAGCCCGACCACTCCGCTCTGGAAGCCCAGGCCGAAGCATCCGCGCGCTTTCGAATGAACGGCGAGCCGTGGACCACCCTCGCCAGGGACGCCGAGTCACTCGGGAAGTCGTTCGGAAAGGAAGCCTCCGGCAGCCAGCTCGTGCTCGGGGCGTTCGTCGTGGGCATGCTGCTCGGCCATCTCCGGAAGTAGCCGCTACTGGACGATGTTGTCGTCGGGAGCGCTGCGCGCGACCGCGGCGACGATGTCCAGCCCCGCCGCCAGCGTCTCCATCGGAGGAGACGCCAGCGCAAGCCTTACCGCGTTGGGAGCATGGCCCTGGCCGGCCGCGAAGGCTGCGGCCGGCATAACCGCCACTCCGCGGCGAGAGGCCGCCGCCACGAAGGTGTCGGCGCGCCAGCCCTCAGGCAGTTCCAGCCACAGATGATAGGCGCGCGGATCGCCGTGCACCTCGAACCCGGCGAGCCGGTCGCGCGCCAGTACCTGACGCGCCGCGGCATCCCTGCGGCGCAGCACCGCCAGCCGGTCAACGATGTCCTCGCGCATGAGGCGGCCTGCGGCCATCAGCCCGTAGGTCTGCGGACGCCAGCCGCCGGCCCTGACCGCAGTGGAGACCGCCTCGCGGAGCGGGCCGGCCGGCGCATGCAGGAAGCCCAGCGTCAGCCCCGGCGCGACGCGCTTAGACAGGCTGTCCACGTACAGGGTGCGATCGGGCGCGTGGGCGGCGAGCGGCGCCGGGGCGGCGTCGTGGAGGAAGGCGTAGACGGCATCCTCGATGGCGACGATATCGTGCTTTTCCAGTACGGCGGCGAGCTCGGCGCGACGACCGGCCGGCATCGTCACGCCGAGCGGGTTGTGCAGGGTCGGCTGCAGGTAGATCGCTCTCAGCGGTGCGGATCTGTGCGCCTCCTCGACGGCCTCCGGCACGATCCCGTGTGCGTCCATCGCCAGCGGTACGGCCCGGAGGCCGAGGCGGGCCATCTTCACCTTGGCGACCGGATAGGTCATCCGTTCTATGCCGATGCGCTCGCCCGCGGGCGCGACCGCCGACAGGGCGGCCGCGATCGCCTGGCGGCCGTTACCGGATATCGCGAGTCCCTCGGGATCCGGCGTCCAGCCGCCGATCGCCATGATGCGTGCGGCGTCCTGCCGGATCTCGCCGCTGCCGCTGATGGCGCTCGGCTGCAGCGCCGCCTCCAGGGCGCGGGGATCGAGCAGACTTTCCATTGCCGGGGCGACCAGCCCCGGCACCTCCGGGAGGACGGAGTAGTTCAGTTCCAGGTCGATGCGGTCGTGCCGGGTCTCATAGAGCGGCACGCCTGCCAGGCTCGGCTCCGGGCCCGACACGAAGGTGCCCCGGCCGACTTCGCCGCTGACCAGGCCGCGCCGGCCAAGCTCGGCATAGACCCGGCTGGCGGTCGAGACCGCGATCTCGTTGCGGTAGGCGAACTCGCGTTGCGGCGGCAGCCGCTCGCCCACCGCCAGCCGTCCCGACCTGATGTCGTCGGCGAGCCGGTCGGCAATTGCCCGATAGTCCGTCATCCGGTTTTGCTCCGAGTGCAATATAATGATTGAATTCTATTCTTGGCGCAATAAATATTCTATTGATATCGGATTGCACCGATAGAATACCTCTCTTTATTGTGGATTGCTCCGATGCCAATCACCTCTGTCGCTCCCGCGCTCCGGACGAAGCGTCCCATCCGGTGGGCCTTTGTCGCCCTCTATCCCTTGTGGCTGGCGGGGATCTGGATGGATCGGGTCCGCAAACGCCGCGAACTGGCCGGGCTAGACGAGTTCCAGCTCGACGACGCTGGAATCGACCCCGATTACGTTCGCCGGGAAGTCCGAAAGCCGTTCTGGCGGGCTTAGAGCGGTTCAGAGACGAGGACGACGGTGCAGGCATGTCCCGAAATTGCCCGTCCCGAAGGGTTTGCGATAGCTCTGAACCGCTCCAGTACCTCAGCGGCTGTCCATCGCCAGCTCGACCGCTCGCACCGCCCGACGGATCGCCGGCAGGAAGCTGTCGACCATCTCGTCGGCGGAAACGCGCGCGGCCTGGGCGGAGATGTTGATCGCAATGTTGGAGCGGGAATTGGGATTGCGCACGGGCGCGGCGATCGAGCGCAGGCCAATCTCGAGCTCCTCGTTGACCAGCACGTAGCCACTCTCCCGCACCTCCTCCAGCCGGCGCCGCAGCGCGATCCGCGTGGTCAGCGTGTACACGGTGAGAGGCTTCAGGTCGGCTGCCGAGAAGTAGATCTCCAGTTCGCGCGGCGTGAGAATGGACAGCAGCGCCTGACCCATCGAGGTGGCATGCGCGGGCAGGCGCGTGCCGATGCCGAGGCCGATCGTCATGATGCGGTGGCGTGCCGGGGCGCGAGCGACATAGATGATGTCGGTGCCGTCCAGCATCGCTGCCGACGCGGACTCGTCGAATTCCTGGGACAGTCCGCGCAGCACATCCTGCACCACCTCCAGTTCGGAAGCCGAGGAGACATAGGACTGCGCCAGCTCGAGGATTGCCGGGGTCAGTTCGTAGAACTTACCGTCCGTGCGTGCGAGGCCCACATCGCATAAGGTGATCAGGAAACGGCGGGCGGCGGCGCGGGTCAGGCCCGTGCGGGCGGCGACGTCGGTGATCGTCTGGCGCCGGTTGCCCGCATCGAAGCTGCGGATGACGCCGATCCCGCGGACCAGGGACTGCACGGACTCGTCGCGAATAGCCAAGCGCGCCTCGATGTTCAAGTTCGTATGACGAACATAGAACCGTAGTGCGAACTGAGACGTTGACGCAAGCACCCGCTGACAGGAGAAAGGGCCAGGGGCCGCAGTGCCTCGGAACAAGAGGATTGCCGAGTGGCGCGCTTCACATCCCTTGCAGACGCGATCGAGGAATGCATCCAGGACGGCGACAGCGTCGCTATGGAAGGTTTCACCCACCTCATTCCGCACGCGGCCGGACACGAGGTGATCCGCCAGGGCCGCAAGCACCTGACGCTCTATCGCATGACGCCGGACCTGATCTACGACCAGCTGATAGGCATGGGATGCGCCGACAGGCTGGTCTTCTCGTGGGGCGGCAATCCCGGCGTCGGCTCGCTGCACCGGCTGCGCGACGCGGTGGAGAACGGCTGGCCACACCGGCTGGAGATCGAGGAGCACAGCCACGCCGCGATGGCCAACGCCTACGACGCGGGCGCCGCCAATCTGCCCTTCGCAGCGTTCCGCGGCTATATCGGCGTCGACCT
Organism: Microbaculum marinum; assembly: GCF_037855135.1. Classification (NCBI taxonomy): domain Bacteria; kingdom Pseudomonadati; phylum Pseudomonadota; class Alphaproteobacteria; order Hyphomicrobiales; family Tepidamorphaceae; genus Microbaculum; species Microbaculum marinum. The sequence continues at coordinate 335,026 of NZ_JAZHOF010000005.1, forward strand.
GCCGAACGTCAATCCGAACATCAGGCACGTGACCTGCCCGTTCACCGGCGAGGAACTGGCGGCGGTGCCGGCGATCCGACCGGACGCGACGGTCATCCACGCGCTGCGCGCCGATCGCGAGGGCAACGTGCTGCTCGAAGGCATCGTCGGGGTGCAGAAGGAAGCCGTGCTGGCGGCGAAGAAGGCGGTCGTCACCGTCGAGGAGATCGTCGACGATTTCGGCGACCTGTCGCCGAACGCCGTCATCCTGCCGAGCTGGACGATCACCGCGATCGTCGAGGTGCCGGGCGGCGCGCACCCCTCCTATGCGCACGGCTATTACAAGCGCGACAACGCCTATTATATCGCCTGGGACCCGATCGGCCGGGAGCGCGACGCGTTCATCGCCTGGATGAAGGAGAACGTGCTCGACGGCGGCCCCGGGGATTTCGCAAGATACGCAAAGGCGGGAGACCGGCCATGAGCTACAGCGCCAGCGAGATGATGACGGTCGCGGCAGCGCGGCTCCTGAAGAACGAGGACGTCTGCTTCGTCGGCATCGGCGCGCCGTCGGCGGCCTGCAACCTCGCCCGGCTGACCCACGCGCCGGAGATCACGCTGATCTACGAGTCCGGCACGATCGCCACCAGGCCCGACGTGCTGCCTCTGTCGATCGGCGACGGCGAGCTGTGCGACACGGCGCTGACCACCGTGCCGGTGCCGGAGATGTTCCGCTACTGGCTGCAGGGCGGGCGGATCACGCTCGGCTTCCTCGGCGGTGCCCAGATCGACCGCTTCGCCAACCTCAACACCACGGTCGTCGGCCCCTACGACGAGCCGAAGGTGCGGCTGCCGGGCGGCGGCGGGGCGCCGGAGATCGCCGCCCATTGCGGCGAGATCCTGATCATCATGGCGCTCAGCCGCCGCGGCTTCGTCGATCATCTCGACTTCATCACCTCGATGGGCCACGGCGAGGGCGGCGACCACCGGAAGCGCCTCGGCCTGAAGACCAGGGGCCCGACCCGGGTGATCACCGACATGTGCATCCTTGAGCCCGACCCCGACACCAAAGAGCTCACTGTCGTGTCGATCCATCCGGGCATCACGCGCGATCAGATCACCGAAGCCTGCGGCTGGCCGATCCGCTTTGCCGACGAGGTAGCGAACACGCCGGCGCCGACCGCGACGGAACTGGAGACGCTGCGCGAACTGCACGAGCGCACGCGCAAGGCGCATTCAAAAGCGGCCTGAGGCAAACCTGCCGGGAGGATTGCCGGCCGGCACCGCTCGAATCGGGGTCCGGCCGCAAAGAGAGAGGACAAGCACGATGAGCGACGTCAACGGCTACCGCATCGTCTCGCCGGACAGCGCCCCCGCCCATCCCTATCCCGACTACCGGTCGAACCCGATCCGGGTGCCGAAGCGGCCGCTGATGATCCTGCCGCACACGCTGTCCGAGGTGACGGGTCCCGCCTATGGCCATGACACGGTGCGGCCCGAGGACGCCGACCTGACCCGCCAGCACGGCGGCGAACCGCTGGGCGAGCGCATCATCGTGCACGGCCGCATGATGGACGAGGACGGCCGACCGGTTCGCAACTCCCTGATCGAGCTGTGGCAGGCCAACGCGGCCGGTCGCTACGTCCACCAGCGCGACCAGCATCCGGCGCCGATCGATCCGAACTTCACCGGCGCCGGGCGCTGCATCACCGACGACGACGGCCACTACCGATTCGTCACCATCCGGCCCGGCGCCTATCCCTGGCGCAACCATCACAACGCCTGGCGGCCGGCGCACATCCATTTCTCGCTGTTCGGACCGAGCTTCATGCAGCGGCTGGTGACGCAGATGTACTTTCCCGGCGATCCGCTGTTTCCGTTCGACCCGATCTTCAATTCGGTTACGGACGCAAAGGCACGCGAACGGATGATCTCCAAGTTCGACCTCGATGCCACCGAGCCCGAGTGGGCGCTGGCCTTCAGGTTCGACATCGTGCTGCGCGGTCGCGAAGCGACCCCCATGGAGGACTGAGCATGTCGAAGACGACGCCCTCCCAGACCGTCGGGCCGTTCTTCCATTTCGGCCTCACCGACAACTACGAGATCGACGACCTTGCCGGCGAGGCCGCCGAGGGCGAGCGCATCGTCATCGAGGGCCACGTCTACGATGGCGACGGGGCGCCGGTGCCCGACTGCATGATCGAGATCTGGCAGGCGAACGCGGCCGGCAAATACGACCATCCCGAGGACCGGCAGGACAAGCCGGTCGACCTCAACTTCGCCGGCTTCGGCCGCGTCGGCACCGACCCGGAGGGCCGCTTCCACTTCCGCACCGTGCGGCCCGGTCCCGTGGCCGGCCGCGGCAACGCGCTGCAGGCGCCGCACATCGTCGTGCAGATCTTCGCGCGCGGACTGCTGCAACAGCTGTTCACCCGCGTCTACCTGGAGGGCGAGCCGCTCAACGACACCGATCCGGTGCTGAACATGATCGAGGACCATGCCGCCCGCTCGTCGCTGATCGCCAGGAACAAGGGCGACGGCCACTATCACTGGGACATCGTGCTTCAGGGCGAGGGCGAGACGCAGTTCTTCGCGGGGTAGAGACGGCGCCCGCCTCCGAAGAGCCTGGACCCGAGCGGCGCGTTCGCCCGCCGCTTCAGCTACAATCTGCGACCCTTTCCGACAGTTTCGCCAGATCCTGGCAAAGCTCTGCGACGTTTGCGCGCGACATTGCCCGCAGATCCGGTCGAGGGCGGCCGGACAACGTCAGGAGGATCGGCAATGCGGCTTTCGAATATGGCCCTGGGCGCGGCGGTGATGGTGCTGGCCGGCGTGACGGCGGTTGAAGCATCGGCCTGGACGCGCCATTCGACGACCTACACGGCTCGCGGCCCGTACACGTCCCAGGCGGCGGGCGGATGCGCCTACTCCACATGCGGACGGAGCGTCGTCACCTACGGCCCCTACGGCGGTGCAGTCAGCCGGTCGGGCAGCGTGACGCAGGTGGCGCCGGGCGTCTATGCCTACGGACGCACCGTCGTCGGCCCATATGGCCGCAGCGCCACCAGGACCGGCGCGGTCACGGTCTCGCCGGGATCCTGACGGCATGTCGAGCGTACCCGGCAAGCTGCAAGGGTGCCCGAATCAGCGCACGGCGACAGGGGAGGCAGGCCGGACGTCCCGGAGGGTCGCCGCTCTCGCCCTGGCTCTCGCTAGCCTGGGCGTCAGCCTCGCCAGCATGCCGGCCGCCGCCCAGTTCGGGCCACCGACGGACATCCGCAAGGTACTGCGCGAGGCTTGCGCCGGCGACTTCCGCAGGCTGTGCGGCCGCGTCCGGCCGGGCGAAGGCAGAATCCTGGCCTGCTTCAAGGAGAACCGGGCCGCGCTCTCGCTCCCATGCCAGGATGCCCTTGCACCCGTTCTCGACGGGCAGCCGCCGGACGCGGGCAGGCCACCGCCGCCGGAGTAGCCAGCCAATGGGCCGCACCGGATGTCCGGTGCGGCCCGAACCGGGGCCGCATGAGGCGGGACAGCGCCTCACACGTCCAGATTCGACACGCTCAGCGCGTTGTCCTGGATGAAGCGCTTGCGCGGTTCTACGACGTCGCCCATCAGTTCGGTGAAGATTTCGTCGGCGTCGACCGCCTCGCGAACCCTGACCTGCAGGAGCGAGCGCGCATTGGCATCGAGCGTGGTTTCCCAGAGCTGGCCGGGATTCATCTCGCCGAGACCCTTGTAGCGCTGCAGGCCGAGCCCCTTGGAACCTGCCGCCATCACCGCCTTGAACAGGGCGGAGGGACCGCGAATCTCGGTCTCCACGTCCTTGCGCCGGAAGATCGCGGCCTTGTGGAAGATCTCCTGCAGGTAGACGGTGTGGGAGTCGAGCTTGCGCGCATCGGCCGACTCCAGCAGGGCGCGATCGATAAAGGCCGCCTCGCGAACCCCGCGCACCTCGCGCTCGAACCGGAAGCCGCCGTCGTCGGTCGGCACCCCGACCCACCCCTGCTCGGTCTCTTCCGACAGAAGGTCCAGCCGTCGCGCGACGTAGGCGGCCGCCGCATTGCGTTCCTCGTCGGTTTTGCCGGCGGCGCCGTTCATGATGCCGGCGATCGCCGCCTGCTCGACGGCGGTGCGGTGGTAGCGGCCATGCAGGCCCTGCACCGTCTTGGCGATCACCCGCGCCTCGTCGACGATCGCGCGCAGGTCCTGACCCGAACGCACCTCGCCGTTGGCGAGCGTCAGCGACGCATCCTCCAGGCCGGTTCCGATAAGATACTCCTCAAGAGCCCGCTCGTCCTTCAGGTACTGCTCGGAGTTGCCGCGCTTCACCTTGTAGAGCGGCGGCTGGGCGATGAAGAGGTGGCCGTTCTCGAGGATCTGCGGCATCTGCCGGTAGAAGAAGGTGAGAAGCAGCGTGCGGATATGGGCGCCGTCGACATCGGCGTCCGTCATGATGATGATCTTGTGGTAGCGCAGCTTCTCGATGTTGAATTCCTCGCCGATGCCGGTGCCCAGCGCGGTGATCAGCATGCCGATCTGGTCCGACGACAACATCTTGTCGAAACGGGCCCGCTCGACGTTGAGGATCTTGCCGCGCAGCGGCAGCACCGCCTGGTTGGCGCGGTTTCGGCCCTGCTTGGCGGAGCCGCCTGCCGAGTCGCCCTCGACGATGAAAAGTTCGGACTTGGCCGGATCGCGCTCCTGGCAGTCGGCGAGCTTGCCGGGCAGGTTGGCGATCTCCAGTGCGCCCTTGCGCCGCGTCAGTTCGCGCGCCTTGCGCGCCGCCTCGCGGGCGGCGGCCGCCTCGACCACCTTGGAGACGATCGCCTTGGCTTCCGCCGGATGTTCCTCGAACCAGGTGCTGAGGCGCTCGTTGATGACGCTCTCGACCACCGGCCGGACCTCGGAGGAGACAAGCTTGTCCTTGGTCTGGCTGGAGAACTTCGGATCCGGCACCTTGACGGACAGGACGCAGGTCAGGCCCTCGCGGCAGTCGTCGCCGGTGAGCGACACCTTCTCCTTGCGCATGATGCCCGAAGACTCGGCATAGCCGGTCACCTGGCGCGTCAAGGATCCGCGCAGGCCGGCCAGATGCGTGCCGCCGTCGCGCTGCGGGATGTTGTTGGTAAAGCAGAGCACGTTCTCGTGGTAGGAATCGTTCCACCACATGGCGACGTCGACGACCACGCCGTCCCGCTCGCCGGTAATGACGATCGGCTGCGGCAGCAGCGCCGACTTGGCCCGGTCGAGATACCTTACGAAGGCCTCGATGCCGCCATCGTAGTGCATCTCCTCGACCCTGGTCTCGACACCGCGCCTGTCGGTCAGGACGATGGTCACGCCGGAATTCAGGAAGGCGAGTTCACGCAGCCGGTGCTCCAGCGTCGACCAGTCGAACTCGGTCATCGTGAAGGTCGTGGCCGCGGGCTGGAACGTCACCTCCGTGCCGGACTTGCCACCGGCGTCGCCGGTCACCTCCAGCGGCGACTGGGCGACGCCGTCGTGGAACACCATCGTATGCTCCAGGCCGGCGCGCCAGATCCGCAGGGTGAGCTTGGAGGACAGGGCGTTGACGACGGACACGCCGACGCCGTGCAGCCCGCCGGAGACCTTGTAGGAGTTCTGGTCGAATTTCCCGCCGGCATGCAGCTGGGTCATGATGACCTCCGCCGCGGAGACGCCTTCTTCGTGCATTTCGGTGGGGATGCCGCGGCCGTTGTCGACGACCGTCGCGGAGCCATCGGCATTGAGCGTCACCTCGACCCGGTCGCAATAGCCGGCCAGCGCCTCGTCGATGGCGTTGTCCACCACCTCGTAGATCATGTGATGAAGGCCGGAACCGTCGTCGGTATCGCCGATATACATGCCGGGGCGCTTGCGCACGGCATCGAGGCCCTTGAGGACCTTGATGGATTCGGCACCGTAGTCGCCGCCCTGCGGAGCGACGGGCTCGTTATCCTGCATCTGCTGTTTCCGTTTCTCTAACCGGTCCCTGCGATGAGCTCGCCCCGGTCGCGCCGAGCGCCGGAAGGACATGAAGAATCAATGACATCCTAGCATTTCCGGGGCTCGGTTGCCGAGCCCCGCAGGACGAAAATCGTCATGCCCGATATGGGGATTTCACGGCCGATTTTCAAGTTGTCCCAGGGACTTAGCCGCGGGTGGCAATGGCGGCGGCCGCGCCGATCATGGCCGCTCCCGCGATCCGGTTGAGAATCCGCCGCGCGCGCGAGTTGGCAAAGAAGCCGCGCGCCCTCGCAGCAAGCGCCGCGTAGGGCGCGAGCACGACCACAAGTACCACGAAAACGATCGCCGCCATCTCCGCGAAACCTAGCAGCGTCAGCCCGCCGAGATCGACGATCGTCGGCAGCAGCGCCAGGTAGAACAGGATCACCTTAGGATTGCCGAGGGTGACGAACAGCCCGGCGAAGAAGGCGCCGGCTCCGGACGTCGTCCCCGGCGGCAAGGCGGCCGCGTCCGGCCGCGCCATGAAGAGCCGCAACGCCAGATAGACGAGATAGGCGGCACCGGCCCAGCGGATGACGGTGAAGACCCCGCCGAACGTCGCCGCGATCACGCCGAGGCCGAGCGCGGCGGCCGACAGAAAGATCAGGTCGCCGACGATCAGACCCAGCATCATCGGCAGCGTCCGGCGAAAACCCGCACCGAGCGCACGCGCGACGATCGCCGCGATCCCCGGCCCGGGGATCGACGCGGCCAGCGCCAGCGCGGCGGCAAAGGTGATGAGGCTCGTCCAATCCATGGGCGATTGTCCTATCGGAAATCGGGTCCAGCGGGAAGCGGGCTGCGGTCAAGCTACCGAGCCTTGAGTGCCAAGACCTTTGTCTTCTTTTTATTAAACCGCTCGGCAAGATGGTATAAGCAATCCAGCGCACGAGTAAGCAAGCTGTACGCTTGTGAATCGACCAGATTCGACAAAGTGAGCCGGGCTCCTTTGAGACCAATTTTGTTGGTAGCGACATGAACCCAACGAAGTTACTCGACGATACCGTCTCTACAATCGGCCGCTATGCCCCCGCGATCCTTGTTCACGCGCTGCTCTTTGCCCTGATTAGCGCGTGGGTTTTGCGACCGGACGTCCTGCCGAGCGGAGAAACGGCCTGGAGCTCTTTGACGAACATCATCGATTCCTCACTGAAAGCAATCGGCCTTAACGTCGAACGATGGTACGTGCTCGTTTTCCTTGGAATAGGATACCTGACCGTATTCCAGTGGGCGATGAATCTCGTATCCTCGCTTCCGCTTTTCGGCGTGGTGCACCGCGTCCGTTACGACGACTTTGTGATCAGCCATGCCGCCGTAGTGTTGCGACTACCGCCCAATCTGAATGAAATCGGCGTGGTGCTGGGCAATCTGATTGACGATACGATAAAAGAAGCTGCCGAATCCGGCGGGAACAACCCGTACCAACATCTGATAGATCGCTCCAGTACGCTGCATCGGTACTATGGAGCACTTCTGATCGCACTCGCGGCCGCGCTGGCCTGGGCGCTGGAGGGCGGAAGCCTGTCCAAGTCCCCGGATCGCGTGTGGCAACTCGTGCTCCTGCTCACGGCAATTTGCTTCGTTCTTAGATGGAAGATGGCCCGGGACTTCGTGGACAATCGAAATCAGCTTGCCTTCTGGGCCCTGCGCTCGTTCGAACGGCGGGAAGTCACTCGACCCCCAGACCCGCTGGAGCGGTCACGTTCCCGAGCTGTCCTCCAACAAATTGCATTGCAGAAAGCCTTTCGGCGGCATCCGATAAACATCGTTCAGGCCGCAATTCGGAGAATTCCTTTCGAACCCGCAATGCGCAGTGTTTCGGAAACATTTCGACAGAGGTTGAAGTATCCCCGCCTGATGACGGGCACCGACTGGGAGATATTTGCCTCGGCGGCTCTGAAGCAGTCGGACGAAACAAACACGCCGCCACGGGCCCTTTCGGTGGAAGCGTTCGAGGAACGTTTGTTCGCCTTGTTGGAGTGCACCGGGGCCGGCCTGTGTATCCTTGCGCCCCGATCACTCGCCCTCGCGCCGTCGGTGGACGGCGGCGGCTCATCCTACGACTTTGCATTAAGGCGCCACGGGGGATATCTGCTCCGGATCGCGTTGACTGATGGCGATAGTCTCGACGGAAACCGAATCTCGGTGGCAAACCACGAGGACAGTCGCGCCTTCATAAGATGCCTGGGTGATCAACCCATCGAGCGGCTCGCACAGGGGGACTTTCCCAACAGCGAAAACTTCTCGTTTGATCTGTTGCCGCCGTACGAAAACAACGATGTATTTGATCCTCAGGCGCAGCCGGACAGGGACAATGATCTGACGCGCTATTTTGAGAATTCGGCGCCACTGCGTATTGGATCGAGCTATCTGGCTGGCTTCAAAACCAGAAATGGGACTCACGTCGCCATCGGTTTCCAATGCTTCCGAATCGCGGAAAGCGAAAAGCTGCTGGTAGCCTGGCGAATTCTGAAAATCTGGAAGCCTGACGAAAATCCCTCCCAGATTCTTCCATGGTGGCAGCCGAGTGCCTGGCGCGAGATGTGGCGTCCACCGCAAAACAACCGACATTTGTGATATTCGCTCAGTGATCTGCCCGGTAGACAACGACTTGACCCTCAGAGGAGGTTTCGGACGGGGGCCAGCCAGCGGTTTCGCGGCGAACGGGCGTTGCCTGACGCAGGCGGGATCTCCGTTGTCCCGGCCTCGTCGACGCCAAGGCATGATCGTCAGACCGGCGAAAGCCGGCCGTCCGCCACCTCGAGGCACTGCGCGTCGGCGGCGATGTCGGTGAACAGGGCGCGGTCGGTGCCGGTCATCCAGGCCTGGGCGCCGAGCGCCAGGATCTCGGCAAACAGGGCGGAGCGGCGCATGTCGTCGAGATGGGCGGCAATCTCGTCCAGCAGCAGCAGCGGCGCAACGCCCCCGGAGGCGTCCGCGACCAGGCGGGCATGGGCCAGTATCAGGGCGATCAGCAGACCCTTCTGCTCGCCTGTGGAGGCGAGAGCCGCGGGCACGCCGCGGCCGCGGTGGATGACCGACAGGTCGCTGCGGTGCGGGCCGGAGAGTGTCCTGCCGGCTGCCGCGTCACGGGCCCGCCCGAGACCGAGCTCCTCGCGGTAGGCCTCCTCGACCTCGAGCGAAGGACGCTGGTCGCCGGCGCCCGTCTCGAACGCGCCCTCGATCGCGATTTCGGGATCTGGAAAGACCCCGCCCGCCCGCTGCCGGAGCGCCTCGGTCAACCGCCGCACGGCGCCGGCGCGCGCCGTGGACACGGCGACGCCGAGTTCGGCCATGGCATGTTCGACGCTGCCGAGCCAGCGGTCGTTGCCCCTGAAGTCCTCCAGCAGACGGTTGCGCTGCCGCATCGCCTTCTCGAAGTCGGCGACACGGCTCGCGTGACCGGGATCGAGCGTCAGGACGAGGCGATCGAGGAAGCGGCGGCGGTCGGAGGCCGGGCCGGTGAACAGCCCGTCCATGGCCGGCGTCAGCCAGAGCGCCCGGACGATCTCGCCCAGCACGCTGACGGAGGGCGCCGGCTCGTGGTTCACGCGGACCACGCGACCGCTGTCGCCACGCCGGAAGCCGGTGCCGATGTCGATCGCACCGACGTCCGGCCCGCCGGCCCGCCGGTCGACGCCGGCGGCGACCGCGAACGCGCCCGCACCCAGCCGGATGACGCTGTCGAGCTGGGCGGCCCGCAGGCCGCGGCCGGGCGTCAGGTAGGAGACCGCCTCGAGCAGGTTGGTCTTCCCGGCGCCGTTCGCCCCGGTCAGCACCACCGGCCGCGGATCGAGGTCGAGCCGCAGGCCCGCGTAGTTGCGGAAGTCGGTCAGCGTCAGGCGCGAGATCGAGACGCGGCCGCCGCCGCGCTCGCCGTTCTCAGCAAGGGAAAATCCGGAATTCGGCAGGGCAGGCACCCTCCCCGCTACCCTATCCTGCGCCCGGGCCTCAGGCCGAGCGCGTTCGGCACTCGGAACCCACCGCGCTTCGACCCGTGCTCGCCCGTGGCGCCTAGACCCGCATCGGCATCAGCACGTAGAGGGAGGCGCGGTCGCCATCGTCGCAGATCAGCGTCGGCGAGCCCGGGTCGGCGAGCTCGAAACGGGCCTCGCCCGTCTCCAGCTGCCCGATGATGTCGAGCAGATAACGGGCATTGAAGCCGATCTCCAGCGCGTCGGCCGAATAGCCGACGGGGATCTCCTCGGTGGCGCTGCCGGAATCGGGATTGTTGACCGTCAGCACCAGGTTGTCGTCGCTCATGGCCAGCTTGACGGCACGGCCGCGCTCGCTGGAGACGGTGGAGACGAGATCGACGGCGCGTCCGAAGGACTCCCGGTCGACCGTCATGATCTTCTCGTTGCCCGTCGGGATGACGCGGCCGTAGTCCGGGAAGGTTCCGTCGATGAGCTTGGAGGTCAGCACGACCTGTCCGATGGTGAAGCGGATCTTGTTGGTCGACAGCTCGACGCCGACGGCCTCCTCGGGATCTTCCAGCAGGCGCTGCAGCTCCTGCACCGCCTTGCGCGGCACGATGATGCCGGGCATGCCCGAGGCGCCGTCGGGACCGTCGATCTCGACGCGGGCGAGGCGGTGACCGTCGGTGGCCACGGCGCGCAGCATCGGCCCGGCGTCGGCGTCGACGGCGTGCAGGTAGATTCCGTTCAGGTAGTAGCGCGTCTCCTCCTGGGAGATCGCGAACTGGGTTTTGTCGATCAGCCGCTTCAGGCCGACGGCCGGCACCATGAAGCGGTGGGTGAACTCGCCTGCGGTGATGTCGGGAAAATCCGATTCCGGCAGGGTCTGCAGCGAAAAGCGGGCATGGCCGGCCGACAGCACTATGGTGCCCGAATCGGGTCCCGATTCGAGCTGCACCTGCGCGCCGTCCGGCAGCTTGCGGACGATGTCGTAGATGACGTGGGCCGGCACCGTGGTGGCGCCGGGCTGGGAGACGTCGGCGGAGACGGTCTCGACGACCTCGATGTCCAGATCCGTCGCCTTGAGCTGCAAGGTCGTGCCGTCGACCCGGACCAGCACGTTGGAAAGGATCGGAATTGTGTTTCGCCGCTCGACCACACGATGCACGTGTCCGAGCGACTTCAGAAACGCGGCGCGTTCGAGCGTGACTCGCATGGCGAGGAATCCTGTCGTCTCACCGGCCGGACGCGAAGCCCGCCGGACCCTGATGTCCCACCCCTTTGCAAAGAGGCCCCACCCAACGGGAAAGGACGGAGAACTTGCCTACAAAGCCGCCGCTTTGCAAGTGCGGGACAGCCACCCGGCTGGCGGGCCGGCGGGAGCCTGTCGCCGCACCTGTCGACAGGGTGTGGATGGCCGGTGGAAAGACGGTGGACGCGCGGTGGATGGAGGAGGCCTCAGGCCTCCCCGTCCTCGATCCGGCGCCGCAGCGCCTCGATGTCACGGGCAAGTCCCTTGTCGTTGCCGATCAGCCCCTCGATCTTGCGCACCGCGTGCAGCACCGTGGTGTGATCGCGGTTGCCGAAGCGGCGACCGATTTCCGGCAGCGAGCGCGGCGTCAGCACCTTGGCCAGATACATGGCGATCTGCCGGGGCACGACGATGGCCCGCGTGCGGCGGCTCGACACGAGGTCGGAGCGGCTGACCTGATAGTGGCCGGCGACCACCCGCTGGATGTCCTCAATGCGGATCTGCGGGCGCTCCTGCGCGGCGACGAGGTCGCGGATCACGCGCTCGGCGAGGTCCACCGTGATCGGCATCCCGGCATAGCAGCAGTACGCCGCCAGCCGGTTCAGCGCGCCTTCCAGCTCGCGGCCCGAGGAGGAGACGTGCCGGGCCACGTAGTCGAGCACTTCCGCCGGCAGTTCGATCTTCTGGCCGCGGTCGGCCAGCGCCTTGACGCGCGCCTCGAGGATCTGCCGGCGCAGCGCCAGCTCCTGGTTGCCGATGCCGGCTACCAGTCCGCCGGCGAGGCGCGAGCGGGTGCGCTCGTCGAACCCGTCCAGTTCGGTGGGCGGGCGATCGGCGACGATGACGACCTGCCGGCAGCCCTCGATCATCGCGCTCATGGTGTGCCCGAACTCGCGGTGAGTGGCCTTGCCCTGCAGGAACTGCAGGTCGTCGATGAGCAGCAGGTCGATCGAGCGCAGCGCTTCCTTGAAGCCGATCGCCGAGTCGCTGCGCAACGCGGCGACGAAGCGGAACACGAACTGGTCGGCGGACATGTACAGGATGCGCCGCTGGGGATTGGCCGCCGCCGCCTCCCAGGCGATCGCGTGGAGCAGGTGGGTCTTGCCGCGCCCGACGCCGCCGTGGATGAACAGCGGATTGAACATCGTCCCCTCGGAACCGGCGCGCGCCATGGCCAGCGCCGTATCGTGGGCGATCTTGTTGGATGCGCCGACCGCAAACGAGCTGAAGCGGTAGCGCGGATCGAGCGGCGCGCTGTCGAGCGGCCCGCCCTGCGCGGACTGCGGCTTCCCGGCAGCCTTTGCCGCGCCGGCTTCCGCGCCGGTGATTTCCTTCGGGCGCCGGACGACCGCGGCGGCCTGGGACTGGGATTTCTCCGCCGCCTGCGCCGTCTCCACGCCGCGCACCCGGATATCGATGCGCTCGACACCGACGTTCTCGGCGCGCCACAGCGCAAGGATCCGCGTTCCGTAGTTTGTCCGCAGCCACATCCTGAGGAACGGCGTCGGAACCGACAGCACGGCGGTCATGCCGGAAACCTCGACGAACGCAAGGCCCTTGAACCAGCTCCGGTAGATGTCCTCCCCGAACTCCGCCCGCATGCGCTTGAAGATCCGCCCCCAGGCATCGCTGTGGTCACCGCTACCCGCGCGCACGGCTTTTCTCCTGTCGCCCCGTTGGTCGTCGCGATCGTCCCGCCCGTCGAGCGCCGCCGGCCGGCCGCCACCGTCGCAGCCCGCGGATGCCCCCCCGCCCGGCATTTCGACACGGTCGATCGCCTCATCGTCGATCAGTCTCGGCGCGCCGCTCTGTCCCAGTTCCATTTCCCATCCTTTCTTCTGCGTGGCCCGGGGTCCCATCCCGATACCTCCGGTCATCAGCTCTGCACCCAGGGCAGACCGGCCGCCTTCCAGCCGGCGACGGTGCCGCGATGGCGGGCCTCGTCGGCCGGCCCCTCGAAACCGTCGGAGACGTTGACGCAATTGCTGTAACCCGCCGCGGCCATCGCCGCCGCCGCCGCAGCGCTCCTTCCGCCGGACCGGCAGAGGAAAAAGATCGCCGTATCCTCGCCCGCGCCACGTTCGTCCAGCAGCCGCTTCAGCTCGCCGACGAACTGCCCGTTGACCTGCATACCCGGATACTGCTGCCATTCCAGCAGCACCGGCTCCCGGGCGACCGGCGACAGATCCGGAACGCCGACAAATGTCCACTCCGCACGGCTGCGCACATCCACGAGAACTGCCTCAGAGTCCTTCTCCAGTTCCGGCCAGACGTCACTCGACGGGAGATCCGCCCTGTAGCCACCAGCGGGCATCGACACACACCTCTTCTGATCGCCGGAGACGCTTGATGTCATCGGCTCTGTACGAATGGAATTTGTTTGCTGACTCGAACCCGCCCGACGCCGGGATGCTCGATACTAGACTGAATTAATTATCGACGTAGAGGATGCTGAACACTTGTATTCCAAGGGTCGAACACTTCCCGTGCAACATCGCAATACTTCCCCGATGCTCGTTAAACAAGCATTCATTCGTTGCCTAGAATATTGAGTGATCGACGGCCCCCGCCGATGACTTGAAGATACACATCGGCCTCTGGGGAGGCAACCGCCGGAGTTTAAGATTCCGTCAAAAAACCGACGTCTGAATGTGACCGGCTTAATACCCTTCCGGGCAACCGACTGAGGAGTCAGGCAAAACCCAAATGCCATGACGCATGATCCGGAGCACCGAATTCCGCTCCGAGTCATACCTCCGCTCCGGGACCATCGGTGCGCCGGGGGCGGGGAATCCCCGGGGCCGACCCGTCTTGTCGCCAAGTCATTGACTTAGCAGCCAAAAAGTTGCGCACCGAGGTTCCCGGACCGGGACCTGTGAGCCCCCTCCCGCTAAACCGTTGATTCAACGATTTTCTTCGGAACGAGGCCCGCAACGACAAAGGCCCGGCGCTTGGCCGGGCCTTCAGGATGTCCGCGAGGATGGCGTCGGCTCAGGCCGGCATCGCCTTTACGCGTGCCGCCAGCCGGGAGACCTTCCTGGATGCCGTGTTGGAATGCAGGACGCCCTTCTGCGCGGCCCGCATCAACTCCGGCTGCGCGGCCTTGAGCGCCTCGCTCGCCACCGTCCGGTCGCCGGCGGCGATCGCTTCCTCGACCTTGCGCACGAAACCGCGAATGCGGCTCCTGCGCGCCTTCTTCACAGCCGTCCGCCGCGCAATCTTGCGCGCCGCCTTCTTGGCCGACGGGGTATTCGCCATGTACGCTCTCCGAAACTGGGCCGGTTCGTCGGAAACACCCTCGGGGACCTACCCGCCAAACCGGGTTCGCCCGAGGACAAGACCGGACCTGTGCCCGAAATACCAAAAGCGGCGGTATTGGTCCCCGCCGCGTTCCGGCGCTGTATAAACGGTTCGCCTTCCCGTCGTCAACTGTCAGATCGGGCGATCAGCAGGTGGTCGCCAGTGTCGTTGCGCGGGAAAGTGCCGTTGCGGAGGACGACGTGCGCTGCCGGCGCGGGGTGCCGCCTTATCGGTTCTGGAAGTTGGCGCTGCGCTTGTCGATGAAGGCCTGCATGCCTTCGGACTGGTCCTCGGTCCCGAAAGCGGAGTGAAACAGCCGCCGCTCGAAGAGGATTCCCTCCGCCATCGTCGTCTCGTATGCGCGGTTGACCGCTTCCTTCGTCATCATCACCGCCGGCAGCGACATGTCGGCAATCTTGTCCGCCGCCTCGAAGGCTGTGCCGAGCAGTTCGTCGGCAGGCACCACCCGGCTGACCAGGCCGGAGCGCTCCGCCTCGTCGGCATCCATCATCCGGCCGGTCAGGCACATGTCCATCGCCTTCGACTTGCCGACGAACCGTGTCAGGCGCTGCGTGCCGCCGCCGCCAGGCATGACGCCGAGATTGATCTCCGGCTGGCCGAACTTGGCGGTATCGGCGGCGATGATGAAATCGCACATCATGGCGAGTTCGCAGCCGCCGCCGAGGGCGTAGCCGGCGACCGCCGCGATGATCGGCTTGCGGGTGCGGGGGATGCGGTCCCACTCGCCGAGCAGGTTCTCGACGTAGGCCGTCACCGAGTCGTAGGGCTGCATCTCCTTGATGTCGGCTCCGGCGGCAAACGCCTTCTCGCTGCCGGTGATGATCATGCAGCGCAGGTCGGGATCCGCCTCGTACTTGTCGAGAGCATCGCTCAGTTCGGCGATCAGCTGCCGGTTCAGCGCGTTGAGGGCCTTCGGCCGGTTCAGCGTGACGAGGATTACCGCGCCGCGAGTCTCCGTCTTGATGGTTTCGTAGGCCATGTACTCTCCCCTGAGGTCCCGAACTGTGAATCGCGCCGCGTGAAGCGCTACAGGAGCCCGCGATCGCCTGCAACCGGGCGGCGCGGGCCAATGTCCGCGCCGGCCTATCGCTGGCAGGCGGGACAGTAGAATGTCGACCGGCCGGACTGGACGATCCGCGCCACGATGCCGGTGCATCCCGGCGTCGGACAGGGCTCGCCCTCCCGGTCGTAGACGCGGAAGCGGTGCTGGAAATAACCGAGCGACCCGTCGGTCTGGCGATGGTCGCGCAGCGAGGACCCGCCCGCCTCGATCGCCTCGGCGATCACCGCCCGGATCGCCTCCGTCAGCCGTTCGGCCCGGAGCCCCGGCGCCCCGCGCTTGCGGGTGATCGATCCGGCCTCCCGGCGCGGCGACAGGCCGGCGCGGTGCAGCGCCTCGCACGCATATATATTTCCGAGGCCGGCGATGATGCGCTGGTCGAGCAGGGCCGCCTTCAGCGGCATGAAGCGCCCGCGCAGCGCCTGGTCGAGATACGCCGCGTCCAGCCGGTTGCCGACCGGCTCGACCCCGAGGCCCTTGAACAACGGGTGATCGTCGAGCTCGTTTCGCGGCACCAGCGTCATGAAACCGAACCGGCGCGGATCGTTGTAGGTGATCGTCTTGTCGCCGGACATGGTAAAGACGACGTGGTCGTGAGCGGCGGCCTTCGATCGGTCGTGGTGGAAGACGCCCGGCATCTCCGGATCGCCCGCGCCTTCGATCCGGAACGACCCGGACATGCCGAGATGCATCACCAGCACGGTGCCGTCGTCGAGATCGGCAAGCAGGTACTTCGCCCGCCGGCCGAGGCCGGTCACGTCGCGGCCCTTCAGCCGCTCCTCGAAGCGGTCCGGAAACGGAAAGCGCAGGTCCGGCCGCCGCGCCACTGCGTCAACGAACCGCGCCCCGCTCATCGCCGGCTCGAGGCCACGGCGCACGGTCTCGACCTCCGGAAGCTCGGGCATTGCGGGCGCTCTGTCGGTTCCTGCTGCGAATTTCGCCGGCAACGGGCCGGTAACCGGTCCGCCATTCGGCGGCGCGGCGACGATAGCGCGCGAGGAGGCTCTGCGCTATGGTCCCCGCCATGATCGACAACGGTTCAGACAGCGCGCCCGAGACCGCGCCCGAAAGCGGTATGTCCCGGGACACGCATTTCGGCTTCCAGACGGTCCCGGATTCGGAAAAGCAGGGCCGCGTGGACGCCGTGTTCGACCGGGTGGCGCGGCGCTACGACCTGATGAACGACCTGATGTCGGGCGGCCTGCACCGGATCTGGAAGGACGCGATGATCGCCTGGCTCAGCCCGCCGAGAACCGGGGCGGGCTGGTCGGTGCTGGACGTCGCCGGTGGCACCGGCGACATCGCCTTTCGGATTGCCGAGGCCGCTCCCGCCTCGGAGGTCACCGTGCTCGACATCAACCCGAACATGCTGGATGTGGGGCAGGCGCGGGCCCGCAAGCGCGGCCTTGCCGACCGGCTGACATTCGTGGAAGGCAATGCCGAGGACACCGGCCTGCCGGATGGCGCGTTCGACGCCTACACGATCGCCTTCGGCATCCGCAACGTCACGCACATAGATGCGGCGCTGGAGGAGGCCTACCGGGTGCTGAAGCCCGGCGGCCGTTTCATGTGCCTGGAGTTCAGCCAGGTCGAGATGCCGTTGCTCGACAGGATCTACGACCTGTATTCGTTCAATGCCATTCCCGCGATGGGCCGGATCGTCGCCGGCGACGCGGAGTCATACCGTTACCTCGTGGAATCGATCCGCCGCTTCCCCGACCGTGAGACCTTTGCGGACATGATCCGCGACGCGGGATTCTCGCGGGTACAGTGGCGGGCGCTGTCGGGCGGCATCGCCGTGCTGCATTCCGGCTGGCGGACATAGGGCGACGAAGGTGTTCCAGTCTATCGCGCATCTGGGCCGGCTCGGCCGCGCCGGCTGGGCGCTGACCCGCGAAGGCGCATTCGAGCTCATCGACCCGACCGACCTGCCGGGGCCGCCGGCGACGGCCGTCCGCTTCGGCCGGCTGCTCGGCCGCATCGTCGGCCGCCACACGCCCAAGGACGCCCGTCTGGCCGCGGCCTTCGCGCGGCTCGGCCCGAGCTGGATCAAGCTCGGCCAGTTCCTCGCGACGCGCCGCGACGTGGTCGGCGACGAGATCGCCCGGGACCTGTCGCAACTCCAGGACCGGCTGCCGCCGTTTGCGGACGCGACGGCGCGCAAGGCGGTCGAGGCGGCGCTCGGCCGGCCCGCCCAGGACCTCTTCGAGGAGTTCGGCCCGCCCGTCGCCGCCGCCTCGATCGCCCAGGTCCACAAGGCGCGCGCCGACGGACGCGATCTTGCCGTCAAGATTCTCCGCCCGGGTGTCGACCGGCGTTTCCAGCGCGACCTGCAGACCTTCTTCTTCGCGGCGCAGACGCTGGAGCGGCTCGACCCGCAGACCCGCCGGCTGCGGCCGGTCGATACGGTCCAGACGCTCGCCCGCTCGGTCTCCATCGAGATGGACCTCAGGATGGAGGCCGCCGCGATCTCCGAGATCGCCGAGAACACCGCCGAGGATCCGGGCTTCCGGGTGCCGAAGGTGGACTGGAACCGCAGCGCCAAGCGTGTCCTCACCCTGGAATGGATCGACGGTATCCCGATCGCCGACCGCGACGCACTGGAGGCGGCGGGCCACGACCTACGGCGGCTCGGCGCGCTGGTCATCCAGTCGTTCCTGCGGCACGCGCTGCGCGACGGATTCTTCCATGCCGACATGCACCAGGGAAACCTGTTCATCGACGATGCCGGCAACCTCGTCGCCGTCGACTTCGGCATCATGGGTCGGCTCGGAACGCGGGAGCGGCGCTATCTCGCAGAGATCCTGTGGGGCTTCATCCGCCGCGACTATCGCCGCACGGCCGAGGTCCATTTCGAGGCGGGCTACGTGCCGGCCCATCATGCGGTGGAGGATTTCGCACAGGCGCTGCGCGCCATCGGCGAGCCGTTGCGCGACAAGACCGCCAAGGACATCTCGATGGGCAGGCTGCTGACACAGCTGCTCGAGGTCACCGAGCTGTTCGACATGAAGACCCGGCCGGAACTGCTGCTGCTCCAGAAGACCATGGTGGTGGTGGAAGGGGTCGGCCGCAATCTCGACCCCGAGCTCGACATGTGGAAGACGGCCGAGCCGGTCGTCGGCGAATGGATCAAGCGCAATCTGGGGCCGCAGGGCGCCGTCGCCTCGGCTGCCGAGGGCGCCGCCGGTCTCGGCCGGCTGATGTTCGCCGCGCCCGACCTGCTGATGCGCGGCGAGCGGATCGCCGCGGGCCTCGCGGAGATGGCGAGCAGCGGCTTCCATCTCGACCGCGAAAGCGTCGAGGCGATCGCCCGCGAGGAAGCGCGCAAGACCCGCTCGGGCCGGGTCGCGCTGTGGATCGGCGCACTGTCGCTGGCGGCGATCGCGGTGGCCGTGTGGTGGTAGCGCGATGGTGCGACGCAGCGGGCATCTGTAGTATGGCGGGCGCATGCAAAGTCACTGCGAGCCCATGAAGCGCGTCCTGCTCATCGTCGGCGGCGGCATCGCCGCCTACAAGTGCCTGGAACTGGTCCGCCGCGGCCGCGACCGGGGGATCGCCATGCGCTGCGTGATGACAGAGGCGGCGACCAGGTTCGTGACGCCGCTGTCGTTTGCGAGCCTGACCGGAGAGGCCGTGCACACCGATTTGTTCGCGCTCGACGAGGACACCGAGATCGACCACATCCGCCTGTCGCGGGAAGCCGACCTGGTCGTCGTGGCTCCGGCGACGGCCGACCTGCTGGCCAAGCTTGCCGGCGGCATCGCCGACAGTCTCGCCGGCGCAGTGCTGCTGGCGACCGACAAGCCCGTGCTGGTGGCGCCGGCGATGAACCCGCGCATGTGGTCGCATCCGGCGACCCGCCGCAACGTCGCACGGCTGAAGGACGACGGGGTCGCCTTCGTCGGCCCGAATGCCGGAGAAATGGCCGAACGCAACGAGGCAGGCGAAGGCCGCATGGCCGAACCGCACGAGATCCTCGATGCAATCGAGACGCTGCTCGGCGCGTCCCCGCAGAAATCGCTCGCCGGCAAGCGCGTCATCGTCACCTCCGGACCGACGCATGAGCCGATCGATCCGGTGCGCTACCTCGCCAACCGCTCTTCCGGCAAGCAGGGCCACGCGATCGCCGCCGCCGCGGCGGCCGCCGGCGCCGACGTGACGCTCGTTTCGGGTCCGGTCTCGATCGCCGATCCCGCCGGCGTGCGCACCGTGCATGTGGAGACGGCGCAGCAGATGCTGGCAGCCGTCGAGGAGGCGCTGCCCGTCGACATCGCCGTCTGCGCGGCGGCCGTCGCCGACTGGCGCCCGGACAGCGAGGGCGGCCAGAAGATGAAGAAGGACGGCAGCGGTGCCGCGCCCGACCTCCGTCTGGTCGAGAATCCCGACATCCTGCTCAGCCTGTCGCGCCACCACACGCTGCGTCCGCGACTGGTCGTCGGTTTCGCAGCCGAAACGGAGAACGTCATCGAACACGCCCGGGCCAAGCTCGAACGCAAGGGCTGCGACCTGATCGTCGCCAACGACGTGTCGCAGGCGACCGGCATCATGGGCGGCGACCGCAATACCGTGCATCTGGTCGCGGCCGGCAGCGTCGAGGACTGGGCGGAAATGGGCAAGGCCGACGTGGCGACACGCCTAGTGGATCGCGTAGCCGAGATGCTGGTGGCGAAGTGATGGAGTCCCGCGGAATGCCGGTCACGGTTCGCATCCTGCGGCTGCCGCACGGTGCCGGGCTGCCGCTGCCGGCCTACGAGTCCGAAGGCGCCGCCGGGCTCGACCTGCGCGCGGCGATCGATCAGCCGCAGACACTTCCCGCAGGCGACCGCGCGCTGGTGCCGACCGGCCTGGCCTTCGAACTGCCCGGAGGATACGAGGGCCAGGTCCGGCCCCGCTCCGGGCTCGCGGCGAAGCACGGCGTCACCGTGCTGAATACGCCGGGCACGATCGACAGCGACTATCGCGGCGAGGTCAAGGTGATCCTCGTCAATCTCGGTGCCGAGCCCTTCATCGTCGAGCCCGGATCGCGAATCGCCCAACTGGTCGTCGCTCCGGTGACCCGTGCGACACTCGTCGAGGCGGAGGAACTCACCCGCAGCGATCGCGGCGCCGGCGGCTTCGGCTCGACGGGCCGGTAGGGCTCCCGCCGACGCGCGTCACGCGGAATCATTTTCCCTCCCGACCGGCGGCAGTTATGGGTCGGGAAAGCGAATTCCAATCCTGCCGCCCGGCCTGGATTCCTGTTCCGGTTACGGCCTACAAGAGAAACCTGACGGCCTCGCTGCAAGGCAGCGGCCGCACTATGTTCAGGACTCCCCGAAAGGCGCGGGGCAGCAACGCCGACAAACCGAACGGAGTGAGGACAATGAGCCAAGCCACAGCACGCCAGCAGTCCGCCGAGCCGCAGCCCGGCCGCGGCCGCATCTACGATTCCATCACCGACACGATCGGCGACACCCCGCTGGTGCGCATGGACAGGCTTGCGAAGGCGCACGGGGTCAAGGCCAACCTGCTGGCCAAGCTCGAGTTCTTCAATCCGATCTCGAGCGTCAAGGACCGCATCGGCGTGTCGATGATCGACGCCATGGAAGCCGACGGAAAGATCGACAAGGATACCGTGCTGATCGAGCCGACCTCCGGCAATACCGGCATTGCGCTCGCCTTCGTGGCCGCCGCCCGCGGCTACAAGCTGATCCTCGTCATGCCCGAGACGATGTCGATCGAGCGGCGCAAGATGTTCGCCCTGCTCGGCGCGCAGCTCGAACTGACCGAAGGCCCGAAGGGGATGAAGGGCGCCATCGCCCGCGCCGAGGAACTCAACAGGGAGATCCCGAACTCGATCATTCCGCAGCAGTTCCAGAACCCGGCCAATCCGGCGATCCATCGCGCCACCACCGCCGAGGAAATCTGGAACGACACCAACGGCGACGTCGACGTCTTCGTCTCCGGCATCGGCACCGGCGGCACCATCACCGGCGTCGGCCAGGTGCTGAAGCCGCGCAAGCCGGACCTGCACATCGTCGCCGTGGAGCCGGAGGCGAGCCCGATCCTGTCCGGCGGTGAACCGGGTCCGCACAAGATCCAGGGCATCGGCGCCGGGTTCGTGCCGGACGTGCTCGACCGCTCGGTGATCGACGAGATCCAGACCGTCTCCAACGACGATGCCTTCGCCATGGCCCGCGAGGTCGCCCGCACCGAGGGCATCCCGGTCGGGATCTCGTCCGGCGCGGCGGTCAAGGCGGCGCTGAATGTCGCCAGCCGCCCGGAAATGGGAGGCAAGAACATCGTCATCATCATCCCCTCGTTTGCCGAGCGGTACCTGTCAACGGCCCTGTTCGAGGGCTTGTAGGCCGGCGCCCGAGACAGGGGCAGCGGACGCACCGCGTCCGCAGGACGGAAGGCCGCGGCGATGTCGTCGCGGCCGGCCGGGAAGGTTGCGCGGGCGGTCCGTTCTCCACCCGTCGGTTCGGTCTCGGAAGAAATGGTTGACAAGGAAACCAAAACGACATAGTTTCCTTGTCAACTAACAAGGTGCCCCGATGCCGCCGCGACGCCGTGTCTCCGACCTCGACAACCATCTCGGCTACTGGCTGCGCATGGTGTCGAATGCGGTTTCTCATGCCTTCGCGGCCAGGCTGGCGAAAGACGGCGTCACCGTCGCCGAGTGGGTGTTCCTGCGCAAGCTCTACGACGTCGAGACGCGCGCGCCGACCCGTCTCGCCGGCGATTTGGGCATGACCAAGGGCGCGATCAGCAAGCTGGCCGACCGTCTGATCGGCAAGGGGCTTGTCGAGCGGACCGCCGATCCCGACGACGGCCGCGCCCATACGCTCGGCCTCACGCGCTCGGGGCGGGACAAGGTTCCGCGGCTCGCCGCCCTGGCCGACGAAACCGATGCGGCCTTCTTCGGCGACCTCGAGCCCAGCGATCGTGCGGCGCTCGACAGGATCCTGAGGACCCTCGTCGAGCGACGAGGACTGAACGACGTACCGACCGAATAGGTCGCACCGACCCATCTGCAAGCAAAGGAACGCGCCATGAACGCGCAACAGGACGCTATTGCCAGGGCCTGCCTTTCGGCGGCTCACGACGGCTCAATGTCGTTTCCCGAGGCGGTCGGCGCGCTGATCGCCGCGGGCTTCGAAGGATATGCCGTCGACTACCGGTGCGGCACGACGACCTACTACCTGCCCAACGGGGACAGCCTCGTGCTGGAGAGCGGCGGACACGGCGGCGCCGTTGCGGAGCGGTTCGACGACGACGGGGTCGCGGCCTGCGTGCGCGAGGCCCAGGCAAACGCGCCCGGCTACACCTACCCGCTGTTCTGCGAGAAGGTGAAGGCATCCGGATGCGCCGGCTACCTTGTCTCCTTTTCGGGCCGGAGGGTGGTGTACTACGGCCGCACGGCGGAAACCCACGTCGAGTTCTTCCCGTAGAGAGGCGGCCGGCCGGATCGGCGACGACGATCCCCCGAGTCCACCTGCCTTCTACCCCGGGACGGCACGTTCCGGACCCTTTTATTCAACCATATGGTTGACTGACCGGCTCTGGGCATGTACATTCAACCACATGGTTGAATTACAGACTGTCGAACTCAATGCTGTCTTTCACGCCCTCGGCGACGTCACGCGGCGTCAGATGCTGCGCGAACTCGCCGACGGCGAACGAACCGTGGGACAGCTGGCCGAACCCTACGAAATCTCGCTGGCGGCTGCCTCGAAACACATAAAGGTCCTGGAGACCGCCGGCCTGATCCGGCGCGAGGTGCGCGGCCGCACGCATGTCTGCCGCCTCGATCCCGGACCGCTCGCCAGTGCCCATCAGTGGCTCGTGTTCTACGAACGGTTCTGGACCGGCCGACTGGACGTTCTCGAACGGTTGCTCCGGGCTGAGGACACCGAAGACCCCACCGAAACCAATGGAGACGAAGAATGACCGACGTTGCCACCATCGACACCTACGGTGACACCTACGGCGAAGTGATCGAGCCCGCGACGCTGAAAATCCAGCGTCTTCTGCCTGGCCCGATCAAGCGCGTCTGGGCCTATCTCACCGAGAACGACCTACGCCGGAAGTGGCTGGCATCCGGTGAGATGGATCTGAGGCCCGGCGCGCCGTTCGAGCTCACCTGGCGCAACGACGAACTGGACGATTCCCCGACCCGGCGGCCGGAGGGCTTTCCCAAGGAGCACCGGATGCAGAGCGAGATCATCGAGGTGGATCCGCCGCATCGACTGGTGTTCTCGTGGATGGGAGGCGGCGAGGTGTCCATCGCCTTGGAGGAACAGGGCAACAAGGTGCTTCTCACCCTGATCCACCGGCGCATTTCCGACAGGACCAACATGCTGATGGTCGGCGCCGGCTGGCACATGCATCTCGACATCCTCGTCGCCAGGGTGAAGGGGAACGAGTCGGCTCCGTTCTGGGAGGGCTGGCTGCGGCTGAAGGACGACTACGACCGGCTGATTCCCGCCTGAAGACCGACGGGACAGTCAGGCTCCGCCCGGATCGCGATCACGATCTTCGGGCGGAGCGCCTGAGCGGCAACATCGCCAGGATGCCGACTGCCGGTCCGAGCGCCGTTGCCGCCAGCACCACCGGCCAGCCGAACAGGCCGGCTGCCAGCGGAGCAAGCTGGACCGTCACGGCGGTCAGCGCGAAGCCGAGCGCGGTCTGGAAGGCGAGTAGGCTGCCGACCGACTGCGGCGGCGCGTAGTCGGCCACCAGCGCCGAGAACTGCCCTGAATCGGGCGCTACCGAGATACCCCACACCAGAACCACCGCGAAGGTGATCCAGACCGGACCGCCGAAAGTCACCGCGGTGAGGACCGCGCACAGTCCGCTCACGGCCATTGCGGCGACGGCGACTTCCGCCTTGCCGATCCGATCGGCCACCGCCCCCGCGGCGATGCAGGTCACGGCGCCGACGGCTATGCCCAGGAAAGCCGTCAGCGCCGCCAGCCTGGCCGCCTGGTCCGGCGCCATGGCGCGAGAATAGGAGGCGAGCGTCGCGACCCCCGCCCAGGCCCACATCACGTAGAGTTCCCACATGTGGCCGAGATAGCCCAGATAGGCCGCCCGGATCCGACGGTCGGTCCAGGCGAGCCGGATTGCCCGCGGCTCGAACCGGAGCGAGCGGGCGTGATGCGGCCCGAGTCCGGCCGCCAGCACCGCAAAGCCGCCGAGACACGCGACCGCGGAGACCGCAGCCACCGTCGCGCGCCAATGCGGACCGCCGAGGAAGGCTGCGAGGAACGGAATCGAGTTGCCGAACACCAGTGCGCCGATGAAGAGCCCGACGATGAAGCCGCGGTCCTTCGTGCCCCAGCCCACCGCGATCTTCATGCCGACGGGATAGACGCCGGCCAGCAGCGCACCGGTCGCGACCCGCGCCAGTATTGCCGCGTCGCCGCCTGGCGGCAGCACGACCAGCGACAGGTTGAAGGCGCTTGCGAGTACCGCCGAGAGCGCCAGCACGCGGCGCGGATCGTAGCGGTCCGGAATGCCGGAGATCGAGAAGAACAGGGCTCCGACGACGAAACCGGCCTGCACACCGCTCGACAGCAACGCTTGCCGCACGGTCGGAATTGCCGCCTCGCGCATCATCTCGGGCAGCACGGCTGCCGATGTGAACCAGAGGCTCAGCCCCGCGAGTTCGGCAAACAGCAGGAAGAACAGCGAGGAGGCCTTGGATGCAGCCAATTATCTCTGTCCGGTCGATGTGCCTTGCCGCAGGCGCAGCCTGCGGCACCTATCCACGATTATTCCGTTCCCGACGCGAAGATACAGGTTTCGCAGGCTAAAGTGCTGTTCCACCGCGCCCTGTAGCCCCGCGCGAGCTTGGTTTTCCGGGATTTCCGCCGTATCCTTCCGGCGGGACAGGGGGTGAGGAGAGTACGCCATGGGCCGATCGCCTGGCACCCGCTCGTTCCCGCCGTCGCCGCCGCGACGATCGCCATGCCCGCCGTGGCCCTTGCGGGCGACCTCGCCCGCCTCGAAGTGCTCGGCTTCGGTTCCGAGGGAAAGTACGTCGCCTTCGAGGAATATGGCGTCCAGGACGGCTCGGGCTTTCCCTATTCGACCATCTACATCGTCGACACCGATACGGATTCCTGGCTCCCCGACACCCCGGTGCGGATCGTCGTCGAGGAGGAGAACATCGAAGCGGCTGTGCCGCTGTCCGGGATGACGCGGAGAAGATTGCTCCGGCAACAGGAGCGACAGTGCCCGCCTACTCCCCGAGACCCAGCACGTCGGCCATCGAGTAGAAGCCCGGCTTGCGGCCGCGCGCCCACAGTGCCGCCTTGACGGCGCCGCGCGAGAAGATGCCGCGGTCCTCGGCGCGGTGGGTCAGTTCGATGCGCTCGTGCGGACCGGCAAAGCAGACGGTGTGATCGCCGACGACGGTGCCGCCGCGCAGCGTCTGGAAGCCGATGTCGCCCCGTTTGCGTTCGCCGGTATGGCCGCGCCGCGTCCACACCGAGTGGTCGTTGATCTCGACGCCGCGGCCCTCGGCCGCCGCGCGGCCGAGCATGTGGGCGGTGCCGGACGGCGCGTCGACCTTGTTGCGGTGGTGCATCTCGACGATCTCGATGTCGTAGTCGGCATCGAGCGCGGCGGCGACCTTCCTGGTCAGCGCCGCCAGCAGGTTGACGCCGAGGCTCATGTTGCCGGACTGCACCACGACGGCGTGGCGGGCGGCGGCGACCAGCTTCTCGATGTCGTCGTCGCTGAGCCCGGTCGTGCCGATGACGTGGGCGATCCGCGCCTGGGCGGCGAGTTCGGCGAAGGCGACTGTCGCCGCGGGAACGGTGAAGTCGAGGACGCCGTCGGCGCGCGCGAATACCGGCAGCGCGTCATCGGTGACCTCGACGCCGAGCGGGCCGGCGCCGGCGAGTTCGCCCGCGTCGGCGCCGATCTCGGCCGCGCCCTCGCGCTCTATCGCGCCGACCAGCGTGGCGCCGTCCGTTTCGGCGACGGTACGGATCAGTTCGCGCCCCATGCGTCCGGCGGCGCCGACCACTATCAGCCGCATGTCGGTCATGACGTTCTCCCGGTTAGTGGCGCCGGCACGGCAGGGGCGGGACGCCTGCGTCCCGCTGCGGCCGGTCCGAGCGCAAATGTCGGGATCCGAAGCACCACAAGCAACATCCTGACTCTCGTGGAGCTTTTGGATCTGAGATTCGATACGGCGCTTGCCGTCGCTCCGCTAGGCCGGCTGCGGCCCGTCGTAGCCCTGGACGATGACCAGATCGACCTCTCCCGACTCGCCGCGTTCGGCGATGGCGTGCTGGTACTCCGGCGACGCGTAGCAGTCGAGTGCGTCCTGATAGGAGGGAAACTCGATCACGACGTGCCGCGACTTGAACGCGCCGAGCTTGGTTTCGGAGTCGCCGGCACGCACCAGGAAGCGACCCTGATACTTGCTGAAGGCGGCGCCGTTGGCGGCCTGATAGCGCTTGTAGCCCTCCGGATCCGTCACCGTGACGTGTGCGATCCAGTACCCCTTGGCCATGTGGTTCCTCCGTACCTCATCTCAGGTGACGTTACGCAGCCGTTCCGATTTCCTCGACGATAGCCTCGGCGACTGCCCGCGGGTTTTCCGCCCTGGTGATCGGCCGCGCGACGACGACGCGGTCCGCCCCGTCGCGGATCGCCGTGGAGGGCGTGGCGGCCCGCTTCTGGTCGCCCGCGTCGCTGCCGGCCGGCCGGATGCCCGGCGTGATCAGTTCGAGCGCGTCGCCGACGGCGGCCCGGATCGCAGCGACCTCCTTCGGAGAGCAGATCAGCCCGTCCATGCCGATTTCGGCGGCCTGCTCGGCGCGTCTCAGCACCAGGTCGCGCAGATCGCCCTGATATCCGGCTTCGGACAGATCGCCGTCGTCGAGGCTGGTCAGGACGGTGACGCCCAGCAGCTTCAGGCCTGAATCGCCGCGCGCCGAGACGGCCGCCCGCATCGCCTGCGGATAGGCGTGGATGGTCGTGAAGTCCGCCCCCGTCGCGGCGATCGCCTCGACGGCGCCGGCGACCGTGTTGGGAATGTCGAGCAGCTTCATGTCGAGGAAGACGCTCTTGCCGGCATCGGTGAGGTCGCGGACCAGGCCGAAGCCGCCGGAAAAGGTGAGCTGCATGCCGATCTTGTAAATGCCGACGGCGTCGCCGAGGTTTGCGACCAACTCCTCGGCCGCGGCGCGCGCGGGCAGGTCGAGGCCGACGATCAGGCGGTCGCGCGGGTCGAGCATCGCCCGTGCGGAAGGCGGGGCCGCGTGCGCTGGCATGGTCATCGGGCCGCTCCTGTCTCGAAGATGGCGCTCAGGCGGCGCCGGGCGTTTGTGAATCCCGCAGGCGACGCTGTCAACGGAAAACGGGAAGCAGCCCGTATCGCGCAGCTTGTATCGCGCAGTCCGGATCCTTCAGACGCCTCCTCCGGCTGCCGGCAGTCTGGGGCTATGCCGCAAAGGTCGCCGCCATCGCCACCAGGCGTTCCGCCACGGTCTTCAGCATGGCCGCCGGACGCTCCGCGACGAGCCGGCCGCTGTCGTCGAAAGCCTGCGAGGCGGCGGGAACCGAGACCATCTCCGGGACCATCAGCGTGCCGAGGGCGTTTTCCAGCGAATGGCGGAGCTGGAGCAGGCCGCGATAGCCGCCGAAGCCGCCGTCAGATGCCCCGCCGAGGGCAAAGACGCGGCCTTTGTAGGGCCCGGGCCGATGGTTGGTCGCCTTCGGCCGGGAGACCCAGTCGATGGTGTTCTTCAGTAGCGGCGTGATGCCGCCATTGTACTCGGGGGCGGCGATGAAGATGCCCTGGCTGGCGACGAACAGACCGGCGAGACGGGCGGCGTTCTCCGGAACGCCCTCGTCCTTCTCCAGGTCGCCGTGATAGACGGGCAGGGGATAGTCGGCCAGCGAGATCTTCGTGACGTCGCCGCCGGCCTCACGAATCGCGTCGGCGGCGCTGGCGGCGAGCATCTCGTTGAGCGAGCCGGTGCGTATGCTGCCGGCAAAGACCAGAATTCGGGGGCTCGTCACGCGGGACCTCCTGTGCTCGAGCGAAAGAGCCGCGCGTGCAGGCGCCTCACATGCGGCAGGCGGTGGCCGGGATCCGTCTAGCCCCTGGAATAGACCCAGACGGTGGCCGGCGGCATGTTCAACAGTACCCGCTTGCCCCGGCGCACGTCGAATCGGCCGGGCTGCGCGGGAACCGGCGCCTGCGGCCCATAGGTGAACTGGATCAGCGGCGCGCCCGGTGCCAGCGCCTTGATGCCGGCCTCGATCAGCTCGATGCGCCGATCCATGGGGCGGCTGAGCAGCGGCAGGCCGGTGACGACGGAGGCGATCCGCGAGATTCCAAGCCGCTCCAGGTGGCCCGTGAGCGCGTAGGCGTCGCCGTTGACGATGCGCACACCGGGAAAGCGCCTGGCCAGCAGGCCGCAGAAGTCGGCATTGTATTCGATCAGGATCAGCCGGCGCGGATCTACCCCGCGATCGATCAGCGCCTTGGTGAAGACGCCGGTGCCCGGCCCGAGCTCGACCACTGGAGCGTTCGAGGCAAGGTCGACCTCGGCGGCCATCGCCCTGGCGAGCCACCGGCCGCTCGGGCTCACGGCCCCGGTCTTCAGCGGATTGCCGATCCATTCGCGCAGAAAGATCAACTCGTCGAGGATCGTCTGCTTGCGGATGTCGATTTGGCTTGATCGCATGTCGGAAGCTCCGATTGTTCAGGCGATGCGGTACATTGCGCGGGGCCGGCGGCCGGTCAGCCGCTCAGATCGTCCCAGAATTCCTTGACCTTGGAAAAGAAGCCCGAGGATTCCGGATTGGTCTGCTCGGAGGAGGCCTTCTCGAACTCCTCGAGAAGCTCGCGCTGCCGCCGCGACAGGTTCACCGGCGTCTCGACCATGGTCTGGATGTAGAGGTCGCCGTGCTGAGGGCTGCGCAGGACCGGCATTCCCTTCGACTTCAGCCGGAACTGCTTGCCGCTCTGCGTGCCGGCGGGGACCTTCACCTTGCTGCGGCCGCCGTCAAGCGTCGGAACCTCGAGCTCGCCGCCGAGCGCCGCGGTGGTGATGGAGATCGGCACGCGGCAGAACAGGTCGGCGCCATCGCGCTGGAAGATCTCGTGCGGCCTGACCGACAGGAAGATGTAGAGATCGCCGGCGGCGCTCGCCTGCGGGCCAGCCTCGCCTTCTCCGGCGAGCCGGATGCGGGTGCCGTCCTCGACGCCGGAGGGAATGTTGATCGACAGGTGCCGCTCCCTGGCGACGCGTCCGGCGCCGCCGCAGTCCCGGCAGGGATCCTCGATCACCTCGCCGCGCCCCTGGCAGATCGGGCAGGTCCGCTCGATGGAGAAGAATCCCTGGGCCGCGCGCACGCGGCCGATGCCGGCGCAGGTGCCGCACTGGACCGGGCTGGAGCCTGGCCTGGCGCCGGATCCCGAGCAGGTCTCGCAGGTGACGCTGGTCGGCACCTTGATCTCGGCCGCCTTGCCCGCATAGGCCTCTTCCAGCGTGATCTCCATGTTGTAGCGCAAATCGGCGCCGCGCTGGCGCCCGCCGCGCCCGCGGCCGCGCCCGCCGCCCATGAAGTCGCCGAACAGGTCGTCGAAGATCGACGACATCGACGAGGCGAAATCGTTGCCGAAGCCGTGCATGCCGCCGGTGCCGTCGAAGGCGGCATGGCCGAACTGGTCGTAGGCGGCGCGCTTCTGCGGGTCGCGCAGCGCCTCGTAGGCCTCGCTGACCTCCTTGAACTTGTGCTCGGCGTCGGCGTCGTCCGGATTGCGGTCGGGATGAAACTTCATCGCCAGCTTGCGGAAGGCGCTCTTCAGTTCCGTGTCGCTGGCGGTGCGGGTGCAGCCGAGAACTTCGTAATAGTCGCGCTTCGACATGTTTTCACAGTGTCCGGGTTTCACGGTGTCCGGCGGTCCGGCCCCCGGGGAGCGGAACGGGGCGCGTCAGGTACCAGGCGCGTCAGGTCAGGGTGTCGGGCAAAAAGAAGGGCCCTCGATCCGGCGAGCCATCTGGTCTCGGCGAATGAGGGCCATCCTTCATTTCTCTCGTTCGATCAGGCCGACTTCTTCTGGTCGTCGTCCTTCACTTCCTCGAAGTCGGCGTCGACCACGTCCTCGTTCTGGGTCGAGCCGGTCGCGGCGGAGTCGCCGGCCTCGGCTTCGGCCTGGGAGGCGGCGTACATCGCCTCGCCGAGCTTCATGGCGGCCTGCGCCAGCGCCTGCGACTTGGCCTCGATCGCCTGCGGGTCGTCGCCTTCCATCGCCGTCTTCAGGTCGGCAAGGGCCGACTCGATGACACCCTTGTCGGAGGCCGAGACCTTGTCGCCGAACTCCTCGAGCTGCTTCTCGGTGGAGTGGACGAGCGATTCGGCCTGGTTCTTCGCCTCGACGGTCGCGCGGCGCTTCTTGTCCTCGTCGGCATGCGCCTCGGCATCCTTGACCATCTGCTCGATGTCGGCGTCCGACAGGCCGCCGGAGGCCTGGATGCGGATCTGCTGCTCCTTGGCCGTCGCCTTGTCCTTGGCCGACACGTTGACGATGCCGTTGGCGTCGATGTCGAAGGTGACCTCGATCTGCGGCATGCCGCGCGGCGCCGGCGGGATGCCGACCAGGTCGAACTGGCCGAGCAGCTTGTTGTCGGCCGCCATCTCGCGCTCGCCCTGAAAGACCCGGATCGTCACGGCGGTCTGGTTGTCCTCCGCCGTGGAGAAGACCTGGCTCTTCTTGGTCGGGATCGTCGTGTTGCGCTCGATCAGGCGGGTGAAGACGCCGCCCAGCGTCTCGATGCCGAGCGACAGCGGCGTCACGTCGAGCAGCAGCACGTCCTTGACGTCGCCCTGCAGGACGCCGGCCTGGATCGCCGCGCCGATGGCGACGACCTCGTCCGGGTTGACGCCCTTGTGCGGCTCCTTGCCGAAGAACTGCTTCACGACCTCGTGGACCTTGGGCATGCGGGTCATGCCGCCGACCAGGACGACCTCGTCGATCTCGCCCGCCGACAGGCCGGCGTCCTTGAGGGCCGCCTTGCAGGGGGCCACGGTCTTCTGCACCAGATCGTCGACCAGCGCCTCGAACTTGGCGCGGGTGAGCTTCATGGTCAGGTGCTTGGGACCGGACTGGTCGGCCGTGATGAACGGCAGGTTGATCTCGGTCTGGGTGGCGCTCGACAGCTCGATCTTCGCCTTCTCGGCGGCTTCCTTCAGCCGCTGCAGCGCGAGCTTGTCGTTGCGCAGGTCGATGCCCTGCTCCTTCTTGAACTCATCGGCGAGATAGCCGACGAGCCGCATGTCGAAGTCCTCGCCGCCGAGGAAGGTGTCGCCGTTGGTCGACTTCACCTCGAAGACGCCGTCGCCGATCTCGAGGATCGACACGTCGAACGTGCCGCCGCCGAGGTCGTAGACCGCGATCGTCTTGCCGTCCTTCTTGTCGAGCCCGTAGGCGAGCGCCGCCGCGGTCGGCTCGTTGATGATGCGCAGCACCTCGAGGCCGGCAATCTTGCCGGCGTCCTTGGTGGCCTGGCGCTGGGCGTCGTTGAAGTAGGCGGGAACGGTGATGACGGCCTGATCGACCTTCGAGCCGAGGAAGGCCTCCGCCGTCTCCTTCATCTTCTGCAGGATGAAGGCTGAAATCTGGGATGGCGAGTACTTCTCGCCGTGGCCCTCGACCCAGGCATCGCCGTTGTCCGCCTTGACGATGTTGTAGGGAACGAGACCCTTGTCCTTCTGCGTCATCGGGTCGTCGTAGGTGCGGCCGATCAGCCGCTTGATGGCGAAGAACGTATTCTCGGGATTGGTCACCGCCTGGCGCTTGGCGGGCTGGCCGACCAGCCGCTCGCCGTCCTCGGTGAAGGCGACCATCGAAGGCGTGGTGCGTGCGCCTTCGGCATTCTCGATGACCTTTGGAGAGGAACCCTCCATCACGGCGACGCACGAATTGGTGGTGCCGAGGTCGATACCGATTACCTTACCCATTTTTCGAACCTCTCTTTCCGGCAGGCCGCTAAAGCCCTCTCATCGAGGCACTCATGGCCCGGACCCTCAGCCGGGGTCGCGGAACGGCCCCCACGTTCAATGGAGTCGCGACCCCGTCGGCTGACGAGGCTGCGTTGAGCGCTGATATAAGGAGACCGCCCAGACGTCGCAAGGCGGGAAGCCGATTGATTGGCGAATCCGCGACCGGCCGGTCGCGTGGCGGCTTGACGCAAGCGATTTGCCGAACAGGATGGCGCTCCGGCGTCGCCGGATTCATGGGCTGGTCCATGGGCCGGACCGGGGCGAAGGGACGAGCGAATGGACACCGACGAATTCCGAAGGCGCGGCCACGAGCTGGTCGACCGGATCGCAGAGTACTGGGAGACGATCGAGTCGCGTCCGGTGCGTTCGAAGGCACGGCCGGGCGCGATCGCCGCTGCGCTGCCCGCCGCCGCGCCCGAGGGGCCGGAGGGCTTCGATGAGATCCTCGCCGATTTCGATCGCATCCTGGATCCCGGCCTGACCAACTGGGCGCACCCGCGGTTCTTCGCCTACTTCCCGGCAAACATCAGTCCGCCCGCGGTTCTGGGCGAGATTCTCGCGGCAGGCCTCGGTCAGCAGGCGATGCTGTGGGAGACGTCGCCGGCGGCAAACGAGCTGGAAGCGGTCACCATGGCCTGGCTGGCCGGTGCGATCGGCCTGCCGGATGCCTTCCGCGGGACGATCCAGGATTCGGCATCGACGGCGACGCTCTGCGCGCTTATCGCCATGCGCGAGCGGGCGCTTGACTGGACGGGCAACAGCGACGGCCTGTCGGGCAAGCCGAAGCTCGTCGTCTACGCCTCCGCCGAAGCCCATTCCTCGATCGACAAGGCCGCGCGCATCGCCGGCTTCGGCGACGCGGGGCTGAGGAGGATTCCGGCCGACGACCGGTTCCGGATGACTCCCACGGCCCTGGAAGCGGCGATCGCGCAGGACCTGGCTGCGGGCAGCGTCCCCGCCGGCATCGTCGCCTCGGTCGGCGCGACCGGGGTCGGTGCGGTAGATCCGGTCTCGCAGATCGCCGACATCGCCGCGCGCCACGGGATCTACCTGCATGTCGACGCCGCCTGGGCCGGCTCGGCGCTGATCTGTCCGGAGTTCAGGGATATCGCCGCGGGGATCGAGAAGGCGGACTCGGTGGTCTTCAATCCGCACAAGTGGCTCGTCACCAATTTCGACTGCTCGGCGCATTTCGTCCGCGATCCGGCGGTGCTGCGCAAGGCGCTGTCGATCCTGCCGGCCTATCTCGTCTCCGAGGGCAGCACGGCGGGACCGGAGTACCGCGACTGGACGATTCCGCTCGGCCGCCGGTTCCGGGCATTGAAGCTGTGGTTCGCGCTGAGGAGCTACGGGCTCGAGGCGATCCGTGCGATGATCCGCAACCACGTCGCCTGGGCCGAAGAGGTCGAGGGCATGGTGGCGGCCGAACCCGGCTTCGAGCTCGCCGCGCCGCGCAGCCTCGCCCTCGTGGTGTTCCGGTACCGCCCGCACGGCCTCAGCGATGCGGCGCTCGATGCGCTCAACGACCGCCTGATCTCCATCGTCAACGAGACGGGCTTCACCTACCTGACCCGGACGCTGGTCGGCGGCCGCGTCGCGGTGCGCCTGTCTATCGGCAACCTGGCGACCGAGCGCCGGCACGTCGTCGACGCGTGGGAGCATGTCCGGGAGGTCGCCGAAAGCCTCGGCGGTACCGGCCATGGGTGACTCGCTCGAACTCGCACCCGGATGCCGGTACCTGCCGGGTTTTCTCGACCGCGCGGCGCAGGCGGCCTTGATCGCCGCGCTCGAGGCCGTCGTCGCGGCGGCACCGTTCTACACGCCTCGCATGCCGCGCACCGGCAAGCCGTTCTCGGTCGAGATGACCAATTGCGGTTCGCTCGGCTGGGTGGCGGACAAGGAGGGGTACCGCTACCAGGCGACCCACCCGGAGACGGGCGCGCCATGGCCGGCGATGCCGCCCGTGCTGCTCGAGGCATGGGAGCGGCTGTCGGGCTATCCGCATCCTCCGGAGGCCTGCCTGGTCAACCACTACGTCCCGACCGCCAAGATGGGCCTGCACCGCGACGAGGACGAACGCGACACGGCCGCGCCGGTTGTCTCGCTGTCCCTGGGGGACACCGCGATCTTCCGGGTCGGGGGCGCGCAGCGGAAGGGGCCCACCCGGTCAGTCAGGCTTGCGTCGGGGGACGCCATCGTGCTCGGAGGAGACAGCCGGCTGGCATATCACGGCGTGGACCGGATCGTTGCGGGCACGTCCACGGTGCTGGAGGACTGGCTGCCCGGCGGCGGCCGGGTCAACCTGACCCTGCGGCGGGTCACCCTGCCGGGGACAGGGTGACCTTAGGTTCGGGGTCTTGGGCTCAGCTGTTGACGCGCGGCGCGGCGTTGATGTCGTCCTGGGACAGTTCGGAGATGATCATGCCGTCGCGCTCCAGGATGATCCGTTCCGCAGGAATCGCGACTTCCTTGGCAAACAGGCCGAACAGCCCGCCGATCTTCGCATGAATTTCGGTGACCGCGCCGTTGCCGTCGATCTTGACCTCGCTGACGGTGCCGACCTTCGTGCCGTCTACGGCGGCGATCGGCTTGCCGACCCACTCGACCGCTGCGCCTGAGCCGATCGGCTGCTCCGTCTGCGCGGTGGCTGCGGCTTCACCCAACGTGTTGGCAGTCGGCGCCGCGTCCCCCTCGCCGGTCTCGTCCTCGATCTGGCGAACGATTTCGGCGTTGGGATTGTCGTCGGTTTCCATCTGGTCGATCGCCATCCGGTCAGCGTCGGTCTGTTCGCTCGCGGACTGGGCAACGGCCGTGCCTCCGGCGAGGCCGACCGAGATGAAAAGGACGGGTAGAAGCCTGGTGATGGTCATGTGACGGTCCTCGCTGTTATGGGGCCGGGCTGCTGTGATCGGCAGCCAAACGCGCGCGTCGTCATCACGGTTCCGTCCAAATGCGGCCGGATCCGGGAACTTCCGCGAGAATCGTGGGTGGCCTCAAAAGGACCCCGCCGGCGGCACCAAATCGCTGGAATTCCTGCACCGTTCTGCCTTGATCCGCTTCGGCCGCGCGAAAACGCCCGGTGCGGCAACGCAACTGCGCCCCGGTCGTCCGACCGGGGCGTCAGCACGTCATGCCGTCCTGCGATGAAGTCCGCCTGGCGGCGTCGCGGCTAGGCCTGCAGGCCGGTAGCGGCCTCGGACATTCCCGCGAAGAAGAGCAGGAGAACCGCGAAGATCACCGCCACCAGCGCCGTCGAAACCACCAGCACGTACCAGACGGGGCGATCGCGATCGCCCTGCCGGGCTTCGGTCGCGGTTTCACGGATCGGTTGGTCCTGTCGATAGGGATTACTCATGGCTACCTCGTTAGAGCTATCCTGAGCAAAACGCAGAAACCGGGGCGCCGTTCCGAGAGCCTGTCGCTTTCCGGGACCGCAGGTGAGCGAAACTACGCGGTCCTGTCCGTGCGGGCCGCTTCGCCGTCCGGCCTGGCGGCCTGCTTCGGGCCACCCTTGGAAACGCCCACCATCGCCGGCCGCAGGCAGCGGTCGGCAATCTTGTAGCCGGCCTGGACGACCTGGACGACGGTGCCGCTGGGAACGCTCTCGTCGGGGACCTCGAACATCGCCTGATGGTAGTTGGGGTCGAAGCGCTGGCCCTGCGGATCGATCCGGCTGACGCCGTGCTTCTCGAGCGTCTTCAGAAACTCGCGCTCGGTCATCTCGACGCCTTCGAGGAGACTGGCGAAGACCGGATCGGCGGCCTCGCGCGCCTCGCCGCCGACGGTGTCGAGCGCCCGGCGCATGTTGTCGCTGACGCCGAGCAGATCGCGGGCGAACTGCGAGATCGCGAACTGGGCCGCCTCCTTCTTTTCACGTTCGGCACGCTTGCGGAAGTTTTCCATCTCGGCGACGGCGCGCAACAGCCGATCGCGCAGATCGGCGTTCTCCGCACGCAGTTCCGCGTTCGGATCGGTGCCGGACACGCCCGGGTCATCGGCCGCGGCGGTCTGGTTCTCGGTCGACTCCGGAGCCTGCTCCGGCTTGTCGACGCCTTCCGGCTCGGAATTCTCGTTGGCGGCCTTGTTCATCTCGTCGCTCATTCGAACCTCGGAGAAAGCGGGATTGCGTGCAATGCCAGCCGCACCGCACGTCGGTCGGCCCCGATATCAGGGCTGGGAGGCAAAAAATCAACCGCTGGGCAACAGCCGCCGGAACGGCGGGCCCGTCAGTCCAGCAGCCGGCTCAGCAGCTGGGCCGTGTAATCGACCACCGGAACGATGCGGGCATAATTGAGCCGGGTCGGCCCGATGACCCCCAGCACGCCGACGATGTTCTCGTCGGCATCGCGATAGGGCGCCGCCACCACCGAGGATCCCGACAGCGAAAACAGCTTGTTCTCCGAACCAATGAAGATGCGCACGCCGTCGGCCCGCTCGGCATGGCCGAGCAACTCGATGATGTCGCTCTTCTTCTCCAGGTCGTCGAACAGCACCCGGATGCGCTCCAGGTCCTCGAGGGCGTGCAGATCCTCCAGCAGGTTCGACTGGCCGCGCACGATCAGGGTCCGCGGCCGGTCGTCCGATACCCCGGCCCAGGTCGCCAGCCCGGCATCGACCACCCTGCGGCTGAGCACGTCGAGTTCGGCTTCCAGCAGCGTTCGCGTGCGCTGGATCTCCTCGCGCACGCCGGCCAGCGTGCGACCCTGGATACGGGCATTGAGGTAGTTGCCGGCCTCCACCAGCGCCGAGGGCGGGATGTCCTCGTCGAGTTCGACGATGCGGTTCTCCACCGTGCTGTCGTCGCCGACCAGCACGACGAGGGCGCGTCTCGGCTCCAGCCTGACGAACTCGATGTGGCGGATGCGCATGTCGGTCTTGCTGGCGAGCACCAGCCCGGCGCCGCGCGAGAGCCCGGAGAGCAGGCTGGAGGCCTGCCCGAGCATTGCCTCCACGGACTGGTCGCGCTCGCCCGACGAGAATCGCGAATCGATCGAGCTGCGTTCGGCCGGCGACAGGTCACCGATCTCCAGCAGCGCGTCGACAAAGAACCTGAGGCCGAGCTCGGTCGGCATGCGTCCGGCGCTGGTGTGCGGCGCATAGATGAGCCCCAGCGCCTCGAGATCGCTCATCACGTTGCGCACCGAGGCCGGCGACAGCGCCATCGGCAGGGCCCGTGAAATGTTGCGCGAGCCGACCGGATCGCCGGTGTCGAGATAGGCCTCGACGATCCGCCGGAAGATCTCGCGGGAACGGGCATTCAGGTCGGCAAGCCCGGACAGGCGCGCACCGCTCAGGGTGGACGCGTCGGGGGACTTGCTGCCGGGCGGCCTGATCTGGTTCATGATGGCCGATTATGTGCGGTCGCCGGGCGCGGCCGTCAAGCGGCCTTTGGCCCGACCTCGGCCGCCTCGCGTTGCAGGCAATGGCGACCGGGCGAACCGGGCTGGCGAAGCGCCGATGAAGCGGTTAGAAATCCGCTGGCCGGCACGACCGAAGGGGCGCCGGCTTTCCGAAACCTGTCGTGTCAGGAGAAAAACATGCGGCCCTCCAAACGCGCTGCCGACGAACTTCGTCCGGTTCGCATCGAACGCGGCGTGTCTCGCCACGCGGAAGGCTCCTGCCTGGTCCGGTTCGGCGCCACCGAAGTGCTGTGCACGGCGAGCCTGGAGGACAAGGTCCCCGGCTGGCTGCGCGGCGGCGGCAAGGGCTGGGTCACGGCCGAGTACGGAATGCTGCCGCGCTCGACGACGGAGCGCATGCGCCGCGAGGCCTCGTCGGGCAGGCAATCCGGCAGGACGCTGGAGATTCAGCGGCTGATCGGGCGATCGCTGCGCGCCGTCATGGACATGGGCAAGCTCGGCGAGCGGCAGATCACCGTCGACTGCGACGTGCTCCAGGCCGACGGAGGCACCCGGACGGCGTCGATCACCGGCGGCTGGGTCGCCCTGCACGACTGCGTCCGCTGGATGGCCGCACGCGACATGTTCGTCAGCGAGCCGCTGATCGACCACGTCGCCGCCGTGTCCTGCGGCGTGTACGCCGGCGCCACCGTGCTCGACCTCGATTATCCAGAGGACTCCGAGGCGGAGACCGACGCCAATTTCGTCATCACCGGCGGAGGCAAGCTCGTCGAGGTGCAGGCGAGCGCCGAGGGCGATCCGTTCACGGAGGAGCAGCTCGGCGAGATGCTGGCGCTGGCCAAGACCGGAGTGGCCAGACTGGTGGAGCTGCAGAAGCTGGCAATCGCATGAGGCGGCTGCAGCCCGGCAGGCTGGTCGTTGCGACCCACAATGCGGGCAAACTGAGGGAAATCGACGACCTGCTCGGTCCCTATGGCTTCGACACGGTTTCGGCCGGCGAGCTTGGCCTGCCGGAGCCGGAGGAAACCGGCCAGACCTTCGAGGAGAACGCGATCCTCAAGGCGCGGGCCGCCGCGGAGGCGGCGGAACTGCCGGCCCTTTCCGACGATTCCGGCCTCGCGGTCGATGCGCTCGACGGGGCGCCGGGCATCCATTCGGCACGCTGGGCCGGACCGGACCGGGACTTCGCGCGTGCCATGCGCAATCTCGAGGAAGAGCTGCAGAAGCTGGGGGCGATCGCCCCCGAGCGGCGCACCGCCCGGTTCGTCTCCGCCCTGGCGATCGCCTGGCCGGACGGCCACGTCGAGACGGTTCGCGGCGAGATCGAGGGCACGCTGGTGTGGCCGCCGCGCGGCGAGCAGGGCTTCGGCTACGACCCGATGTTCCTGCCGGAGGGGCATGCGCGCACCTTCGGGGAAATGAGCGCGGAGGAGAAGCACGGCGGCCGGGCCGGTACCGATACCCCACCGCTGTCGCACCGCGCCCGAGCCTTTGCCCTGCTCGTGGAGGCGCACATTGGCGAGTGACACGGGCGGGCCGTCCGGCGGCTTCGGTGTCTATGTCCACTGGCCGTTCTGCGCCGCCAAGTGTCCCTACTGCGATTTCAACTCCCATGTCCGGCGCGAGGTCGACCAGGCGCGATATGCCCGCGCGCTGGTGTCCGAGCTCGGTTACATGGCGAGCCTGGCGCCGGGCCTGACCGTCGATTCGGTGTTCTTCGGCGGCGGCACCCCCTCGCTGATGGACCCTGCGACGGTCTCTGGCGTGCTCGACGCGGTGGCGGCGAACTGGCCCGTCGCCGACGGCGTCGAGGTGACGCTCGAGGCCAATCCGTCGAGCGTCGAGGCCGAGCGGTTTCGCGGATACGCGAGCGCCGGCGTCAATCGCGTCTCGCTCGGCGTCCAGGCGCTGGACGACGCCTCGCTGAAGTTCCTGGGACGACTTCACGACCGCAAGGACGCGCTCGCGGCGCTGGAGATCGCCCGCTCCACCTTCGACCGGGTGTCCTTCGACATGATCTATGCGCGCCCCGGCCAGAGCGCGGATGGCTGGCGGGAGGAGCTCGGCGAGGCCTGCGCGATGGCCGCCGATCACCTGTCGCTCTACCAGCTCACCATCGAGCCCGACACGCCGTTCGCCGCCCTGCATGCGCGCGGCCGGCTCGCTGTTCCCGGCGAGGACCTGTCGCGGGACCTCTATGACGTGACGCTCGAGACGACCGACAGGCACGGTCTTCCCGCCTACGAGATCTCCAATCATGCCCGGCCGGGAGCGGAGTCCCGGCACAACATGGTGTACTGGCGCTGTGGCCAGTGGGCAGGCATCGGCCCCGGCGCACACGGGCGGCTCGATATCGACGGCAATCGCACGGCGCTGTCGACGATCCGGGCGCCGGAAGCCTGGCTCGCCTCGGTCGAATCCGGGCAACACGGCATCGCGGACAGGCAGGTCCTCGATCCGGCCGAGATGACCGACGAATTCCTCGTGATGGGACTGCGCCTCAAGGAAGGAATCGATCCGCGCCGCTACGAGTCGCTGTCGGGACACGGCTTCGCGCCGTCGCGCATCGACGATCTGGTCGGCTACGGCCTGATCGAGATCCTGTCGGACGGCCGCATCCGCGCCACGCCGTCCGGCTTTGCGGTGCTCAACGCGGTGGTCGCGGATCTCGCGGCGTAAGGCTAGCCACCGGCACCGAAGGATCGCGGCGCCGGCTGCCGGATCGTCGCCGACCCGTTCTGCACCTCCAGGATCGCCAGACCGCGCTGGCTGGTGCCGTTGGGGCGGAATCGGAAGATCCCGTCGATGCCGGAAAAGCCGTCCGGATTGGTCAGGGCCTGGTCGGTGAACCCGCCGGCGCCGCCGATCCGCGCCAGCGCCGCCGCCAGCGTCACGGCGTCATAGGCGAGCGTCGCGGGGCGCGGCGGCACGGCGCCGAACCGCGCCTGGTACTTTGCGACGAAGGCCTGCCAGCCGTCCGGGTTGGGTCCCGGGAAAACGCCGCCTTCCAGACCCGTCAGGCGCCAGACCGCGGGCTCGTTCCACTGGCCGGAGCCGAGAAACTGGACGCGTCGCGGATCGATCCGGGCGTTCGCGAGCTCGGCCGTCAGCGCCGGCAGCACGGCCGGACCTTCCGGTATCAGAAGGGCGTCGATCTGGGGATCGGCGCCGCCGGCGACGGTGGCAAGCTGGGCGATCGCCGCCTTCATGGCCTCCGCGCCGGGCTCGTAGCGGGCGATGGTGACGACCCGCCCGGCGCTGGAGGCGACCGACTGCTGGAACGCCGCCTCGACGACGGATCCGTAGGCGCTCTGCGGCAGCAGCGCGGCAAAGGCGCGTTTGCCCTGTCGCCCGGCATAGGACACGATGCGGTTGACGTCGGTCTCCGGCAGGAAGCTCAGCAGGTAGACACCCTGCGAGGCGACGTTCGTATCGGTCGAGAAGGCGAGGACCGGGACCCTGGCCGCCTTGGTGATCGGCGCCACCGCGCCGACTTCGGCTGCAAACAGGGGGCCGATGACCAGCCGCGCGCCGTTCGCCACCGCGGTCTGTGCGGCCGCGCTGGCGCCTTCGGGGGTTCCCCTGGTGTCGATGGGCAGGAGCTGCAGGTCGGCGGAGGGGATCTCCGACAGCGCCAGCTCTGCCGAATTCTGCAGGGCCTGCGCGGTCGAACCGGCATTGCCGGTGGCCGACAGGGGCAACAGCAGCGCGATCTTGATCGAGCCGGTGCCGATCGCATTCGACGTCGCTGTGGCGCCGGGATCCACGGGCGGGCCCGATTCGAAACCCTGGCTGCAGGCGCCGACGATCAGCGCGGCCGCGGCGACGCTCATCCCGCCGGCAAGCCCCCGCAGACGCCTGCGGCCGGCTGCGGCGGCCCTGGTTAGATACGCAAACACGTTACGCTGAGTCCTCTAAGCGGAAGTTCCCCCAGTCGCGCCATGCCGGCAATCGGGCGGGCAGGCGCGGCCCCGTGACAGCGGGCATCATACGCAGGATTGATCGTAGTTGCGACCCGCCAGAAATCAAAGCGTGAACTGCAACGGCCGACTGAGGGGGCCGCTTCGTGCCAGCCGGTTCGTGCCAGCCGGTTCGCGCCCGGCCGGTTCGTGTTAGGCTGCGCCATCCAACCGACCGATCCGTCATGACCGCCAGCCCCGACAACGCCTCCGTCAACGCCGCGATTGCGAATGCCCCGGCCGATCCGCCCGGCCTCTACGTCGTCGCCACGCCGATCGGCAACCTCGCCGACATATCGCTGCGTGCGCTGCGAGTTCTGGCGCGGGCCGGCGTCGTCGCCTGCGAGGATACCCGCGTTACCCGCAAGCTTATGACGCGCTACGGACTGTCGACGCCGCTGTTGTCCTATCATGAACACAACGCCGAGGCGCGCCGCCCCGAACTGATCGGGAGGCTTGCCGAGGGCGAGATCGTCGCGCTGGTCAGCGATGCGGGGACGCCGATGGTTTCCGATCCGGGCTCGAGGCTGGTGATGGCGGCGATCGAGGAAGGCCATGCGGTCTTCTCGGTGCCGGGGGCATCGGCACTGCTGGCCGCCCTCGTCGTCGCCGGACTGCCGTGCGACCGGTTCTGGTTCGAGGGTTTCCTGCCGCCAAAGCAGGCGGCGCGCCGCGCCCGTATCGCGGAACTCGCCCGGATCGACGGACCGGTTGTGATCTACGAGGCGCCCCACCGGGTCACCGCCGCCCTGGCAGACCTTGCCGAGGGGCTCGGCGATCGCCCCGCCGTGCTGGCCCGCGAGCTCACCAAGCGCTTCGAGACCGTGTTGCGGGCGCCGCTGCCCGAACTCGCCGCCAGCCTCGCGGCGGGCGGCTCGCCGAAGGGCGAGATCGTGCTGGTGATCGGTCCCGGCGCCGGTGACGCAGATTTGCTTTCCGACGCAGAGATCGACGATCGGCTCGCCGACCTGGCCGCCGACATGGGTGTCAAGCGCGCCGCCGCGCAGCTTGCCGCCGAAACCGGTCTGCGCCGCAGCGACCTCTACCGGCGAGCGCTGGAGCTCGGCGACCGACGTGCGGCCGGGGACGACGGGGAATGAATCGCACACCCGCCGCGCGCCGCCGGGCGGAATCCGTCGGGCGGACAGCGGAAACGGCGACGGCGCTGCTCTATATGGCTTTCGGTTTCCGGCCGCTCGCGCGTCGTCTGCGCACACCCGTCGGCGAACTCGACCTGCTTGCCCGCCGCGGTTCCCTTCTGGTCGCCGTGGAGGTGAAGCTGCGCGAATCGACCGCGATCGCCTCGGAAACCATCACCCCGCGCAACCGGCGCAGGATTGTCGACGCAACGAGATGGTGGCTTGCGATGAACCCCGAACACGGCCAATACACGATCCGCTTCGATGCGGTGCTGTGGGCACCCTGGTCGTTGCCGCGGCGCGTCGTCGGCGCATTCGACGCTGAGGTTTGAGGAGACGGGAATGGGGCTCAAGGTCGCCGTGCAGATGGATCCGATCGAGACGATCTCGATCAAGGGCGATACGACGTTCGCGCTGATGCTGGAGGGGCAGGCGCGCGGCCACGAGCTTGCCTACTACACGCCCGACACCATGGCGATGCGCGGCGAACAGGTCTTCGCCAGGATCGCGCCCGTCGAGGTTCGCGACGTCCAGGGCGACCATTTCACGCTCGGCGGGTTCGGCCGCTGCGAACTCGCCGAGTTCGACGTGATCCTGATGCGCCAGAACCCGCCGTTCGACATGCATTACATCTCGGCGACGCACATGCTCGAGCACATCCATCCCCGGACGCTGGTGGTGAACGACCCCGTCCATGTGCGCAACGCGCCGGAAAAGCTGTTCGTGATGTCCTTTCCGGACCTGATGCCGCCGACGCTGATAACCCACGACCTCGCCGAGATCCAGGCGTTCCGCGAGGAGTTCGGCGACGTCGTGATGAAGCCGCTCTACGGCTACGGCGGCGGCGCGGTGTTCCGGATGGTCCGCAACGACATGAATTTCGGGTCGCTCTACGACATGTTCGCCACCACCTTCCGCGAGCCCTGGGTCATCCAGCGGTTCCTGCCCGAGGTGACGGAGGGCGACAAGCGCATCCTGCTGGTCGACGGCGAGTTTGCCGGTGCCGTCAACCGGGTTCCCGCCGAAAACGACCTGCGCTCCAACATGGTGCGCGGCGGCGCGGCGAAGGCGACGGAGCTGACGGCGCGCGAACGCGAGATCTGCGAGCGGCTGGGCCCGTCCCTGAAGGAGCGCGGCTTCGTGCTGGTGGGCATCGACGTGATCGCCGGCAACCTGACCGAGATCAACGTGACGTCGCCGACCGGCATTCGTGCCGTACAGGCTCTCGGCGGGCCGAACGCCGCAGCGATGGTCTGGGACAGCATCGAGGCGAATCGGGCCGAATTCGCTGACGTTTCCTGAAGGTACGGGCGCCAACGAGGTTGCGTCCTGACGTTGCGGAGGCTATCCAGTGTGCTCCGGAGCTGGGGCATAGGAGGCCACTGCGGCGTCGTTGTCGGCAACGGCGTGGCGCGGTGAGGCTAATTGTCGGACCCGCGCATGGCACGTCGACCGCCCGAGGTAGTCCAACCTGCCGATGACACGCCCCGCGTGGTGATTGTCGCGCAGTCCGCCCAGGCGCTTTCCGGTGTCGGCGCCGCTGCCGGACGATGGGAACGCCTGGTATCCCATGTCGTCGAATTCGTCCTGCCGGCGCATTCAGGCCGGCTGGTCGAGAGCGGCAAAGGACGCCTGGTCCTCGAGTTCGGCGCCGTGCGGCCGGCACTGGCGGCCGCGTTCGCCATCCAGGCGGCGGCGGCCGGAGATGGCG
Source organism: Microbaculum marinum (assembly GCF_037855135.1). NCBI lineage: Bacteria > Pseudomonadati > Pseudomonadota > Alphaproteobacteria > Hyphomicrobiales > Tepidamorphaceae > Microbaculum > Microbaculum marinum. Next base: position 379,749 of record NZ_JAZHOF010000005.1, read on the forward strand.
GCGACGGGGCCTCGGGCGGGCCGCTGCAGCTGAGCCTCGGTATCGAGTTCGACGACGCGATCGCCGAGGGCAACGGCCACAGGGCTAGGGGCATCGAGGTGGCGTCCGGGCTGACGTCGCTGGCCGGGCCCGGCGAGATCGTCGTCTCCGCCGAGGCGCGCAGCCAGCTGACCCAGTCCCTCGACGCAGAGGTCGAGGATCTCGGCGAGTGCCCCGTCGACCGGATCGAGGAACCAATCCGCGCCTACCGCGTCGGTCCGCCGACGGCCGTTGCCTCCGATCTCCTGACGCCGCCGGAAGCCGACGTCCGGCCGACCCTGGCGATCGTGCCCTTCGCCGACCGGACCAATCTCAGCGCCCATCACTTCTTCGGCGAGATATTCGCCGAGGAGCTTATCCGCACGATGTCGCATTCGCACGAGCTCAACGTCATCTCGCGCCTGTCGACGACGGCGCTGCGCGGACGCGACCTCAGTCTCGCGCAGATCAGCACCCACCTGCGTTCCAACTACGTCCTGTCGGGCACCTATCGCGTGCTCGATCTCTATTTCGGACTGGATCTCGAACTCGCCGAGACGCGGTCCGGCCAGGTCATCTGGTCCGACCAGCTGGAAGGCCGGGTGGACGAGGTGGTGAGCGGCCAGCGGGAACTGGTCCACCGCGTGATCGCCGGCATCAGCGAGGCGATCCAATCGCGCGAGGTCCGCCAGGCGCAGCTCCAGACGCTGCCGACCATGCAGAGCTACACGATGCTGCTCGGCGCAGTCGGCCTCATGCACCGCCTGTCAGCTCGCGATTTCGAGCAGGCCCGCCGGCTGCTTGAAGCCGTCCACGAGCGCGCACCAGGCAGGTCGGAACCGCTGGCCTGGCTCGGCAAATGGTATGTTCTGCGGGTTCAGCAAGGCTGGACGGACGATCCGAAACAGGACGCGCAACATGCGCTCCGCTGTACGACAAGAGCATTGGACAGCGATCCCAACAGCGCCCTCGCGCTGACCATCGACGGCATCGTTAACACGAACCTGCTCAAGCGTCTGGATCTGGCGCAAGACCGATACGAGCATGCAATCGAGATCAATAGAAGCGAGGCACTGGGATGGTTGCTGAAGGGCACGCTTCATGCATTCAGAGGCGAGGGGCCTCAAGCTGTTCTGGATACCCAGCGAGCGGGAATGCTTTCGCCGCTTGATCCGCACCGCTATTTCTACGATTCGCTGGCGGCCACCGCGTATCTATCAAACTATCAATATGATCTGGCGCTGGAACATGCGAATCGATCTCTGCGGGCCAATAGAACTCATACTTCGACCCTGCGCGCGGCGGCTGTTGCGCAATGGCGACTCGGCCGCAGGGAAGAAGCAGGAGCGACGATCCGCGAGCTTCTCACGCTTGAACCGACACTGACCGTTAGGGGGTGGCTTAGACGCTCACCCAGCGCTGACTATCCGATTGGGCAGGAATGGGCCGCGATTTTTCGCGAGATCGGAATACCGGACTGACCAAAACTGCACCGCATCCAAAGGGGGAGTATCGATGACTTCGTTGTCACCTGAACAGGCGGGACTGGCGCCGACAGCTGGCATAGCCGGAATCGCCGGCATTGCTGGGATTGCCGGCATAGCCGGGATCGGGGGAGAAGCCGCGATAGCCGCGTGTCTCATAAACAATCGCGATGGAATTGTCGGTCGCTGGACGCCGACGTCCTCGGGACCGATGCCCCTGCAGCTCGAAGATGCGACAAATCTCGATCGCTGGTCATCTCGGGTTCGAGCCGGGATCATCGATTACGAAATGTTTTCTCGGCTCGGCTTTTCGCAGAAGCAAGACACCGGTCGTTTCACCGTCTGGCACCTCAAGACGTCGGCGGCGTCAGGAAACCAGCCACCAATGACACGGTACAGTCGCCTGTTCAACATGTCCCGGCCAAGTCTGGCCGTGTTCGAGAATCAGCTCGAGTACCTCAACCAGTATGCGGCCCTCCGCTCCGACCGGGCCGAGGAAATATTGTTTCAAATCAACGGGGCCATGGATTTCTTCTTTCCGATCATCGGGGTCCATCCCGAGCGCGCGAAATGGACGGTCGAACTAATATCGGCGGCTCAGCGGATGGCGTTCATCACCGAGATGCGCTTCAAACAAGCCCTTGCCTGCCGACGTCCAGACGAGTACTCGCCCCAGGTCCAGCCAATGATCCAGACGCCCGCGCATGGGAGCCTGCCTAGCGGGCATGCGACCGAATGCTTTACGGTTGCGATGGTGCTGATCCGACTCATGAAAGCGGCAGCTGCCGGGTCCGGCGGTGGCGTCCTGGCGCAGATGCCGCTGCTCGGTCAGCAGATCATGCGGCAGGCCGCGCGTATCGCGATCAACCGGACCGTGGCGGGGGTCCATTTCCCCGTCGACAGCGTCGCCGGCGCGGTGTTGGGACTGACCCTGGGCAGCTATCTCGCAGACCGCTGCGAGGGCAAGCCGGGCTACCGGTCGTGGCGCTTCATCGGTCCCGCCTTCCCGGGGGATGCGGATTTCGACTGGCAGACGCTCTACGACGTCGAAAAGGACACCTTCAAGCCCGTCGACTACACCCATCAGCCGGACGACCGCCTGTTCGGTGGCGACACGCAGTCGCCGCTGCTGGCCGAATTCTGGAACAAGGCCCTGTCCGAATGGTCCTGAGCTGACCGACTTCGTTTCCGTCCCGCCGGCGTGAGGGAGAGCGGCAATGGCATCCGAATGGAAGCAGGCAGGCCTGGAGTTCGGGACCGATCCCTATTGCGACTGGAGCCTCGGGCCCGGTCGCGATTTCCTGCTAGGTCACGACGAGCCCGATCCGTGGTTCACGACGCTGTTGCGCCGCGGCACCGATCCCGACACCGGCGATGTCGTCACGACGGCCAGGCTGAAGAGTGCGTTCAACGCGGCGGGGTCGGGGACGCCGGGCAAGGATCCGGTCGCCTACATATCCGCCTATTTCGACCGGCTCAGAGGCAAGTCGCGGCTGCCGGCCTACATCACCGCGATCGTTTCGGCCAAGTTCTTCAAGCTGCTCGCCGAACGGCCGGACCTCCAGGGCCTCGTCCCGGCGGCGGTGCTCGGCCTGCCGGCCGGCTTCCGGACGCCGTTCCCGGCCCCGCGGTCGCCGTCGCCGACCGGGCCCTGCAAGGTGGTGGTCGGCGTCATCGACGACGGTCTCGCCATTGCCCACGAGCGGTTCCGCCACGCCGACGGCACGACCCGGATCGCCTATGCCTGGGCACAGGACGGCCCGGTTCCTGCGAGCGGTGCGCCGGCCGGGTTCGGCCGGGAATACGACAAGGCGGCGATCGATCAGCTGCTCCTGCAGTGCACGCACGGCGGGCTTGTCGACGAGGATGCCTTCTACAGGATCGCCGGGCTCGCCGATTTCGGCCAGGCGGGACACAAGGGGGTCGCCGGCCGCAGCTCCCACGGCACCCATGTCATGGACCTCGCCGCGGGATACGATCCCCGTGACGGCGAGGGCGCCGAGCGCGCGATCGTATGCGTGCAGTTGCCCTCCGCGATCACCGCCGACACCTCGGGGGCGCGCCTGGACCCGTACGTGCACCTGGCGATGAACTACATCCTCGATCGCGCCGACTGGATCGCCCGGCAGCAGGGAAGCGGGCCGCTGCCGGTGGTCATCAATTTCAGCTACGGGACGGTGGCCGGCCCGCACGACGGGACCTCGGAGCTGGAGGCCGCGATCGACGAGTTCGTGCAGATCCACACCGGCCGGCCGCAGCCCGTCTCCGTGGTGCTGCCGTCGGGCAATAGCCACCTGTCGCGCTGCCACGCGCAGCTCGCATACGACACGACATCAATGGTCGATGCCGAGGCTGCGACCAGCGACCTCGAATGGCGGGTGCTGCCCGACGACCGGACCTCCAGCTTCGTCGAGATCTGGCTGCCCTACGCGCCCCCGCCGGTCGGCGCCAGCCGCGTCGAACTGCAGATCGCGCCACCGGGGTCGCCGACCCACCCGACAAGCCCGTGGATCGGGGAGGAGCCAGGACAGGGGGTCGTCTGGGAGCGGGACGGCCAAGTCGTCTGCAAGGCCGTCTACACGTTCGATCCGGATCCCAATCCGACCGGACGCGGCCGCTTCGTCGTCGCCATCCGGCCGACCGTGTATCTCGGTGCGCCCAAGCGGCTGGCCCCGTCCGGCGTCTGGCGCATACGCATCCGAAACATCAGCCTGGGGTCCGGCGAGATCGTCCACGCCTGGGTCCAGCGGGACGATACGCCTCACGGCTATCCGACGCGCGGCCGCCAGGCCTTCTTCGATCACGCCTCCTACGAGCGGTTCGACACCGGCGGCTTCGAGCTCGAGACCGACAGTCCGGCATGCATCGTCAAGCGGGCGGGCCTGATCAATGCCATCGCCACGGGCGAGAAACCGGCGGTGATCGGTGGCTATCTGCGCAAGGAGGCCGTCGTCTCGAAATATTCGGCCGGCGGCCCCACCACTCCCGTCCGCGACGCGCCCGCGCCCTGGCGCACCGGGCCGGACGCCGTGGCGGTCGGTGACGATTCACTCGTCCATTGGGGAGTCCTTGCCGCCGGGACGCGCAGCGGATCGACCGTGGCGCTGACCGGCACCAGCGTCGCCGCGCCGCAGGTGACCAGATGGATCGCCGACCGCTTCGTGGCGGGCGACAGCGGCGACCGCACGGCCGTCGCAGGCAAGGCGACGCAGGACGAAGCCGGCAGGTCGACACCCGCCCCGCCCGTCGCCCGCGGCGGTGCCGGCCGGCTCGACCTGCCGCCCGGGCGGGCGCTGCCCAGGTTCTGGCCGTAGCCCGGCGGCATGCCGTGACGCGGCGCCGGAATTGACGCATGCTTGCGCCGGGATCTGGCGATCCCGGCAGCAGGACGCGACAGGGGCGCAATCGGACATGGGATCCTTTCTGGACTCGATAACCGTCGAGCAACTCGAGACCGACCCCTATCCGGTCTATGCGCGGCTCAGGCGCGAGGCGCCGGTGGCCTTCGTCCCGGCGGTCAATTCCTGGCTCGCCACCCGCTGGGACGACGTTGCGGCAATCGGCAAGGATCCGGACCTGTACTCCGCCGAGGACCCCAACGCGCCGGTGTGCGTGGCCTTCGGCATGCCGGCGATCATCCATGTCGACGGCGACGTGCACAAAGCCCTCCGCGACGGCATCGCGCCGCACTACCTGCCGCGCAAGGTTGCAGGCTACATCGACGCGCTTGTGCGTCCGGTCGCCGAGGACCTCGTCGCGAAGATCGGGTCGAACGGCTCCACCGACCTGATGGCGGAGTATTTCGAGCCGATCTCGGTGCTCAGCCTCGCCCGCTCGTTCGGCGTGATGGATGCCGACGTGCCGACGCTGCGCCGCTGGTTCCAGGGCCTCGCCCAGGGGGCGATCAATTTCGAGCGCGACCCCGATCGCGCCGCCGTCTGTGCCGCGACCCGGGCCGAGATCGAGGAGACCCTGGATCCGATCCTGACGCGGCTCGCGCGGGAAAGCGACGGGTCGCCGATCGCCCACATGATGCACCACGGGATGTCCGACGGCGAGGTGCGGGCACGCGAGTTCATCATGCCGTCGATCCTCGTGACGCTGCTCGGCGGCATGCAGGAGCCCGGCCACGGCGGCGGCTCGACGCTGATCGCGCTGCTCGACAATCCGGACCAGCTCGACGAGGTGCGTGCCGACATGGAACGGATGCTGCCCAAGGCGATCCAGGAGGGTATCCGCTGGATGGCGCCGATCGGCACGCAGATCCGCGTGCCGACACGCGACACCGAACTGGGCGGCGTGACCGTGCCGAAGGGGCAGACGATCGCCGCCGTTGTGGCTTCGGCCAGCCGCGACGAGGCGAGGTTCGCCGATCCCGACCGCTTCGACATCCATCGCGACGAAGGCGGACACGCCTCCTTCGGCTTCGGACCGCATTTCTGCGCCGGCAAGTGGTTTGCGAACGCGCAGATCGAGGTCGCGCTTCGGGTGCTCTTGGAGAACACCAGCGAGATCCACCTGGACGGATCGCAGCCGCCCGTCTTTCGCGGCTGGGAGTTTCGAGCCCCCACGTCGCTGCATGTCCGCCTGGCGTGACCCGGCGATCCGGACGCCGGTCCGCCGGGCGGATCGGGTGCCGCGACGTCGCGTTCTGACTGGACGCTGGGGCAAACCCGTGAGACTGTCCGGCCTGTTCAATTCTGGGGAGGCCAATCGATGGAACCGAACACCACCGCGTCGTCGCAATCCGCAATGGTCGACAGGACGCGTGCCGCCATTCACGAACACCGCACCTGGTTCCTGATCCAGGGCGTCATCATGATCATCCTGGGCGCCGCGGCGATCCTGCTGCCGTGGGTCGCCACGCTGGCCTCGGCGATCTTCGTCGGCTGGCTGTTCATCATCGGCGGCGTCGTCCGCCTCGTCGCGACGTTCAGTTCCCGTCGCGCCCCGGGCTTCTGGTGGTCGATCGTCATCGGCATCCTGGCGATCATCCTCGGCTTCGTCATCGTCGCGAATCCCTTGGAAGGCGTGCTGACGCTGACCTACGCGCTGATCATCCTGTTCTTCATCGAGGGGATCTTCCAGATCATCGCGGCGGTCGAGTTCCGCAAGGCGACGGCGTCGAGCTGGATCTGGCTGATCCTCTCCGGCGTCATCGACATCGTCCTCGCCGTGCTGATCTTCGCGGGCCTGCCGGGAACCGCCGCCTGGGCGATCGGCCTCTTGGTCGGCATCAACCTGCTGTTCGCCGGCATCGCGCTGACGATGACGGCGCTGGCCGCCAACAAGCTGCCCGGCTGAGCAGCGCGCGGCCGCGGGGAGGCTGCCGGATACGGGACGGTCATGTTCGACGCCCTCGTCGCCGGCGCCTCCGTCAGCCTGCTCAACATCGCGATCCACGCTGCCGCGATGTCCGCACTGGTGCGGGCCCTGGCAAGCAGGATCGTCACCGCGTTCCACCGCAGCGCCATGGTGCGCCTGGTCGTCATCATGGTCACCTCGGTGGCCGTGCTGATGGCCGCCCACATCCTCGAGGTGTGGGTGTGGAGCCAGCTCTATCGGCTGCTCGGCGTGGCGCCGGCGACCGCCGACCAGTTCGCCTTCGCCTTCGTGAACTACACGACGCTGGGATACGGCAACGTCCTGCCGGAACCGCAGTGGGAGGTGATCGGCCCGATGACGGCGATGAACGGCGTCCTGCTGTTCGGCTGGTCCACGGCCGTCCTGTTTCAGGTGCTGTCGGTCAGCTACAAGGAACTGGACCGGCAGATCCAGCGCGTCGATCCGGATCGGGCCACCTGATACCGCTCCCGGTGCCGCGCCGGGAACCTTGGCCAATGTTCCCAATTTGTTCTTGATTGCACCCCGGCCTTGGCCTAAACTTGACGTTGCGTCAGAGCTCGCAAGGCCTCGAGGGGCAGGAGGGGGACGGCATGGTCGCTCGCGTCACCACGGTTGCATTCGTCGGCATCGAGGCGCGCCGGGTCGACGTGCAGGTGCAGATCGCACCGGGACTGCCGAACTTCTTCATCGTCGGGCTGCCCGACAAGGCCGTCGCCGAGAGCCGCGAACGGGTCCGCGCCGCGCTGACGGCGGTCGGATTGTCGCTGCCGCCCAAGCGCATCACCGTCAATCTCGCCCCTGCCGACCTGCCGAAGGAGGGCAGCCACTACGATCTGCCGATCGCGGTCGGCCTGATGGCGGTGATCGGCGCGCTTCCCGCCGATGCGCTGGCCGGCTGGAGCGTCCTCGGCGAACTGGCGCTCGACGGGCGCATTACGCCGGTAAACGGGGTGCTGCCCGCCGCGATCGGCGCCAACTCGATGGACCTCGGACTGATCTGTCCCGCCGAGTGCGGCCCGGAGGCGGCATGGGCGAGCCCCGCCATGGAGCTGCTGGCGCCGGCCGACCTGATCCAGATCGCCAACCATTTCAAGGGCACGCAGGTGCTGTCGCGGCCGAAGCCGGCCGTGCGCCAGGTCGAAGGGATCAGGCTGGACCTCGCCGAGATCCGCGGACAGGAGACGGCCAAGCGGGCGCTGGAGATCGCCGCGGCGGGCAGCCACAATCTCCTGCTCATCGGGCCGCCCGGCGCCGGCAAGTCGATGCTGGCGCAGCGTCTGTCCGGCATCCTGCCCAGGCTGAGCCCGGCCGAGCTTCTGGAGATCTCGATGATCCAGTCGATCGCCGGCGTGCTGAGCGGCGGCCGGCTGTCGGCCGAACGGCCGTTCCGCGCGCCGCATCATTCCGCCTCGATGGCGGCCATGGTCGGCGGCGGACCGCGCGCCCGTCCGGGCGAGGTGTCGCTGGCCCACAACGGCGTGCTGTTTCTCGACGAACTGCCGGAGTTCACGCCGCAGGTCCTGGATTCGCTGCGCCAGCCGCTTGAATCCGGGGAGACGGTGATCGCCCGGGCGATGCACCGGGTCACCTATCCTTCCCGGTTCCAGCTGATAGCGGCCATGAACCCCTGCCGATGCGGCATGGCCGGCGAGCCGGGCCACTCCTGCCGCCGCGGACCCCGCTGCGCGGCCGACTACCAGGCCCGCATCTCCGGCCCGCTGCTCGACCGTATCGATATCCGCCTCGAGGTGCCGGCCGTCACGGCGGCCGACCTCATCCTGCCGCCGCCGGCCGAAGGCAGCGCCGAGGTTGCAGAAAGGGTCGCGGCGGCGCGCCAGGTGCAGACCGAACGCTATGCAGCGCTCGGGCTCGACGGCGTACGCTGCAACGCGGAGTGCCCGGCGAGCCGGCTCGAGGAGGTGGCGCGGCCGGACGCCTCTGGCATGGCGCTGCTGCGCGACGCCTCCGATACCCTCGGCCTGTCGGCCCGCGGCTTTCACCGGGTGCTTCGGGTCGCCCGCACGCTCGCCGATCTCGACGGCGCCGATGCCGTCGGCCGGATCCATATCGGCGAGGCGGTCAGCATGCGGGCGGCGGGATCGGGGCTGCTGGCGGCAGCCTGACTGATTCGCCGCCGGCACCGGGCAGGCCTCGTGGCACGTCACGGGGGCTCCCGCCGTTGCGGCCGCCTCGACGGCACACACTATTCTCAGTCCCTGCGGCCACGGCGCACCGGCGAAGCGATGAGCTGTGCTGTCCGGAACGCCGGCAAACGTGCGGGATCCGAGGCCAATCCGGCCCCTCCGGCGAATTCAGGATTTCGGCCCGCACGACAAACCGGTTGCGGGGGCCGCTACGTTCGCAATTGTCACAGAACTGTCTGCGAACTATGATTCTAAGGTCGCGGGCGGGTAGGCTGACGGTCCAGGCGCGGACACCGTCGGCCGAGCGACCGGCCGCGAGGGGGAGACGAGCCGTCTATCAGCCATGATGCGGCAAAAGAACCAGATGCGACTGACCGATCGATTCCGGCCGACGCGACTCGTGCGGCGGTTCGTTCCGCTTGGACCGTTCTCGGGCATTGCGGGGCCGGACGGGGGGCTTTCCCCGCTTCCTGCCAGCAGGCCGCCGCTGCCCGATCCGCTGAAGCGCATCGGCTCGCTGGAGGTGCGGCTCGCCCGCAATGCGCGCGAGGTCCGGCTGGCCCAGGCGCTGCGCTACCGGGTCTTCTACCGCGAAATGTCGGCCCAGGCGGGCGCCACCGGAAAGCTGTGGCGCCGCGATATCGACGGCTTCGACGCGATCTGCGACCACCTCCTGGTGATCGATCACGACCCCGATCCGACCATCTTCCGCCGGCTTGGACGTCGTCTCACCAAGCCCGCCGTGGTCGGCACCTATCGGCTGCTTCGCCAGGATGTCGCCGAGCAGTTCGGCGGCTTCTACACCGCCGGCGAGTACGAGGTGAACGAACTCGTCGAGCGGCACCGGCCGAAGCGGTTTCTCGAACTCGGCCGCTCCTGCGTCCTCAAGGAGTATCGCAACAAGCGCACCGTCGAGCTGCTGTGGTCCGGCAACTGGCAGTACGTCCAGCACCACGAGATCGACGTGATGATCGGTTGCGCCAGCCTGGAAGGCACCGAGCCGAGCAAGCTGGCGCTGCCGCTTTCGTTCCTGCACCATCATGCGGCCGCGCCCGAGGAATGGCGCGTCCGCGCGCTGCCGTCGCGCTACGTGCCGATGGATCGCATGGCCCCCGACCAGATCGACATGCGCTCGGCGCTCGGAATGCTGCCGCCGCTGATCAAGGGCTATCTCCGGCTCGGCGCCCATATCGGCGAGGGTGCCGTGGTCGACCACCAGTTCGGCACCACCGACGTCTGCATCGTGCTGCCGGTCTCCTCGATCAACCCGCGCTACTACGGCCATTTCGGCGCGCCGCGCGAACGGCTGTCCTAGGCAAGCACCTCCCGGGGGCCGTGTCCCGGGCCCGGGCCGCAGACTTGCCCGGCCCTCGGATTGAGCCTCGGGCGTTCGACGCTCGAATTGCGCTGCGTTTCGCCGGCGCTGGCGGGCCGACCGGCGTTCTCACCCGTTGATGTTGTAGGCGGCAACGGAGGCCATGTTGACGAGGTCGGTATCGGTGGCGCCGAGGCCGACGATCTGGACCGGCTTGTCGAGGCCGACCAGCAGCGGGCCGATCACGGTCGAGCCGCCGAGCTCCTGCAGCATCTTGGTGCTGATCGAGGCCGAATGAATGGCCGGCATGACCAGCACGTTCGCCGGGCCCGACAGCCGGCAGAACGGATAGGCCGCCATCGCCTCGCGGTTGAGCGCGACGTCGGCGGACATCTCCCCGTCGTATTCGAAGTCGACATGCTTCTTGTCGAGGATCTTGACCGCCTCGCGCACGCGCTCCGAACGTTCCGAGGGAGGATGGCCGAAGGTGGAATAGGCGAGCAGGGCGACCCTGGGCTCGTAGCCGAGCCGGCGGGCAACGCCGGCAGCCTCCTCGGCAATTGCCGCCAGCTCCACCGCGGTCGGCATCTCGTGGATGGCGGTGTCCGCCATCAGCACGGTGCGTCCGCGCGCCAGCGCGATCGAGGCGCCGATCACCCGGTGGCCGGGCTTGGGATCGATGACCCGACGCACCTCCTCCAGCGCGATCGAATAGTTCCGCGTGACCCCGGTCACCATCGCGTCGGCGTCGCCGGTTGCCACCATGCAGGCGCCGAAGGTGTTGCGGTCGGTATTGACCATGCGCTGGCAGTCGCGGAACAGGTAGCCCTGCCGCTGCAGGCGGGAATACAGGTAGTCCGCGTAGTCGGAATTGCGCCGTGACAGCCGCGCGTTGACGATCTCGATGTCGTCGCGCAGCTCGAGGCCGAGTTGGCTGATCGTCTCGCGGACCTGCTCCTCGCGGCCGACCAGCACCGGCATGCCGAGGCCGCCGTTGGCGAAGGCGAACGCGGCGCGGATAACCTGCTCCTCCTCGCCTTCGGCGAACACCACGCGCTTCGGCGAGCGGCGGATCTTCGAATGAATGCGCTGCAGGGTGCCGGCGATCGGATCGCGCCGCGCCGAAAGCTCCTGCTTGTATCCGTCCATGTCGACGATCGGCTTGCGTGCGACGCCCGACTCCATCGCCGCGGCGGCGACGGCGGACGGGATGGCGCTGATCAGGCGGGGATCGAAAGGGACCGGGATGATGTAGTCGGACCCGTACCTGGGCCGGCTGCCGCGATAGGCGGCCGCCACCTGGTCGGGCACGTCCTCGCGGGCGAGGTCGGCGAGCGCCTGCGCAGCCGCGATCTTCATGTCTTCGTTGATCGTCGTCGCCCGGACGTCGAGGGCGCCGCGGAAGATGTACGGGAAGCCGAGCACGTTGTTGATCTGGTTGGGATAGTCCGAACGCCCGGTGGCGACGATCGCGTCCTCGCGGATCTCGGCGACTTCCTCCGGAGTGATCTCCGGGTCGGGATTGGCCATGGCGAAGATGATCGGCTGGTCTGCCATAGAGGCGATCATCTCCGGCGTGAACGCGCCCTTTGCCGACAGCCCGAACACGACGTCGGCGCCGCGCATCGCGTCGGCCAGGCTGCGCGCGTCCGTCTCGGCGGCGTGGGCGGATTTCCACTGGTTCATGCCGTCCTCGCGGCCCTTGTAGATCGCCCCCTTGGTGTCGCAGAGGATGACGTTGTCGTGGGGAAAGCCCATCGCCTTGATCAGCTCGACGCAGGCGATGCCCGCGGAACCGGCGCCGTTGCACACGAGCTTCGTGCTCTTGATGTCGCGGCCGGTGATGTCGAGCGCGTTGATCAGGCCTGCCAGCGCGATGATCGCGGTGCCGTGCTGGTCGTCGTGGAAGACGGGAATGTCCATCAGCTCGCGCAGGCGCTGCTCGATGATGAAGCAGTCGGGCGCGCGGATGTCCTCCAGATTGATGCCGCCGAACGACGGCGCCAGCGGCTTCACGCAATTGATGAATTCGTCGACGTCGAGCGTATCGACCTCGAGGTCGATCGCATCGACGTCGGCGAAGCGCTTGAACAGGACGGCCTTGCCCTCCATCACCGGCTTGGAGGCGAGCGCGCCGAGATTGCCGAGCCCCAGGATCGCCGTGCCGTTCGAGATCACCGCAACGAGATTGCCGCGGGCGGTGTAGTCGAACGCGCGGCTTGGGTCCTCGGCGATGGCGCGCACCGGCACCGCCACGCCCGGCGAATAGGCCAGCGACAGGTCGCGCTGGGTCGCCATCGGCTTGGTCGGCGTGATCTCCAGCTTGCCCGGCCGGCCCTGCTGGTGAAACTGCAGGGCTTCCTGATCGGTAAAGGTGGGACGGCGGCCCGGGTTCTTGGAATCGGATGCCATCTGCAAAGCGTCTCCCCAGTTGTCGCGCCGCCTTTTGACGGGTCGTCCCCGGCGGGCTTCGGACCTTACAGAGCGCCTTGGACGCGCTCAAGGCAATCAACGGGGTAAACTGTTCTGCTCCGGACGCCGTGTCCCCGCCACGGGCCGCGTCTCCTGTCCGGGCAGGGAAGCGGCACGGATCCTTGGGGATAAGCGCGGCAGCGGTGAAACCTGCGCGACGTTCTGCTAGGGTCCGGCAATGACCGCCCGAGCCGCCGAAATCACAGCGACCGCCGACAGTCACGTGGCCGAATCGGATCCGCGCGTGACCCCGATGATGCGGCAGTTCCTGGAGATCAAGACGGCCAATCCGGACTGCCTGCTGTTCTACCGGATGGGTGATTTCTACGAACTGTTCTTCGAGGACGCCGAGACCGCCAGCCGGGCGCTTGGGATAACCCTGACGACGCGCGGCAAGCATCTCGGCGACGACATCCCGATGTGCGGCGTCCCCGTCCACGCCGCCGACGACTACCTGCAGAGGCTGATCGCGCTCGGCCACCGGGTCGCCGTGTGCGAGCAGCTCGAGGACCCCGCCGAGGCGCGCAAGCGCGGCTCCAAGTCGGTGGTGCGGCGCGACGTCGTCAGGCTGGTGACACCCGGCACGCTGACCGAAGACAACCTGCTCGACTCCCGGCGCAATAACTTCCTGGCCGCGCTGGCCCGCACGAAGGCGGCCGGCGACGACGGGTTCGCGCTCGCTTGGGCCGACATCTCGACCGGCGAATTCGGAGTCGCCGAGGCCGCCCGCCTCGAGCTGCCCGCGCTGATCGCCCGCGTCGAGCCGGGCGAGCTGCTCGTTTCCGATGCTCTCTACGACGATCCCGCACTGCGCAACCTTCTCCGCGAGACGCGCGCGGCCGTGACGCCGCTGCCGCCGGCGGTGTTCGATTCGACCTCCGCGGAGCGTCGGCTGCGCGACTACTTCTCGGTCGCCACCCTCGACGGGTTCGGACCGCTCACCCGCGCCGAGACGGCGGCGGCGGGTGCGGTGGTTTCCTATGTCGACCGCACGCAGGTCGGCGGCCGGCCGCCGCTGAGCCCGCCGATCCGGGAGACGCGCGGCGCGGTGATGGCGATCGACCCGGCGACGCGAGCCAACCTGGAGCTGGTAACGACCCTGTCTGGAGACAGGCGCGGCAGCCTCGCGGCGGCGGTCGACCGGACGGTGACGGCCGCCGGCGGGCGCGAACTGACCCGCAGGCTCGCCTCGCCGCTGACCGACCACGCGCGGATCGCCGCGCGGCACGAGGCGGTCGCCTGGCTCGTCGACAACGCGGCCCTGCGCAGGACGGTGCGCGAGGTGCTGCGATCGGCGCCGGACATGGCCCGCTCGCGCGCCCGCATCGCTGTGGGGCGTGGCGGACCGCGGGATCTCGCCGCGATTCGCGACGGCATCGCGGCGGCTCACGCGCTGGCCGGCCATCTCGGCGAGGTGCCGGACGCGGAGGGGCCGGACCGGCTCGCCGACATCGCCGGCCGTCTGCGGGCCCCGCAACGGGCGGTCCACGCGGAGCTCGCCGCCGCGCTCGTCGATGCGCCGCCGCACCTGCGTCGCGACGGCGGCTTCGTGAAGGCGGGTTTCGCCGCCGAACTCGACCAGGCCCGCGATCTGCGCGACGAGAGCCGCAAGATCGTTGCCGGCCTGCAGGCGAAGTACCAGGACGACACGGGCGTCAGGTCGCTGAAGATCCGCCACAACAACGTGCTCGGCTATTTCGTCGAGGTCACCGCCCAGCATGCCGGCAAGCTGACCGCCGAACCGAACTCGCAGACGTTCTTCCACCGCCAGACGCTGGCCAGCCAGATGCGGTTCTCCACGGGGGAACTGGCCGACCTGGAAGGGCGGATCGCGACCGCCGCCGAGCGGGCGCTGGCCCTGGAGATGGAGATCTTCGACGCGCTCGTCGCCAGGGTCGTCGCCGACGGCGAGGCGCTGGATGCCGCCTCCGCCGCGCTCGGCGAACTGGACGTGCATGCCGGCTTCGCCGAACTCGCCGTGTCGCGGGACTACGTGCGCCCGGTGATGAGCGACGACCTCGCCTTCGACATCCACGGCGGCCGGCACGCCGTCGTCGAGCAGGCGCTTGCCGGCGCGGGCGACGGGCCCTTCGTGGCCAATGACTGCGACCTGTCGCCGCCGCAGCCGGGCGACGGCAGCGAGGCGGACGGTGGCCGGATCCTGCTCGTGACGGGGCCGAACATGGCCGGCAAGTCGACCTTCCTGCGCCAGAACGCACTGATCGCGGTGCTGGCCCAGGCCGGCTCCTTCGTGCCGGCCGAGAGCGCCCGCATCGGCATCGTTGACAGGCTGTTCTCGCGGGTCGGCGCCGCCGACGACCTCGCCCGCGGCCGCTCGACCTTCATGGTCGAGATGGTCGAGACGGCGGCGATCCTGAACCAGGCGGGGCCGCGCTCGCTGGTCATCCTCGACGAGATCGGCCGCGGCACCGCGACCTTCGACGGCCTGTCGATCGCCTGGGCGACGATCGAGCACCTGCACGATGTCAATCGCTGTCGGTCGTTGTTCGCCACACATTTTCACGAACTTACCGCCCTGTCGGAAACCCAGGCGCGGCTGTCCAACGCCACCGTCCGGGTGAAGGAATGGAAGGGCGACGTCGTCTTCCTGCACGAGGTCGTGCCGGGCGCGGCGGATCGCTCCTACGGCGTCCAGGTCGCCAAGCTCGCCGGGCTGCCCGCAGCCGTCGTGTCGCGGGCGCGCGAGGTACTGCATAAACTGGAGGAAACCGACCGCAACGCCGGCGCCGCCGGCATCGTCGACGACCTGCCGCTGTTTGCCAGTCACGTCCGCCGGGCCGCCGCTCCGGCGGCCGCAGCGGGTTCGCCGTCCGTCCTGGCCGAGCGGCTCGCCGCCGTGACCCCGGATGACCTGACGCCCCTGCAGGCGCTGGAACTGCTATATGAACTGAAGGCCCTCGCCGCGAATCAGGCCGCCGATCCTGCCGGCGGCCGGGAACAGAGATGAACCGTCCGCACCGACAGCTCTCCGAAATCGTCGAAGCCGGAACGCTCGCCGCCGAGCTGAGCGACCTCCACGACAGGCATGGGACCGGTGGCGACGGCCGCGCCGCCATGCTCGCGCATCTCAAGACGGTGCGCACCGATGCCCTGAAGACCATCGAGGGGTGGCTGTCCGAAGACGGACGCGGCCTGGCGTGCGCGCGCCGTATCGCCGCGCTGCAGGACGCGATCATCCAGGCCGTGTTCATCTTCACGACGACCAGCCTCTACCCAATCGTCAACCAGACGTCCTCCGAACGGCTGTCGGTGATCGCTACAGGCGGATACGGCCGCGGCACCATGGCGCCGGGCTCCGATGTCGATCTGCTGTTCGTGCTGCCCTACAAGAAGACGGCCTGGAGCGAGAGTGTAATCGAGCAGATCCTCTATACGCTCTGGGACATGGAGCTGAAGGTCGGCCATGCCGTGCGATCGGTGGACGACTGCGTGCGGCTTTCGAAATCCGACATGACGATCCGCACCTCGGTTCTCGACGCGCGCTGGATTTGCGGCGACCGCCCGCTCTTCGACGAATTGGCCGCGCGATTTGATTCCGACGTCGTCGCCGGCACCGGCCCCGAGTTTATCGAGGCGAAGCTCGCCGAGCGCGACGCCCGCCACAAGCGCTCGGGCGAGTCGCGGTATCTGGTCGAGCCGAACGTCAAGGACGGCAAGGGCGGTCTGCGCGACCTGCATACGTTGTTCTGGATCGGCAAATATTTCTATCATGCAGGTTCCGGCGAGGATCTGGTCGCCGCCGGCGTCTTCGACAGGTCCGAGGCGCGCCTCTTCCACAAGTGCGAGGACTACCTGTGGGCGGTGCGCTGCCACCTGCACTTCCTGACCGGCCGCGCCGAGGAACGCCTCACATTCGACCTGCAGCGCGACATGGCGCGGCGTCTCAACTACCTGCCGCATCCGGGCATCCGCGATGTCGAGCGCTTCATGAAGCACTACTTCCTCGTCGCCAAGGACGTCGGCGACCTCACCCGCATCTTCTGCAACGCGCTGGAGGTCCAGCACGCCAAGCAGACGCAGGTGCTGTCCCGGTTCATGCAGCGATTCCGCCGCCGCCGCCCCGGCCTGCTGTCCGAGAGCGACGATTTCGTCATCGAGGCCGACCGGGTCAACGTCGCCGACGACCTCGCCTTCAAGCGCGATCCGGTCAACCTGATCCGGCTGTTCCACCTGGCCGACAAGTACAACCTGCCGTTCCATCCGGACGCGCTGAAACTTGCCCGCCGCTCCCTCAAGCTGATCGACGGGCGGCTGCGGGAGAACCGGGAGGCCAACGATCTCTTCATGAAGATCCTGACCTCCAAGAACGACCCGGAGGTGGTGCTGAGGGGCATGAACGAGGCCGGCGTGCTCGGCCGCTTCATTCCCGACTTCGGCAAGGTCGTCGCGCTGGTGCAGTTCAACATGTACCACCACTACACCGTCGACGAGCACCTGCTGCGGGCGATCGGCCTGCTGGCCGACATCGAACACGGCCGCCTTGGCGACGACCACCCGCTGGCCGACGAGATCATCCATACGATCCAGAACCGCGACGTGCTCTATCTGGCGCTTTTCCTGCACGACATCGCCAAGGGCCGGCCCGAGGATCACTCCATCGCCGGTGCCCGGGTGGCCCGCCGGCTTGCCCCGCGGCTGGGCTTTTCACCGGCGGATACCGAGACCGTCGCCTGGCTCATCGAGCATCATCTCGACATGAGCATGATCGCCCAGTCGCGCGATCTCGCCGACCGCAAGACCATCGAGGACTTCGCCGCCACTGTGCAGAGCCTGGAGCGGCTGAAACTGCTGCTGATCCTGACCGTCGCCGACATCCGCGCCGTCGGGCCGGGTGTCTGGAACGGCTGGAAGGGCCAGCTGTTGCGCACGCTCTACTTCGAGACCGAGCCGATCCTGGCCGGCGGACACAGCCAGGCGCAGCGCAAGTTGCGCATCGAGGCGGCGCGCAAGGATCTCCGCGAGGAGCTGTCGGACTGGTCGCAGGCGGAGTTCGACGCGTACTGCGAGCGTCACTATCCCGCCTACTGGGTGCGTACCGATCTTCGCCGCCAGATCGAGCATGCCCGGTTCCTGCGGGAACTGAGCGGAGGAAACCGCAAGCTGGCGACCAAGATCAGCACGGACGAATTCCGAGACATCACCGAAATCACGGTCTTCGCCCCCGACCATCCGCGGCTCCTGTCGATCATTGCCGGCGCCTGCGCGGCGGCCGGGGCGAACATCGTCGACGCGCAGATCTTCACAACCAGCGACGGATCGGCCCTGGACACGATCTTCGTGTCGCGCGAACTGCCCCAGGACGAGGACGAACGGCGCCGGGCGGCGCGCATCGGTCACCTGATCGAAGAAGCGCTGAAAGGCCAGATCCGGATCGGCGACCTGGTCGGCCAGCGCGCCACCAGGGGGCGCCGGATCCGCGCCTTCTCGGTCGAGCCGGATGTCCTCGTCAACAACACCTGGTCGAACCGCTATACGGTAATAGAGGTCTCCGGCCTCGACCGGACCGGCCTGCTGCACGAGCTGACGGGGGTGCTCGCCCGCCTCAATCTCAACATTGCCTCGGCGCATATCGCGACCTTCGGCGAGCGCGCCGTGGACGTGTTCTACGTGACGGACCTGACCGGACAGAAGATCACCAACGCCAACCGGCAGGCGGCGATCCGCCGGCACCTGCTGCAGGTCTTCACGCCGCAGCAGAAGGAGGCGGCGGCGTGACGACGGCACATCGGTGACGCACCCGTCCCTTTGGGATAGGTTCCGTCGCTTCGCCGGGCCCGGACCGGTCTCATCCTGACGGAACCACGCATGTCCCTGCTCAAGCACTTTGCGACCGTATCCAGCGGCACGGCGACCAGCCGCGTGCTCGGCTTCGTGCGGGACGTGCTGATGGCGGCAGGGCTGGGGGCGGGCCCTGTGGCCGACGCATTCCTCGTGGCGTTCCGGTTTCCCAACATGTTCCGTCGGATCTTCGCCGAAGGCGCCTTCAATTCGGCGTTCGTGCCGCTGTTCGCCAAGTCGCTGGAAGGCGACGGCGCGAAAACGGCCCGCCGATTCGCCGAGGAGGCGCTGTCGGGCCTGGTGTTCGTACTGCTGCTGCTCACGGCGTTCGCGGAAATCGCGACCGTGCCTCTCACCTGGATACTGGCACCCGGATTCACCGAGGACCCGGCCAAGTTCGACCTCACGGTCCTGCTGACGCGAATCTGCTTTCCCTATCTGCTGTTCGTGTCGGTGGTGGCGCTGCTGTCGGGCGTCCTCAATGCGCTGGGACGGTTCGCGGTCGCGGCATTTTCCTCGGCGTTCCTCAATCTGATCCTGATCGCCGTGCTGCTCGCCATCGCCTTCTTCGGGCTCGAGGGGACGCCGCGGGCGGGCATCTGGCTTGCCTGGGGCGTCTTCGTCGCGGGTATCGTGCAGCTTCTCATCCTGCTGCTTGCCTGTCGCCACGCCGGAATGGGGCTTGCGTTCGTGCGGCCGAGGATGACGCCGGGGGTGCGGAGGCTGCTGGCGCTCGGCATACCGGCGGTGGTCACCGGTGGTATCACCCAGATCAACATCATGGTGGGGACCATCATCGCCTCGATGC
Source organism: Microbaculum marinum (assembly GCF_037855135.1). Lineage (NCBI taxonomy): Bacteria > Pseudomonadati > Pseudomonadota > Alphaproteobacteria > Hyphomicrobiales > Tepidamorphaceae > Microbaculum > Microbaculum marinum. The sequence continues at coordinate 399,135 of NZ_JAZHOF010000005.1, forward strand.
AGGCCGGCGCGGTGGCTTATCTTTACTATGCGGATCGCGTCTACCAGCTCCCCCTCGGGATCGTCGGAACGGCTATCGGCATCGTGCTGTTGCCGGAACTGGCACGGCGCCTGCGCGCCGGCGACCACGAGGGCGTGCATCAGGCGCAGAACCGCGCGTTCGAGTTCACCATCGCGCTGACGCTGCCGGCGGCCTGCGCGCTCGCGGTGATTTCCGCGCCGATCATGCGCGGCCTGTTCGAACGTGGCGCGTTCGACGAAACCGACACCTACGCCACGGCCGGCGCCCTCGCCGCCTACGCCGTAGGTCTTCCCGCCTTCGTGCTGGCCAAGGTGTTCTCACCGGCGTTCTTCGCCCGCGAGGATACCCGCACCCCGATGTGGTACGCCGGCGCCAACGCGGCGACCAATATCGTCCTTTCGCTGGCCATGTTTCCGTTCCTGAAGCAGGTCGGCATCGCGCTGGCGACCAGCATCGCCGGCTGGCTGTTTGCCGGCCTGCTGGCGCATCGCCTCTGGCGCGACGGCAATTTCGTGCCGGATCAGCGGCTCAGGGTGCGGGGGGTGAAGGCGATCATCGCCTCTGCGATCATGTCCGCGGTGCTGATACTGGGCAACTGGCTGCTGGCTCCCTACACCGGCCCTTCCCGCGAATTCGCCAATGTGGCGGTCCTTGCCGCGCTGGTGATGGCCGGCATCCTCACATACGGAGTGGCCGCGTTCTTCCTCGGCGTCATGACCCGCAAGGAGGTCGTCCGGGCGTTTTCGCGTCCGAAGTCCCCCGCCGCTTGAATCCCGCGACCCTATCGGCCATAAGGCGCCGGCATTTCCGGCTTTGCACGAGACCGGCCTTCACGAGACAGGAAGCGACATGACGGCGTTCCCGCAGCGCGTGTTCTCAGGCGTCCAGCCGACAGGCAACCTGCACCTTGGCAACTATCTGGGCGCAATCACCCGGTTCGTTGCCCTGCAGGACGACTATGACTGCATCTATTGCGTGGTCGACATGCACGCCATCACGCAGGCCGTGTCGGTGTGGGGCGGGCCCGAGGAACTGACCAAGAGCACCCGGGAGGTCACCGCCGCGTTCATCGCCTCCGGGATCGATCCGGAGAAGCACATCGTCTTCAACCAGAGCCAGGTGGCCGAGCACGCGGAGCTCGCCTGGGTGTTCAACTGCGTCGCCCGCATGGGCTGGCTGAACCGGATGACCCAGTTCAAGGAGAAGGCCGGCAAGCATCGCGAGAACGCGTCGGTGGGCCTGTTCGCCTATCCGAACCTGATGGCGGCGGACATCCTGGTCTACCGCGCCACCCACGTGCCCGTCGGCGAGGACCAGAAGCAGCATCTCGAGCTGGCGCGCGACATCGCCCAGAAGTTCAATACCGACTTTGCGGACTCGATCCGGCGGGTCAGCGGCGAAGACGAGTTCTTCCCGCTGCCGGAACCGCTGATCCAGGGCCCGGCGACCCGGGTAATGAGCCTGCGCGACGGAACCAAGAAGATGTCGAAGTCCGATCCCTCCGACTATTCGCGGATCAACCTGACCGACGACGCCGACACGATCGCCCAGAAGATCCGCAAGGCGAAGACCGATCCGGAGCCGCTGCCCGGCGAGGAAGACGGTCTCGAGCCGCGGCCGGAGGCCGCCAATCTGGTCGGTATCTATGCGGCACTGGCCGACAGGTCCAAGGCCGACGTCCTGGCCGAGTTCGGCGGTGCGCAGTTTTCCACGTTCAAGACGGCCCTGGCCGACCTGTCGGTCGCCAAACTGGCGCCGATCGCCTCAGAGATGCGCCGCCTGAGGGACGACCCGGGCTATATCGATTCGGTTCTGGAGCGCGGTGCGGGCCAGGCCCGCGATATCGCGGGCCCGGTGATGCGGAACGTCAAGGACATCATCGGCTTCCTGCGCTGATCATCCTTGGGCTCATCCCGCTTGAGATGAGTCCTGCCGCCCGCCGAGGCGACCGGAACCGGATCGAGGACCCGGTTCCGGAGCGCGCCGCGGACGTTTCCGTCCGGGGACATCAGGGCCGCTGGGGCGGACCTATGACGGGTGCCTTGGTCGGCGCCCCCATGCCCACGAAGATCACGATCTGCTTGCCGCCGGGATTGGTCTGGATCGGTTCCAGCAGCCAGTTGTTGGTGACCCAGACGTTGCCGGAGGGGTCGACCTGGGCAACGGTGTTGCGGGTCAGGCCATCGAAGGCGTAGCCCGACTTAGGCGAGATCGGGTCGCCGGTCGTCTTGCCGGCCGGGCATGTATCCGGATTCGGGCCGCAGAAATGCGACAGTCTCTGGCCACCGAAATTCGAAACCCAGACGTTGTTGTCGCCGTCCAGGGAGATGCCCCAGGGTACGACCACGCCGCCGCCGGTGAACGACCCCTTCACCGATCCGTCAGGTCCGAACATGATGACCGATGCGTCCGCCTTGTTCGGCGCGTTGAGGCTTTCGCCGACATAGCAGGGAATGACGACGGCGCCCGAATTTGCCACCCAGACGTTGCCCTCGGCGTCGGCCACCACGCCCATCGGCCGCTTCAGGCCGCCGGCCCGGCGCTCGGACAGGAACAGCAGGTTGCCGTCGGAATCGAGCTTGGCGATGCGGTTGTTGCGGTTTCCGGCCGTCCAGACGTTGCCGGCCGAATCGGTCGTCACGTCGAACGGCTTGCGGATGCCGATGTCCGAATAATTCTCGGCGAGGCTCGGTTCGCCGCCGGGATAGACCACCAGGGAGTCGTTGCCGCAACTGGCCGTCCAGACGTTTCCTGCCTGATCCGACGCCATACCCTGCGGCCGCAGGATGTCGCCGTTGGTGAAGCCTTTCCTGTCAGGCGACAAGGGCTCGCCGTCCAGGTTGAACTTCGACAGGCTCCTGTCGCGCTGCTTTTCCTCGCAACCCTTGCCCTGAAATCCGAAGTTCGACACCCAGACCTTGTTGTCCCTGTCGATGATGGTTCCGTAGCCGACGCCGTAGAGGCCGCCGCCCTCGTAGGGCGCACCGGGATAATCCTTGCCGGACGGGTCGAAGCGCAGCAACTGCTGACCGCCGCAGGCGGTGTCGAACGGGCTTTCCGTGTAGACGTAGTTGTTGCCGACCCAGGCGTTGCCGTCGGCGTCGAAGGCGAAATTGCCGGGCCCGTCGAGTTCCATGCCATTGCCGACGAAGCGCAGCGCGAGGGTCCAGGTCTTGGGCGCCCCGGGCATCGTCGGCTGATAGAAGTCGACCTTCTCCGACAGCTTGAACAGCTTGCCGCGCCGGTGGCCCGGATTGCGGGCGATGTTGTGGACCGCCTGCAAGGTGTTGGAAGGCGTCCTGGCGCCGGGGGGAGTGGCGAGCTTGAACAACTTGTCGCAGCGGGCCGGGCCGACCGATCGGGCACAGGTCGCCAGCAAATTCGCCAGCGAGTTGAATTCGCCCATGGTCTGGGTCTCGGACCCGTTCGGAGCGGTGGCAAGTACCTCACCCATCTCGCCCGTCTCGATGTCGACCATATTGCCCATCATCGCGAAGGCGTTCTTGGGTCCCGGCGCCACCCCGGCAATCCTGCGGCCGTTGAGGAACTGGTTGAAGGCATAGGCCGTGGCAATGGTGGTGTATTCGTTGATCGTGACCGGTCCCGGTCCACCGTTGGTTCCCAGGACGGTCGCAAACCGGATCGGGCCCCTTGGCTTGCCCTTGACGCCGAAGGCCGTCGCCCCGCCCTCCGACACCAGGTACAGGAGGGCGCCATCCGGCGCGTCATGGCTGATCGAGAAAGTACCGGCCGCATTCGTCCTGTCGCGGCCAAGCAGCATCGCATCCGAACTGCCGTCGCCGGCCTGATAGAGCAGGACGCGCGCTCCCTGCACGGAAGCTCCTGCGCTGACGACCCGGCCGGCCTGTTCGGCAGCAAATGCGGGTGTCGCCGTCAGCGCGCCGGCGACCGCCATCGCCGCCAGGGCCGACATGCGGCAGTTGTTCGTTCGACGGATTCGCAAGTTGCGCATATCCCACCTGTTGGTCTGTTTGCAGTTGGACGGATCGGACCCTAACGCAGCGTCGCCTCCATTGCACGAACGCTAGAACGGCACCGTTAACGTCGCGTGACGGGGACGTCAGTCGGACGCATCGCCATCCACGGGTGCGAGCCGCAAAACCGCGCCATCGACCTGGGCGACGTAGACGCGTCCCTTCGGTCCGATGCCGAAGGAGGTAGGGAAGGCCACTGTCAGCCCGACCGGCTTGTCATCCCGGGCGCCTCGGCGGGGGATGAAGCTGCGAAGTTCGCCGAGGCAGAAGTCCGCATACAGATAGCGGCCGGCGAGATCCGGAAGCGTCGGATCGGTGACGACATAGCCTCCGGTGACCGAGCAGCCTCCGTCGTCGTGGCTGTAGACGAGTGCGGGAAATGTCACCGGGTCGGCGCCGGGACGGTCCGCGTCGAACACCGCCTTTCCCTCGTACTGGGGCCAGCCGAAGTTTGCCCCCGCGGCCCGCACCCTCCTCAGCGAATTGATCTCTTCCCACCGGGCCTGGCCGACGTCGGCGACGAAGATCTTGTTGCCGTGCAGGGAAAACCGCCAGGGATTGCGCAGACCGTAGGCGTAGATTTCGTCGAGGCCGGGTTTGCCGCGAAACGGATTGGATCGCGGAATCCGGTAGGGCCGCTTCCTGCCGGGCGTCGGATCGATCCGCAGGATCTTGCCGAGCAGCCGGTCGGTGCGTCTTGCGTTGTCCCTGGGATCGCCGGTTCCGCCGCCGTCGCCTGTCGAGATGTAGAGATAGCCGTCCGGGCCGAACTGCAGATGGCCGCCGTTGTGGTTGGGCGCATCGCGGTGCGGGACGGTCAGGATGTGCCTTCGGCTTGAACGGTCGGCGCGCCTGCCGGACCGGGCCGATCGCCGGAATTCCTCGATCTCGAGGTCGCCGGTCCGCGAGGTATAGGCGACGTAGAACCGGCCGGACCTGCCGTAGTCCGGGGCGAATGCCATCGACAACAGCCCCTGCTCGTTGCCGGCGTCGTCGTCGGGCGGCCCGAGGACCCGCTTGCTTATGTTGAGGAACGGGCGATCGAGCGGCGTCTCTTTGCGCAGGACGCGAATCGTGCCGCCCTGCTCGACGACGAACACGAGCTTCCTAAATCCCGGCGCGCCCGTGACGGACACCGGTCGTTCGAACGTACCGACCCGTATCGCCTGAAGGTCCTGCGCGGCAGCGTGATGCGGAATGCAGAGAAGCGCAATGGCGGCGGCCGCTGCCAAAGACGTTCGACGCGTGCCGTACGCCCTCCTCCCGCAGTACCATGCCATGGCGTACCTCCCGCAAGCGTGGTGTCGATGCACTTCCATACGGAAACATTTCCGCGACCGGATCAACCCGGGGGCGACGATCAGAGGCAGTGCGCCCTCGCAGGTGCCTGCTTGCCGCGTCAGGCCGGCGATGGCAGCATGCCGCCCGTGGGCGGAGGTACATGATCAGCATGCGACGCAGCGGCGAGCCCGGTCATCGGAGAAAGTTCCTGGTTGTCATCGACGAATCGCCGGAATGCGACCGGGCCGTCTATTTCGCCAGCCGGCGGGCGCAGAATACCGGCGGCAAGCTCGTCATGCTGTTCGTGATGGAGCCCGGCGATTTCCAGCACTGGCTCGGCGTCGAGAACATCATGCGCGCCGAGGCCCAGGACGAGGCGCGCAGGGTGCTGGGCGAATTCGCCGAGAAGGCCCGCAAGTGGGCGGATGTCGAGCCGGAACTGGTGATTCGCGAGGGAAACGCGGCCGAAGAGGTGCGTAACCTGATCAACGAGGACGAGGACATCGCGGTCCTCGCACTGGCTGCCGGAACCGGCAAGGAGGGGCCGGGCCCGCTCGTCAGTTCGATCGCCGCGCGGGCGGCGGGAGACTTCCCCGTCCCGATCACGATCGTGCCCGGATCGCTGTCCGACGAGGAAATCCAGGCGGTTTCCTGATACGAGGTCCATTCGGCGGCAAACGGCCTACTGGATGGTAGAAATCCTCTGATCCGAGTACAATTCGCTGGTCTGCCGCCCTATATTGGGCTGCAGACGGGCCGCGCCCGCGATACGGAATTCCAACATCGGAGCCGCAGCGAAGGGCCCGATGCCTGAAAGGGTCAGACATGTTCATCCAGACCGAAGCGACGCCGAATCCGGCTACCCTCAAGTTCATTCCCGGCCGGCCGGTGCTCCCGGGCGATACACTGGACATCCGGACTCCGGAAGATGCCGCGGCATCTCCGCTTGCCCGCCGCCTGTTCGGCGTGCAGGGCGTCAGCGGCGTCTTCTACGGTGCCGACTTCATCGCCGTGACCAAGGAAGACGGCGAATGGCAGCATCTCAAGCCGGCAATTCTCGGCGCCATCATGGAGCACTACATGTCCGGCGAGCCGCTGCTTGCCGGGAACGATCTTTCGACGGAGGAGGCCGGCAGCGAATTCTTCGACGAAGCCGACGCGCCGACCGTTGCGACCATCAAGGAACTGATCGACACCCGGGTTCGCCCGGCCGTCGCCCATGACGGCGGCGACATCGTGTTCCAGGGCTACCGTGAAGGCGTGGTGTTCCTGCACATGCGCGGCGCCTGCTCGGGGTGTCCGAGTTCGACGGCGACCCTGAAACACGGAATCGAGAACCTGCTGCGGCATTTCGTGCCCGACGTTCAGGAAGTCCGTCCGGTCTGACCGGCTGCACGGGTCGGCCCGGGCCGCACCGGAACGCCGTCCGGATCGGCGTTCCGGTCTTCCATCGGACGCAAAAGCCGAATAGACGGCACTGCGATCTTGCGCGTGTCAGTTCCGGGGCATTGGCCGAGCCATGACAATCCTTGCCGTCGATACGGCGCTGTCGGCCTGTTCCGTCGGGATCCTCCAGGATGACCGTTCCACCGCCGTCAGCGAGGCAATGGCGCGGGGCCATGCGGAAGCGCTGATGCCTATGCTCGACCGGGTGCTCGGCGAAGCGGGGGTAAGCTACGGCGACATCGACCGATTCGCCGTGACGGTCGGGCCGGGAACCTTCACCGGCGTGCGCGTCGGTGTTGCCGCGGTGCGCGGACTGTCGCTGGTGACGGGCAAACCGGCCATTGCCGTAACGACTCTCGAAGGTCTTGCCGAAACGGCCCGCGCGCGAGCGGATGCTCTTGCCGGTCCTCTGCTCGTTGCGGTGGATGCCCGGCGCGAAGAAGTCTACGCGCAGGTGTTCGGCGCCGGCGGGGCGCTGAGCGAACCGATGGTGATCGGCCTGGAATCCCTCCTGATTCGCCTGCCGGTCGAAGTCGACGCGGTATTCGGATCGGCGGCCGAGGCCGTTGCCGCGGCCGCCGCCACTCACGGCCGCGAGATTGCGGTCCTGGGGGGGGGGGCGCGGATTCCGCGCCCGATCCGCTGGCGATCGCGCGCATCGCCGCGACGCGCCCGGCGGGGTCCGCACCGAAGCCGCTCTACCTGCGGCCGCCGGACGCCAAGCCGCAGGACGGTGCGAGGCTGGCGCGAAGATGAGCGACATGCCGGGCGCCCCCGGCCTCCTGCGGGCAGGCATGATCGCCCCGATGCAGGCCGAACAGGCGCGCGCCGCCGCCGCGCTGCACGCCGAAACGATGGACGATCCCTGGAACGAAGCGGCGTGGTCCGGCTTCATCGCCGATTCGACCGTCATCGCCCTGTGCGCGATTGCCTCGGACCGGCTCCTGGCAGTCTCGCTGCTACGGGCGGTTGCTGGCGAAGCGGAAGTCCTGACCATTGCCGTCGAGAGCGCCGCCCGCAATCGCGGTATCGGAGCTTTGCTGCTTTCCGAAGGACTTGCCGAGGCCGTGCGGCGGGGCGCCGAATCGGCGTTTCTCGAAGTCGCGGTGGACAATGCCGCCGCCTTCGCCCTCTATCGCCGGGCCGGATTCGTTGAGATCGGCCGTCGATCCGGCTATTACCGGCGACCGGCGGGACGAAACGGTGCCGCGGTCGACGCGCTGCGCATGGCGTGCCGGCTGTAGGTGCCGGCCGTCTCGCGGCCGATGCGACGAGGTTCCGATTCTGCGTGTGTCGGACTAGATTGGAGGGGGCTCGCAGACTCGCGAGAAGAGATGACGGACGAATCCACCTTCATCGAAGACCAGTGCCAGACGCGCGGCATGCGGATGACGGAGCAGCGCCGCGTGATCGCACGCGTTCTGTCGCAGGCCGTCGACCACCCCGATGTCGAAGAGCTGTACAAGCGCGCTTCGGCGATCGATCCCAAGATCTCCATCTCCACGGTGTATCGCACCGTAAAGCTGTTGGAAGACGCCGGAATCGTCACCCGTCTCGAATTCGGCGATGGCCGGTCGCGCTATGAACAGGTGCCGGAGACCCATCACGACCACCTCATCGACGTGAAGAGCGGCAAGGTCATCGAGTTCCGGGACGAGGAGATCGAACGCCTGCAGGAGGCGATCGCCCGCAAGTACGGCTTCAGGCTGGTCGACCATCGGCTCGAGCTGTTCGGCGTCCCGCTCGGCGACGACGAACGCTGAGACCGGGATCCGCCCATGGGAACACTCCGCGCCGTCTTCATCCTTCTCGTCATCGGCGTCGTCACGCCGCCGCTGATGGTGCTGCAGATGATCTTCCTGGCCACCGGCGCGTCGGCGGCCAGGACGCTTCCGGTCTGGTGGCACAGGTTCGTGTGCCGGATGCTCGGGGTGAGGCTGACCGTCGAAGGGAAGATGTCGCCGGCGCGGCCGCTGCTGATCGCCGCCAATCACGTTTCGTGGCTCGACATCAACGTGCTTGCCTCGATCGCACCCCTGTCCTTCATCGCCAAGAGCGAAGTCGCGACCTGGCCCGTCTTCGGCTGGCTGGCGAAACTGCAGCGTTCGGTCTTCGTCGACCGCAGTCGCCGCACCCGGACCAGGCACGTCAACAACGCCATTGCCGGCCGGCTCGCCGCAGGCGACGTGATGGTGCTGTTTGCCGAAGGCACCTCGAGCGACGGAAATCGGGTTCTGCCGTTCCGATCCGCCCTTCTAGGGGCGGCCCACGAACTGGCCCGCCTGGAGGACGACGACGGCAAGCCGGCCGGCCGCGAATGCTCCGCTGCCATCCACGTACAGCCTGTGGCGCTGATCTACACGCGGCTCAACGGGCTTCCGATGGGTCGACAGCATCGACCGATCGTCGCCTGGCATGGCGACATCGATCTTGGACCTCATCTCTGGCGGCTGCTGCAAGCCGGGTCGATCGATGTTACCGTCGCGTTCGGGGAACCGATCGCGCTGGTCGATTCCGCCGGCCGCAAATCCGTCGCCGTCGCGGCCGAACGCTCCGTACGCGGCATGGCGCAGAAGACGCTGGCCGGCCGCGGCGCCACATGGGGAGTGGCGGATGCAGCGGCGGGACACCTGTCCGCGACACTTCCCGCGCGCGCCGAAACAGGGTAAGGAAGGCGCAATATCGCCCGCCGGCGCGCAACCATTGCGGGACTCACGAGCGCGCAATGCATCCGGCGCAACGTGTTTGGACGCGAATGAAACCGGCATCGACTTTGAACAGGTTCCACGCTCAGGCATGACGGCTTCCCTCAAGAAGCTTTTCGTCAAGACGTTCGGCTGCCAGATGAACGTCTACGATTCCGGCCGCATGGTAGATGCGCTGGCCGGGGAGGGCTACGAGACGACCGAGCGGCTCGACGAAGCCGATCTGGTCATCCTCAATACCTGCCACATCCGCGAGAAGGCCGCCGAGAAGGTCTACTCGGAGATCGGTCGCATTCGCGCCGTCAAGGAAGCCCGCCGCAGTGATGGCAAGCAGACGCTGATCGGTGTCGCCGGGTGCGTCGCGCAGGCGGAGGGCGAGGAGATCGTCCGGCGTGCCCCCGCCGTCGATCTGGTGGTGGGGCCGCAGAGCTATCACCGGCTGCCGGATATCCTGCGCCGCGCCCAACAGGGATCAGTGGTCGAGACCGAGTTTCCGGTCGAGGACAAGTTCGACCATCTGCCCGGCGTCACGACGGGAAGGTTGCGGAAGGCCGGTCCGACAGCCTTCCTGACCATCCAGGAAGGCTGCGACAAGTTCTGCACTTTCTGCGTGGTGCCCTACACCCGCGGCGCCGAAGTGTCCCGCCCCGTCGAGGCGATCCTCGCGGAGGCGAGCGCACTGGCGGAGGCGGGCATGCGCGAGGTGACGCTGCTCGGACAGAACGTCAACGCCTATCACGGCGAGGATCGGGCGGGACGCGAGTATGGCCTGGCCGATCTGATCAGGGCCCTCGCGGCCATCGACGGTCTCGAACGCATCCGCTACACGACGAGCCATCCCCGCGACATGGACGACGCGCTGATCGCGGCCCACCGGGACATTCCCGAGTTGATGCCCTACCTGCACCTGCCGGTGCAGTCGGGGTCGGATCGTATCCTTGCGGCGATGAACCGTCGACACACGCGCGACGACTATCTCGGCCTGATTGACCGCATTCGCGAGGCCCGCCCCAACATCGCGATGTCGGGCGACTTTATCGTCGGGTTTCCCGGCGAGACCGACGCAGATTTCGAGGACACCCTGCGGATCGTCCGAGAAGTCGGCTACGCCCACGCCTTTTCGTTCAAGTACAGTCCACGGCCCGGAACGCCGGCGGCAGGTCTCGGAGCCCAGGTCCCCGAAGCCGTGATGAAGGCGCGCCTCGCCGCCCTTCAGGCGGTGATCGAGGACGGGCAGCGTGCGTTCAACTCGGCGACCGTCGGACGGAGCTTCGACGTGCTTCTCGAAAAGCCCGGCCGCAAGCCCGGACAGCTCGTCGGCCGATCGCCCTACCTGCAATCGGTCAACGTCGATGCCCCCGCGCACCTGCGCGGAGAAATCGTGGGGGTCCGCATCACCTCGGCCGGACCCAACAGCCTGTTCGGCGAAATGACCGCTGTGCGGGGGGACGACGCCCTTGCCAGGATGGAGGCGGTGTCTTGACGGACGCGCCGGTCGGCCGCATGCCCCGTGTTGCTGCCTCCGAACGCGTCCTGACTTTCGAGGACAATCGCCTCGCCAGCGACCTCTACGGCCAGTACGACCAGAACCTGGCACTGATCGAACAGCGTCTCGGGGTCGAGGCAAGTGCCCGCGGCAACCACGTCACGTTGCGCGGCACCCCGGAAGCCTGCGCTGATGCCGCCGATGTGCTCGACAGCCTCTACCAGCGGCTGATGCGCGGCCAGCAGATCTCGCTGGGCGACGTTGACGGCGCGATCCGGGTGGCAACGGCGCTGCCGGACCACCAGGACAACCTGCCCGGCCTGTCGGCCCTGGCCCAGGTTTCCACCCGCAAGCGCACGGTCACCGCCCGCACGCCCCGCCAGGATCTCTACCTGCGCGCGCTTGCCGAGAAGGACCTGGTGTTTGCCATCGGTCCGGCCGGCACCGGGAAGACCTACCTCGCCGTCGCCTTCGCCGCCTCGATGCTGGAGCGCGGCCAGGTCGACCGGCTCATCCTGTCGCGGCCCGCCGTCGAGGCCGGCGAGCGGCTCGGCTTTCTGCCGGGCGACATGCGCGAGAAGGTCGATCCCTATCTTCGACCGCTCTACGACGCGCTCTATGACATGATGCCGTCGGAGAAGGTCGAGCGGGGCCTGCAGAGCAGCACATTCGAGATCGCGCCTCTCGCCTTCATGCGCGGCCGCACCCTGTCGCATTCCGTTGTCATCCTCGACGAGGCCCAGAACTGCACGCCGATGCAGATGAAGATGTTCCTGACCCGGCTTGGCGACGGATCGAAGATGATCGTCACCGGCGACCCGAGCCAGGTCGACCTGCCGCCCGGCCAGAAATCGGGCCTGACCGAGGCAACCCGGCTGCTTGCCGGCGTCGAAGGCATCGCTCAGGTTGCCTTCGGCGATGCCGACGTCGTCCGCAATCCGCTGGTCCAGCGCATCGTGCAGGCCTACGACGCTGCCGAGCGCAACGCCGCGCCGGGGGGCGTCGCCGGAGGCCCCGACAGTGGATCCTGACGCTCCCTTACGTATCGAACTTGTCGAGGAGGCGGGGGACTGGCACCGGTTCGATCCGGCTGCCCGGATTGCAGCGGTGTCTGCAGCCCTTCCGAGATTCGTGGAGGAGGCATCGGGGGAGGTTACGCTCGTCCTTGCCGACGATGCGCTTGTATGCGATCTCAATCGGCGCTTTCGCGGCAAGGACAGGCCGACCAATGTCCTGTCTTTTCCTGCCGGCGATGCGGTTCCGGCTGGACATTTGCCGATCAATACTCATCTAGGCGATGTCGTGCTTGCCGCGGAGACGCTGGCGCGCGAGGCGGAGGCCGAGAACAAGACGCACGGAGACCATTTCAGTCATCTCGTGGTACACGGAATTCTTCATTTGATGGGCTATGATCATGAAACTGACGAGCAGGCCGCTGCGATGGAATCGCTGGAAACGGCAATCCTCGCCGACCTTGGCATAGCCGATCCCTACGCCGACGCGGTGCTTGACGCCGGCGATCACTGACCAGATCCTCATGCTTCAGACCATGCCCGAAGACCCCTCATCCAGGCCAGAAGAGCCTCCCAGTTCCACCGACGGCGGCCGGTCGTCGACCAGACCCTCCGCAATCCGCCGGCTGACAAGCCTCTTTGCACCGAAACGGTCTTCTTCGCTCAGGGAAAGTCTCGCAGGCGCGCTCGACGATGCCGCCGGAATTGCCAGCGACCCGTTTTCCGCCAAGGAACGGTCGATGCTGCGCAACGTGCTGGGCCTTCGGGATCTGCGCGTCGACGACGTCATGGTGCCGCGCGCCGACATCGACGCCGTCGAGATCAATGTCTGCATCGCCGACCTGATCAAGGAGTTCCGGGAGGCGGGTCATTCGCGCCTGCCGGTCTACCGCGATACGCTCGACGAGCCCGCCGGGATGGTCCACATCAAGGACCTGCTCGGCTGGATGACCGCCCGGTCGCTGCTCGACGAGACGGAGGTCGCGAAACGCCGCAGCGCGCCTGGCGGCCTCGATTTCCGCCGCGTACCGCTGAAGATGTCGCTTGCCGAAACCGGGCTGGTGCGGCCGGTGCTCTACGTGCCGCCGTCGATGCCCGCCGTCGACCTGCTCGTGAAGATGCAGGCCACCCGCATCCACCTTGCCATCATCGTCGACGAGTACGGCGGCACCGACGGGCTGGCCTCGATCGAGGATCTCGTCGAGGAAATCGTCGGCGAGATCGAGGACGAGCACGACGAGGAATCCGCGCCGATGATGATCCCCACCGATGACGGGGGCTTCATCGCCGATGCGCGGGCGCCGCTGGAGGAGGTCGTGCAGATCCTCGGCGAGGAACTTGAAATAGGCGATCTGGTCGAGGACATCGACACGCTCGGCGGCCTCGTCTTCAACCGCGCCGGACACGTGCCGGTGCGCGGCGAACTGGTGCAGTTCCCCGGTGGCTACGAATTCGAGATTCTCGATGCGGATCCGCGCCGAATAAAGCGCGTGCGCATTCACCGCCGCAACGGCTCCACGCCCCGCGGCGGTCGCCGCGAGCGGGCAACCGAAAAATCCGAGACCGCATCTCCCGAATCCGCTACATCCGGATCAGGCGTGCCGGAGCCGGATCGCGAACCCGACCGAACGGACGCCGCCTGACCGCAGCGGAGCAATCGCCTGTCCGTGCTTGATCCGATCGCCAGCCGCATCGCCGGCTCGCGGGGCTGGCGGCGAGCGGCCCTGGCGTTCAGCGCCGGGGCGATCTCGGCGCTGGCGATGCCGCCGTTCGATGTCTTCCCGGTCCTGTTCCTGACGTTTTCCGTGTTCGTCTGGCTGATCGACGGCGCTGTCGGCAGCGGCTGGCGAGCCCGCTACGGCGCCGCAGCCGTGACCGGCTGGTGCTTCGGGTTCGGCTATTTCCTGGCCGGCCTGTGGTGGGTCGGGTCGGCGTTCCTGGTCGATGCGGACATCTTCGGCTGGATGATGCCGATCGCCATCCTCGTCCTGCCGGCCGGCCTGGCCCTGTTCACGGCCGCGGCGGCCGTGCTGGCGCGGACGGTGTGGAGCGGCGGGCCGCGCCGGATCTTCGCGTTCGCGTTGGCGATCACGCTCAGCGAACTTGCCCGCGGCCACGTGCTGAGCGGGTTCCCGTGGAATTCCTACGGCTACGCCCTGACGACAAGTCCCGTGATGATGCAGTCGGCGGCGCTGTTCGGTATCGAAGGTCTCACGGCGATTGCCGCCCTCGTGTTCGCCAGTCCCGCAGCCCTGTCGGGCCGCGGGGCACCGCGCGCCCGCCTGGCGCTCCCGGTTCTGGCGGCCTGCATCCTTGCCGGTCTCGCCGGGTTCGGGGCCCTTCGGCTCTCCAGTGCCCACATCGGGATGGTTGAGGGCCTCGACCTGCGCATCGTGCAGCCGTCGATCCCCCAGGCGGAGAAATGGCGGCCGGAGAACCGCAACCGGATCTTCAGCGACTACCTGGACCTGAGCGACGGGGACGCTTCGGCGGACGCCGAGGGTCCCGACCTGCTGATCTGGCCGGAATCGGCTCTGCCCTTCGTGTTCGACAGCGAGCCCAATGCCCTGCCGGCGATCGCCGCGCTGCTGCAGCCGGGAACGACCCTGGTGACGGGCATGGAGCGTATCGAGCGCGATCCGCAGAACCGCAACGACTACCGGATCTACAACTCGGTGATGGTCATCGACGAGGCGGGCGAGATCCGGGACATCTACGACAAGGCCTGGCTGGTACCCTTCGGCGAATTCCTGCCGATGCAGAACCTGCTGGAAGCCCTCGGACTGCAGCAACTCACCCGTATCGTCGGCGGCTTCACGCCGGGACCGGGCCCGACCACGCTGAGCGTCCCGGGGGTGCCGGCCTTCGTGCCCGTTGTCTGCTACGAGGCGATCTTTTCCGGCGCCTTCGTAACTCCCGACAATCGGCCGGGCTGGATTCTCAACGTCACCAACGACGGCTGGTTCGGCGACAGCCCGGGGCCGTGGCAGCATTTCCGACAGGCGCGGATGCGTGCCGTCGAGGAAGGACTGCCGCTTGTGCGGGCCGCCAATACCGGCATATCCGCCGTGATCGATCCCTATGGCCGCATCGTCGAGCGGCTGGACCTCGGCGTCCGCGGCGTCATCGATTCCGGCCTGCCCCAGGCGATCGCACCGACACCGTTCAGCACGTTTGGGACCTGGGTCCTCCTCGCCATAGTTGCGTTGTTAATGATCGGTGCGGTAGAACGTAAATCCGGCTAACAATCTACGCGCTAGTTCATTATGCTGGACACGCATACGTACCCTTCTTCCAATTGGTACAAGGAGGCTTCGGAATAGAGGACAAATGCGCTAGCTTGACGATCAATAACCGTGTCCCCCAACGAATGGCGACACTCATCCCAACCTTGGCGAAGGCGAACCCGTCGCGCCGACTCAAAGACAAGATCCAATGAATCGCAAGGCACCCAACCCGATTGATGTACATGTCGGTAGCCGCGTCCGTCTGCGCCGCGTGCTTATCAACATGAGCCAGGAAAAGCTGGGCGAGCAGCTCGGCATCACGTTCCAGCAAGTCCAGAAGTACGAGAAGGGCACGAACCGCGTGGGAGCGAGCCGACTGTACCGGATATCGCAGGTCCTCGGCGTTCCCGTGTCCTTCTTCTTCGAGGACCTCGTCGGGGAGGGACAGTCCGACTCCGGTTTCGCCGAGACCCAGTCGGAACGTTACGTCGTCGATTTCATCTCCAGCGCCGAAGGCCTCCAGCTCAACAAGGCATTCCTGCGCATCTCCGAGCCGAAGGTTCGTCGCAAGATCGTCGAACTCGTCCAGGCGATCTCGAGCGACAACGACTGAAAACCCGCCTTTGATCACGTGCGCCGGCCGTCGCGGCGCCGCTTGACGGGTTGCATGGGGGCTGTCAAAACCCAGCCGGTTTCGGAGGCTGTCGTCTCCGGGATCGCTTTCTGACACCTGAATCGAGGAGCCCGTCGGCCGTGGCACGCAGCGAATACCTCTTCACCAGCGAATCCGTGTCCGAGGGCCATCCCGACAAGGTGTGCGACCGGATCTCGGACGCGATCGTCGACGCCTATCTCGCGGCTCAGCCGGATTCCCGGGTCGCCGTCGAGACGATGGTCACCACCAACAGGATCGTGCTTGCCGGCGAGGTGCGCGGCCCCTCGACGATCACCCACAGCCACCTGGAGGAGATCGCCCGGTCCGCCGTCAGGCAGATCGGCTATCAGCAGAAGGGTTTTCATTGGCGCGACGCCGCTGTCGAGGTCTACGTCCACCAGCAGTCCGCCGACATCGCCATGGGTGTCGATGCGGCCGGCAACAAGGACGAGGGCGCCGGCGACCAGGGCATCATGTTCGGCTATGCCTGCCGCGACACGCCGGCGCTGATGCCCGCTCCGATCTACTACGCCCACAACATTCTCAAGGCGATGGCCGAGGCACGCCACTCCGGGGCGCAGCCCGGGCTCGAGCCGGACGCCAAGAGCCAGGTCACGCTGCGCTACGAAAACGGCAGACCGGTCGGGGCGGCGTCGGTCGTGGTGTCGACCCAGCACGCCGAGAACCTGTCGACCGACGAAGTGCGCGAGATCGTGCGGCCGTACGTCCTCGATGTGCTGCCGGAGGGCTGGATGTGCCCGGAGGACGAGTTTTATGTCAATCCCACGGGGCGGTTCGTCATCGGCGGGCCCGACGGCGACTGCGGGCTGACAGGCCGCAAGATCATCGTCGACACCTATGGCGGCGCGGCCCCGCACGGCGGCGGCGCCTTTTCCGGCAAGGATCCGACGAAAGTCGACCGCTCCGCCGCCTATGCCTGCCGCTACCTTGCCAAGAACGTCGTCGCCGCGAACCTGGCAAGCCGCTGCACCATCCAGATCTCCTACGCCATCGGCGTCTCCAAGCCGTTGTCGCTCTATGTCGATCTGCACGGCACCGGCGAGGTTGACGAAGCGAAGCTGGAGTCGGTGCTGTCGGAGACCGTGAACCTGTCCCCGCGCGGCATCCGCGAGCATCTGAAGCTGTCCCGGCCGATCTATGCGCGAACCGCGGCCTACGGTCATTTCGGCCGCGAACCGGAGGCGGACGGCGGATTTTCCTGGGAAAAGACCGACCTGGTCGACACGCTCAAGAGCGCTTTTGCCTGAAGCTCCCGAGACCGGCGACAGGAGGCGGCTGCTCTACGGACGCCACAAGGGCCATCGTCTCCGGCAGCGGCAGGCGACGCTTGTCGATGAGACGTTGCCCAAACTGCGCCTGCGGCTCGATGCGCCATGTCCCGATGACCTGACGCGCCTGTTCGACGTGCCGGTCGAACGGGTCGAGATGGAAATCGGCTTCGGCGGGGGCGAGCATCTGGGTTTCCGCGCGGGCGAGAATCCGTGCACCGGCTTCATCGGCTGCGAGCCGTTCGTCAACGGCGTCGCAAAGCTTCTCGTCGAGATAGAAGAAAGGGCGCTCCGGAACGTGCGCGTCCATGACGACGACGCCCGCCAGGTGCTCGACTGGCTGCCGGATGCCTCGCTCGACCGGATCTGGCTGCTCTACCCCGATCCGTGGCCGAAGCGGCGCCACCGCAAGCGTCGCTTCCTCTCGCCGGAAAACCTCGATGTTCTGGCCCGGGTCATGAAACCGGGTGCCGACCTGCGCTTCGCGACCGACATCGACGACTATGCCGACCGAAGCCTCAGACTGCTGGCGGATCGCACCGATTTCGAATGGACCGCACGCCGCGCCGACGACTGGCGGAGACCATGGCAGCCCTGGCCGGGAACGAGGTACGAAGCCAAGGCCGCCCGCGCGGGAAGGACCCCCTGCTATCTGACGTTCCGGCGCCTCTGATCCGCGGCGGGCTGATGCCGCGCCGCCGAACAGATCAATGGCGCAGTGCAAAATTGAAGCGTATCCTGTGACGTCTTTCCGCAGGGGTACACGCTATGGTCCTCGGTCTGTCGATATCCGCATTCACCACGCTGCATGTCCTTCTGAGCCTCGTCGGCATCGCTTCGGGTCTGGTCGCGGTCGCTGCCATGATCTCGAGACGCTCCTCGCCCGGGTGGACGGCGTTGTTCCTGACCACGACTCTTCTGACGACGCTGACCGGCTTCCTCTTCCCGATCAGTGTGCTGACGCCCGCCCTCATCGTCGGCCTTGTCTCACTGGCCCTGCTGATCGCGGCGCTGCTGGCGCTCTACGCATTCCACTCGCGCGGGGCGTGGCGGTGGATCTTTGTCGTGACGGCCGTTGCGGCGCTCTACCTCAACGTCTTCGTGCTGATCGTTCAGGCCTTCCAGAAGATCGGATTCCTGAACGCGCTGGCGCCGACGCAGTCCGAGCCGCCGTTCCTCGTCGCGCAGGCCGCCGCGCTGCTGGCGTTTCTGATTGCCGGATACCTCGCAGCGGTCCGCATTCCGCCGAGAGGACTTCCCGCAGTCTGAGCGCGACCCGAGAGGGTCGCCGTAGCGGCACCCCGCCAGGACCGGAAAAGCGCTCGCGAAAACCGCCGGGCCTTGATTGCAGGCATTGCAGCCGGAAGCGCCGGGCGGCGGAGTCGTGCCGGCGCCACGGTGTTTCGTTGCGCCTTCGTCGTTGCTGCTGCCCGCGGCGCTTCCGCCGGCATCCTGTCGGGAGTCTCCGATTCCTGCGAGCGGGATCGAGTACCGCCATCGGCAGGATCACGCGCAGGCGCCGCGAAAGCCGTTGGCTGCCCTTGCGTTTGATGGGCGGCAAGTATATCTAGGCATGAAATTCCTTCTCATGACGTCTGTGACTGATTGAGAGTGGGTCCCCCGGGCCCGCTCCGCTAGCCGTTACAGCGATCATGAAGGCCGAAGAGAGTGCATGCAGTCAGCTGAGCCGAACCGTACCGGCATCGATCCGGCAGAGACCGAACCGCGTATCGTGCGCGAGACGGGGGTTGCCGCTCGCGTCGCCGCGATCGCCGAGCCGGTGGCCCAGGATCTCGGCTTCCTGCTCGTACGCGTTCGTGTCAGCGGCCGCGACGGCTGCACGGTCCAGGTGATGGCCGAACGGCCGAACGGCGAGATGTCCATCGACGACTGCGCCGACCTGTCGCGCGCCCTCTCGCCGGCGCTCGACGTCGAGGATCCGATCGATCGGGCCTATCACCTTGAAGTGTCATCGCCGGGCATCGACCGCCCGCTGGTGCGGCGCTCGGACTTCGCCCGGTGGCAGGGTCACGAGGTGAAGATCGAAATGGCGGTGGCGCTCGAGGGACGCAAGCGTTTCCGCGGCCGGCTCGCCGGCGTCGATGGCGGCAACGCGCTTGTCGAGCTTTCCGACGGCGCCAAGCCGGGCGACGAAGCGGCAGCCCCGGCATCGATCCCGATGGACGACATAGCCGAAGCGCGGCTCATCCTGACGGACGAACTGATTGCCGAGGCGCTCAGAGCGGGCAAGGCGAGACTGAAAGACGATTTCAACGGCGGCGACGACGCGGCCGGGTGAACGGACAACAACGGAGACCTTCAAAATGGCGACGGCAGTCAGTGCCAACAGGCTCGAGCTTCTGCAGATCGCGGACGCGGTTGCGCGCGAAAAGGTAATCGATCGGCAGATCGTCATCACTGCCATGGAAGACGCCATCCAGAAGGCGGCCCGCTCGCGCTACGGCAGCGAGACCAACATCAAGGCCGAGATCAATTCGAAGACCGGCGAGATCAGGCTGGCGCGGCTGCGCCAGGTGGTCGAGCATATCGAGACGCCCGCCTCCGAGATCGCCATCGAGGAGGCGCGGGAACGCAATCCTGCCGCCCAGGTCGGCGACTTCATCTCCGAGCCGCTGCCGCCGCTCGATTTCGGTCGCATCGCCGCCCAGTCCGCCAAGCAGGTCATCGTCCAGAAGGTCCGTGAGGCCGAGCGCGAGCGCCAGTTCGACGAGTACAAGGATCGGATCGGCGAGATCGTCAACGGCGTCGTCAAGCGTGTCGAATACGGCAACGTCATCGTCGACCTCGGCCGTGCCGAGGCGATCATCCGGCGCGACGAACTGATCCCGCGCGAGATGTACCGGCCCGGCGACCGGGTGCGCGCCTATGTCTATGACGTGCGCTCCGAACAGCGCGGTCCGCAGATCTTCCTGTCGCGCACGCATCCGCAGCTGATGGCCAAGCTGTTTGCCCAGGAAGTGCCGGAAATCTACGACGGGATCATCGAGATCAAGTCGGTCGCCCGCGATCCGGGCTCCCGGGCAAAGATCGCGGTGATCTCCAGCGATTCCGCCATCGATCCCGTCGGCGCCTGCGTCGGCATGCGCGGCAGCCGGGTGCAGGCGGTCGTCAACGAGCTGCAGGGCGAGAAGATCGACATCATTCCCTGGTCGCCGGACGCGGCGAGTTTCATCGTCAACGCGCTGCAGCCGGCCGAAGTGGTCAAGGTCGTCCTCGACGAGGATGCCGAGCGCATCGAGGTCGTGGTGCCGGACGACCAGCTGTCGCTTGCCATCGGCAGGCGCGGCCAGAACGTCCGCCTCGCCTCGCAGCTCACCGGCTGGGATATCGACATCCTCACCGAGCAGGAGGAATCGGAACGCCGGCAGAAGGAGTTCGCCGAGCGCACCGACATGTTCATGGAGGCGCTCGACGTCGACGAGGTTGTCGGGCAGCTGCTGACCTCGGAGGGCTTCTCCTCCGTCGAGGAAGTGGCCTACGTGCCGATCGAGGAGGTTGCCGGCATCGAGGGCTTCGACGAGGAGACGGCAGAAGAGATCCAGCTGCGCGCCCGCGAGTACCTGCAGCGCCTCGAGGAAGAGCTGACCGTCAAGCGCCGCGAACTGGGCGTCGAGGACGCGATGTCGGAGATCCCGGGCATGACCACGGCAATGGCCGTGGCACTCGGCGAGAACGACGTCAAGACCGTCGAGGACCTCGCCGGCTGCGCCACCGACGACCTGGTCGGCTGGTTCGAGCGGGTCGATGGCGAGAGCAAGCGGTTCCCCGGATTCCTGGACGGGTTCGATCTGTCCCGCGAGGAGGCCGAAGCGATGGTCATGGCGGCCCGGCTGAAGGCCGGCTGGGTGACAGAGGAAGACCTCGCCGCTGCGCAAGCCGGCGACGAGGGTGACGAAGACGGCGAGACGGAAACCGAGGAGGGCACTTCTGCCGAATCCGCATGAGGCCTCAGGGGTCGTCGACCTCCCGGCCGAAGGCGCCGGATCCGCTCAGACCGATATCGACACCGATGCCGGCCCGGGCGATCGTGCGCCTATGCGCCGGTGCATCGTCACCCGGCAGTCGCGGCCCGTCGACGACCTGGTAAGGTTCGCCCGCGCACCGGACGGCGCCGTCGTTCCGGACCTGCGCGGACGGCTTCCCGGCCGGGGTGCGTGGGTCACCGCGAAACGCGATACTGTCGCCGAAGCGGCCCGCAGGAAGCTCTTCGGGCGGGCCTTCCGGGCCGACAGCCGGGCACCGGAGGATCTTGCCGAGACGGTGGGAATGCTGATCCGCAAGGCTGCGCTGCAGCGTCTCGGGCTGGAACGCAAGGCGGGGCGGCTGGCGGTCGGGTTCTCGGAGACGGATGCCCGTCTGCGGGCCGGCCGGGCGGCGATGGTGTTGCATGCCAGCGACGCAGCGCCCGACGGAGTTCGCAAGCTCGATCAGGCGGCGCATGCCGGCACGACCGCCGGCGGTGAGCCGCCCTATATCTGCCGCGCGTTCAACTCAGCCGAAATGAGTTTGGCGTTGGGGCGCGGGAATGTGATACATGCTGCCCTCGAGAAGGGTGGCGCCAGCGATGCGGTAATCGCGCGATGCCGCCGAGTTGAACGCTATTTCGGCGGAATCGAACCGGCGGAACGTGTGAAACCGGCCGAATTAGCAGGAAGGACCGAATGACCGACACGAAGCAGCCGGAGGACAAGACGCTCTCGCTCGGCGGGCGCAAGACGCTCAGCCTGCGCCGCACGGTCGAGTCGGGAACGGTGCGTCAGAATTTCCCGCGCGGGCGTTCCAAGCCTGTCCTGGTCGAGAAGAAGAAGCGCCGGACCATCAGCGGTCCCGGCGAGGCCGAACACGCGCCTGTGGCAGCGACGGTGGAGCCCGAGGCCGAGAAGCCGGAATCGAAGCCCGCGGCACAGCCGAAGCCGTCGGCCACGCCGGCCCGGCCGGCCGCGCCGGCGGATGCCGTCAAGCGCCCCGGCGTCGTGCTGCGCACCCTCACCGACGAGGAAAAGGGCGCCCGCGCGCAGGCTCTCGCCGAAGCCAAGGTGCGCGAGAAGGAAGAGCGCCGTTCCGCCGAGGAAGAGGCCAAGGCCCGTGCCCTCGAGGAAGAGCGCCTGGCCAAGGAGCGCGCTGCCGCCGCCGCCAGGCAGGCGGAAGAGGATGCTCGCCGGAAGGCGGAAGATGAGGCGAATTCGCGCGCCGAGGAATCTGTCGCCAAGAGGTCCGGCGACGCCGAAGCGCCGGCCGCTGCCCCTGTCTCCACGCCGTCGCGCCCCGCAGCCGAGAAGACCGCAACGGCGGACGACGACTCGCGCAACAAGCGCAAGCAGACGCCCGAGCAGAAGCCGGTGCGGCGCGGCGAGGAACGCCGTCGTGGCCGCCTGACGATCTCCAATGCGCTGGACGAGAACGAACGCAACCGGTCGCTTGCCGCGATGCGGCGCCGGCGCGAGCGCGACAAGCGCGCAGCGGGCCCGCGCGAGCCGGGCGAGAAAATCGTCCGGGAGGTCGTGCTGCCCGAGACGATCACGATCCAGGAACTCGCCAACCGCATGGCGGAGCGGGCGGTCGACGTCATCAAGCTTCTCATGCAGCAAGGGCAGATGCTGAAGATCACCGACGTGATCGACGCCGACACCGCTGAAATCGTGGCCGGCGAACTCGGCCACACGGTCAAGCGCGTCTCCGAATCCGACGTCGAGGAAGGCCTGCACGGCGAGACGGACGCGCCCGACACGCTGAAGCCGCGGCCTCCGGTCGTCACCATCATGGGCCACGTCGACCACGGCAAGACGTCGCTGCTCGATGCCATCCGGGAGGCCAACGTGGTCTCGGGCGAAGCCGGCGGCATCACCCAGCACATCGGTGCCTATCAGGCGAAGGCGCCCGACGGCGAGGTCATCACCTTCATCGACACGCCCGGCCACGCCGCGTTCACCTCGATGCGCGCGCGCGGCGCCAAGGTCACCGACATCGTCGTGCTGGTGGTGGCAGCCGACGACGGGGTCATGCCGCAGACGATCGAGGCGATCAATCATGCCCGCGCAGCCGGCGTTCCGATGATCGTGGCGATCAACAAGATCGACAAGCCGGACGCCGACCCGAGCCGGGTCCGCACCGACCTGCTGCGGCAGGAAATCGTGGTGGAATCGATGGGCGGCGACACGCTCGAGGTGGAGGTGTCCGCGCTCAAGCACACCAATCTCGACAAGCTGCTGGAAGGTATCCAGCTGCAGGCCGAGGTTCTCGAGCTCAAGGCCAATCCGGACCGTCCCGCCGAAGGCGTCGTCATCGAGGCGAAGCTGGACAAGGGCCGCGGCCCGGTCGCCACGGTGCTCGTCCAGCGCGGCACCCTGAATGTCGGCGACATCCTGGTATGCGGTGCGGAATCCGGACGCGTGCGTGCGCTGATCGACGATCACGGCAACAACGTGACGTCGGCGGGTCCGTCGACGCCGGTCGAGGTGCTCGGCCTGGACGGAACGCCGGAAGCCGGCGACCAGTTCGCCGTCGTCGATACCGAAGCCCGCGCCCGCGAGATCGGCAGCTATCGCCAGCGCAAGAAGCGCGAGAACGTCCATGCGCGAGGCCTTGGCGCCAAGACATCGCTCGAACAGATGATGTCGCAGCTCAAGGAGCAGGGGCTGAAGGAGTTCCCGCTGGTCCTGAAGTCCGACGTGCAGGGTTCGGCCGAGGCGATCGTTGCGGCCCTCGAGGCTCTCGGCACCGACGAAGTTGCCGCGCGGATCCTTGCGGCCGGCGTCGGTGGCATCACCGAATCCGACGTAACGCTGGCTGCCGCGTCGAACGGGGTCATCGTCGGGTTCAACGTGCGTGCCAACAAGCAGGCCCGCGAAGCCGCCGAGCGCGACGGCGTCGAGATCCGCTACTACAACGTCATCTACAACCTCGTCGACGACGTGAAGGCGGCGATGTCGGGCATGCTCTCGCCGGAACTGCGCGAGGAGATGCTGGGCAATGCCGAGATCCTGGAGGTGTTCAACATCACCAAGGTCGGCAAGGTGGCCGGCTGCCGCGTCACCGACGGTATCGTCCAGCGCGGCGCCAGCGTCCGCCTGATCCGCGACAACGTCGTCATCCACGAGGGCAAGCTGTCGACGCTGAAGCGCTTCAAGGACGAGGTCCGCGAGGTCAACGCCGGGCAGGAATGCGGCATGGCCTTCGAGAACTACCAGGACATGCGTCCCGGCGACGTCATCGAATGTTACAAGGTCGAGTCGATCCAGCGCACGCTGTGACCGCTCTCGATTAGGTGCCCTGAAGCACATAGTCCGGTCAGCCGCGGTCCGACTCCGCGGCTCGCCGACAGGGATTTGCGTAATGATCTTCGAGATGTGCCGGCCGTCCGGGCCGGCTTCCGCGCCGTTCGGCGCCTTCCCTGCGCCATGACGCGCCGCGGTTCCAACGTTGCCGGCAAGCCGCCGTCCCAGCGCCAGCTCAGGGTCGGCGAGATGCTGCGTCACGCGCTGGCGGAAATCCTGCAGCGCGGCGACATCGCCGATCCGGTGCTGGAGGTAGCCGTGGTGACGGTGCCGGAGGTCAGGGCGACGCCGGACCTGCGCCATGCCACTGCCTTCGTCATGCCGCTGGGCGGACAGCACGTGGATGAAGTGATCGCCGCGCTGAACCGCAACCGCAAGTTCATCCGCGGCGAGCTCGCCCACAAGGTCACGCTCAAATACATGCCGGACCTGACCTTCGAGATCGACCGCTCGTTCGATGAAGGCGACCGCATCGACCAGCTGTTGCGGAGCCCCGAGGTCGCTCGCGATCTCGGCCCCGAAGACGGCGGGGACGGCGACTGATGGGCCGCCGGCGCCGCGAATCCCGGGTGCATGGCTGGCTGATCCTCGACAAGCCGGTCGGCCGCACCTCGACCCAGGCCGTCGGCCGCCTCAAGCGCCTGTTCGGGACCCACAAGGCGGGCCACGCCGGAACGCTCGATCCGCTTGCCTCCGGCTGTCTGCCGGTCGCCTTCGGTGAAGCAACCAAGACGGTGCCGTTCGTGGTCGACGGACTGAAGGTGTACCGGTTCACGGTTCGCTGGGGGGTCGAGACCGACACCGACGATTCCGAGGGGCGGACCCTCGCAACCTCGCCAAACCGACCGACGGATTCGGAGATCGACGCCGTCCTGCCGGAGTTCCTCGGCGACATCGAGCAGGTGCCGCCCCGGTTCTCGGCCATCAAGATCGCCGGCGAGCGCGCCTACGACCTCGCCCGCGAAGGCGCCGAGGTGGAGCTGCAGTCGCGGCTGGTCGAGATCCTCGCCTTCGAGCGCACCGGCCCGAGCCGCACCGATGACGAGGGAAACCTCGAGACCGAGTTCGAATGCGAGTGCGGCAAGGGCACCTATGTCCGCGCGCTTGCCCGCGACCTCGGCCGCACCCTGGGCAGCCTCGGGCATGTGGTGGCGCTGAGGCGCCTCGCCGTCGGCCCGTTCGGCGAAGAGGACATGATTCCTCTGGATAAACTTGAGGAGGTGTGCAATAGAGCCTCCGATCAGGGCGATCCGGCTCCGGAGGCCCTGGACGTTTTCCTACGACCGGTCGAGACCGCGCTGGACGACATCCCGGCGCTGGCCGTCAACCGGTCGGACGCAACCCGGCTCATCAATGGACAGCCGGTGTTGCTGCGCGGGCGGGATGCACCCGTGCTGAACGGTCTGGTCTACGCGACGACGCAAGGAAAGCTTGTCGCCCTCGCCGAGGCGGACCGTGGCGAGTTGCACCCCAGGCGCATCTTCAACCTGCCCGGATAGGAAACCGGGCACAACAGTTCGGAGACGATGTCGCAATGTCGATTACAGCAGACCGCAAGCAGGAACTGATCAAGGAATATGCCAAGGGCTCGTCGGATACCGGCTCGCCCGAGGTTCAGGTGGCGATCCTCACCGAGCGCATCGTCAACCTGACCGAGCATTTCAAGACGCACAAGAAGGACAACCATTCCCGGCGCGGGCTTCTCAAGCTCGTCAGCCAGCGCCGCCGGCTCCTCGACTACGTGAAGTCGAAGGACGAGGCGCGCTACCGGGATCTCATCGGCCGTCTCGGCATCCGCCGCTGACGGTCCAAACAGGCGGCGGACGATCCGCCGCCTTCCACCCCGGGGGCCTGGTGGCCATGGGGAGGATAGCCGGACGCTTTCTCCAGGAAGCCTCTCGCCATCTTGCCCATGGCTCGCCTGTTGGCCCCGCGAAGCCATGAGGCAAGACGTATGTTTGATATCCATCGCGAAGAGATCGAATGGGGCGGCCGCACCCTGGTCCTGGAGACGGGCAAGATCGCCCGCCAGGCCGACGGCGCGGTGCTCGCCACATACGGCGACACCACGGTTCTGGCAGCCGTGGTCGCCGCCAAGGAACCCAAGCCCGGCATCGATTTCCTGCCGCTGACCGTCCACTACCAGGAAAAGTACTACGCCGCCGGCAAGATCCCTGGCGGCTACTTCAAGCGTGAAGGGCGCCCGACGGAAAAGGAGACGCTGGTCTCCCGTCTGATCGATCGCCCGATCCGCCCGCTGTTCGTGTCGGGCTTCCGCTGTGACACGCAGGTGATCGCGACCGTGCTGTCGCACGATCTCGAGAACGATCCCGACGTTGTCGCCATGGTCGCCTCCTCGGCCGCCCTGACGCTGTCGGGCGCACCGTTCATGGGACCGATCGGCGCCGCCCGCGTCGGTTACATTGACGGCGAGTACGTCCTCAATCCGATGCTCGACCAGCTCGAGCAGTCGTCGCTCGACCTCGTCGTCGCCGGCACCGGCGATGCCGTGCTGATGGTCGAATCGGAGGCGCAGGAGCTTCCGGAGGACGTCATGCTCGGTGCCGTCATGCACGGCCACAAGGGCTTCCAGCCGGTCATCGACGCGATTATCCGGCTCGCCGAGCGCGCCGCCAAGGAGCCGCGCGACATCGCGGTCGCCGACAACTCCGAGATCGAGGCGAAGGTTTCCGAGATCGGCGCCAAGGGGCTTGCCGACGCCTACAAGATCGCCGCCAAGACGGAGCGTCAGGACGCCGTCGCCGCGGTCAAGGAACAGGTCATGGCAGCGCTTGCGCCGGCGGACGCCGCCGAAGGCGGCAATGGCGAGGTCTACGACAAGCAGAAGGTTGCCGACGCCTTCAAGAAGCTCGAGAAGAAGATCGTCCGCGGCTCGATCATCGAGACCGGCCACCGCATCGACGGCCGCGACCTGAAGACCGTCCGCCCGATCCTGGCGGAAGTCGGCATCCTGCCGCGCGCCCACGGCTCCGCCCTGTTCACCCGCGGCGAGACCCAGGCGCTGGTCGTGGCGACGCTGGGCACCGGCGAGGACGAGCAGTTCATCGATGCCCTGTCCGGCACCTACAAGGAGCGTTTCCTGCTCCACTACAACTTCCCGCCCTACTCGGTCGGCGAGACCGGGCGTATGGGTGGCGCCGGACGGCGCGAGATCGGCCACGGCAAGCTCGCATGGCGGGCGATCCACCCGATGCTTCCCGAGCCCACCGAGTTCCCCTACACGCTGCGCGCGGTGTCCGAGATCACCGAGTCGAACGGCTCGTCTTCGATGGCCACCGTCTGCGGCACCTCGCTGGCGCTGATGGATGCCGGCGTGCCGCTGAAGCGGCCGGTGGCGGGCATCGCCATGGGTCTGATCCTCGAGGAAGACGGCAAGTACGCGGTGCTCTCCGACATCCTCGGCGACGAGGATCACCTCGGCGACATGGACTTTAAGGTGGCCGGCACCGACCAGGGCATCACCTCGCTGCAGATGGACATCAAGATCGCCGGCATCACCGAGGAGATCATGCAGATCGCCCTCGAGCAGGCGCAGGGCGGCCGGATGCACATTCTCGGCGAGATGTCGAAGGCGCTGAACACGGCCCGTCCGGAACTCGGCGAGCACGCGCCGCGCATCGAGGTCATCACCATCCCCGTCGACAAGATCCGCGAAGTGATCGGGTCGGGCGGCAAGGTGATCCGCGAGATCGTCGAGAAGACCGGCGCCAAGATCAACGTCGAGGACGACGGCACCATCAAGGTCGCCTCCGCCGACGGCAAGGCGATCAAGGCGGCGCTCGACTGGATCAAGTCGATCGTCGCCGAACCCGAGGTCGGCGCGATCTACCGCGGCAAAGTCGTGAAGGTCGTCGACTTCGGCGCCTTCGTGAACTTCTTCGGCCCGCGCGACGGCCTCGTCCACATCTCGCAGCTGTCCAAGGGCCGCCCCGAGAAGGTGACCGACGTGGTCAAGGAAGGCGACGAGGTCTACGTCAAGCTCGTCGGCCTCGACGACCGCGGCAAGGTCCGCCTGTCGATGAAGGTCGTCGACCAGGAGACCGGCGAAGAGGACGACGCGGGCCAGGCGGCCTGATCGACCTCGGATTGATGTGCGAAGCGGCTCCGTGGGAAACCACGGAGCCGTTTTGCGTTGAGGGCAGCCGCCGACAGTCTCGTCTGGTTGCCGGACGGTGGGAGGAGGAATTGCCAGGACGGCCGAGTAAACCGCCCGAACAGATCAGAGCCGCGGCGGACGCGATTCGTGGCATCTTCCAGGACTCGCTTGCGGCCCTGTACCTGCACGGATCGGCGGTTTCGGCCAGAGGCCTTGGACCGCAGAGCGATATCGACCTTCTGGCGGTCATCGACTGTGCCATGACCGACGTGCAGCGCCGCGGACTCGTGTCGGCCCTCCTCGGGATTTCGGGACGTCATCCCGCAGCGCCTGACGGCCCGCGCAGCATTGAAGTCATTGTCTTCCTGAAGTCTGAACTGCACGCCAACATCCCGACGGCGCACAGCGAGTTCACCTATGGCGAATGGCTGCGAAAGGCGCTCGAAGGCGGCGAGCTGCCGATGCCAAATGTCGATCCCGAATACACATTGGTGCTGGCCCAGGCGCGACGCCGGGCCCGACCGCTATTCGGACCCCCGGCCGCGGAGCTTCTGCCCGATTGTGCGCTGGAGCACGTCATGCACGCCATGCGCGACGCCCTCCCGGCCCTGCTCGATGGACTGTTCGGCGATGAGCGAAATGTCCTGCTGACGCTCGCCCGGATGTGGCAGACCGCGGCGACCGGCGCTATCGTTTCGAAGGATGCCGCAGCAACGTGGGCGGCGCCGCAGATGCCGGACGAGGAAGCCGCGATGCTGACCTATGCTCGGGAGGCCTATCTCGGCCACCTCGAGGACGAATGGAAAGGCCGGCGGTCTGCAGTGCGGCGGACAGCGGCATTCCTGCGCCAGCGCGTCATCGAACTGGTTCAGTGACAGCCGGCGCGGATCTTGTATTTGCCGACTCGAATAGCTGCTCGGCAAAATGCCGTAGCAGGCGCTCTGCTACTCCGCCGCCTTCAGGCTGTCCGCCTCGCCGTTGCCCGCCTCGTCCCTGATCGTCTCCGGTCTCGGCATCGAGATGACGTGGTAGCCGGAATCGACGAAGTGCACTTCGCCGGTAACGCCGGAGGAGAGCGGCGAGAGCAGGTACACGGCGGAACCGCCGACATCGGCGATCGTGGTGGCGCGGCGAAGCGGCGAATGCGCCTTGTGGAAATTGTACATGCGCCTGGCGTCGGTAATGCCCGAGCCGGCCAGGGTACGCACCGGACCTGCCGAGATGGCGTTGACTCGGATCCCCTGCGGACCGTAGTCGGCGGCAAGGTAACGGACGCTCGCCTCAAGTCCCGCCTTGGCGACGCCCATGACGTTGTAGTTGGGCATCACCCGGGTGGCGCCGGAATAGGTCAGTGTCAGCAGGCTTCCGCCCGCCGGCATCATCGCCGCCGCGCGCCGCGCGACCTCGGTGAACGAAAAGCACGAGATCACCATGGTGCGCACGAAATTGTCGCGAGTCGTGTCGGCGTAGCGGCCCTTCAGCTCCGACTTGTCGGAAAAGGCCACCGCATGGACCACGAAGTCGACCGATCCCCAGGCGTCGGCAAGCGACGCGAAGACTTCGTCGACGGTGGACGTGTCCTCGACGTCGCAGGGAAACACGAGGTTCGACCCCAGGGATTCGGCCAGCGGCTTGACCCGCCGCCCGAACGCCTCGCCTTGGTAGGTGAAGGCGAGTTCCGCGCCGTGGCTGGCGAGCGCCTGAGCGATGCCCCAGGCGATGGAGTGATCGTTCGCCACTCCCATGATCAGACCGCGCTTGCCGGCCATCATTGCTTCGCTCATTCGCCTTTCCTGCCTTTCAGGCGCGCCGGCCTGTTGGTCGGACGCCTCAACCGGCGCGGCCGAACACCAGACTCGCATTGGTCCCGCCGAAGCCGAAGCTGTTCGACAGGACGGTATTGATCTCGACGTCGTCGCGCCGCTCGCGGACGATCGGCATGTCGGCGAATGCCGGATCGATCTCCTCGATATTGGCCGATTCGCAGATGAAGCCGTTGTTCATCATCAGCAGTGAATAGATTGCCTCCTGGACGCCCGCGGCACCCTGCGAGTGCCCGGTCAGCGACTTGGTCGCGGAAATCGGCGGGCACTTGTCGCCCGCGCCGAAGACTGCCCGAATCGCCGATATCTCCGGTCCGTCGCCGACCGGCGTCGAGGTGGCGTGCGGATTGATGTAGTCGATCGGATCCTTGACGTTGGCCAGTGCCATGCGCATGCAGCGCTCGCCGCCCTCGCCCGACGGCGCCACCATGTCGTCGCCGTCGGAGGTGACGCCGTAGCCGAGGAGTTCTCCGTAGATGCGGGCGCCGCGCGCCTTGGCGTGCTCGAGTTCCTCCAGCACCAGGACGCCGGCACCGCCGGAAATCACGAACCCGTCGCGGTTGACGTCGTAGGCCCGCGATGCCTTCTCGGGCGTGTCGTTGAATCGCGACGACATCGCGCCCATCGCGTCGAACAGCACCGACAGCGTCCAGTGCAGGTCCTCGCAGCCGCCGGCGAACATCAGGTCCTGCTTGCCGTACTGGATCATTTCGGCGGCATTGCCGATGCAGTGCGACGACGTCGCGCAGGCCGATGAAATCGAATAGCTGACGCCCTTGATGCCGAACCACGTCGACAGCGTTGCCGAGGCCGTCGAGGACATCGCCTTGGGCACCGCGAACGGGCCGATGCGCTTGGGGCCGCGCTCCTCGGCGGTGCGTGCCGCCTCGACGATGGTCTGGGTCGAGGAGCCGCCGGAGCCCATGATCAGCCCGGTGCGCTCGTGGCTTATCTCGTTCTGCTCCAACCCCGCGTCGCGGATCGCCTGGTCCATTGCCACGTGGTTCCAGGCGGTGCCGCGGCCATGGAACCGCATCGCGCGCCGGTCGACGAGATCGGTGACGTCGATGTCGGGCGCGCCATGTACCTGGGAGCGGAAGCCGAGGCGTGCGTAGTCCTCCGCCTTGCCGATGCCGGATTTCGCCTCGCGCAGCGACGCCACCACTTCCTGGGTGGAATTGCCGATGCTCGACACGATACCCATGCCGGTGACTACAACGCGTCTCATGGCTGCCTCGCTAGAAGTCCGTCGCGGATCCGTTCAGGCTCGCAAGTAAGCACCGTGCCGGCTCCGTCAAGACGACGCGGCCTCCGATTCGGGAGTGAACAGCCCGACCCTGATGTCGAGTGCCTTGAAGACAAGTTCGCCGTCCGCCTTCACCCAGCCGTCGGCGATGCCGAGGGTCAGCTTGCGGCGGATCACCCGCTTGAGGTCGACACCGAACTCGACGACCTTCGCGGTCGGTACCACCATGCCGGAGAACTTGACCTCGCCGACAGACAGGGCCCGACCGCGCCCAGGCGCGCCGAGCCAGCCGAGAAAGAAGCCGACCATCTGCCACAGGGCATCCAGGCCGAGCGCGCCCGGCATCACCGGGTCGCCCTTGAAGTGGCAGGGAAAGAACCACAGGTCCGGCCGGATTTCGAGTTGCGCACGGACCTCGCCCTTGCCGTGCTCGCCGCCGTCCTCGGAGATCGCGGAGATGCGATCGAACATCAGCATCGGCGGCAGCGGCAGCTGCGCGTTCCCGGGGCCAAACAGCTCGCCGCGCCCGCAGGCGAGAAGGTCGTCATATTCGAAACTGGACTGGCGTTCGGACATTCGCCTCGCTCGTCGTGACCTGAGACCGAGTTTGTTGTGATGAGAAATGCCGGCCGCTGCACGGGTCGGTCTCCCGGGCGGCCCGCGGCTTAACTATCATAGCTTTCCGGGCCTCGAAAGACCGCCGGGCCGCTCAATCCGGCGTCCGGAACCGTTGGCGCGCGGCCCTCGGGGACGGCAGGCGGCGCTTGCCGAAGGACCGTCCACGCCGTATATTTGTTCCGTATGCAACGATTTGCCGGATTGCCTTGATGACGGACTACAGGTCTGACCGCGAAATCGGAATCGGGTCGCGCGGCCATCGGCCCGACGTCGCCGGGCGGCTGCGCGCCGCCGGACTGCGCCCGACCCGCCAGCGCCTGTCGCTTGGCGCGCTGCTGTTCGACGGCGAGGACCGCCATGTGACCGCCGAGATGCTGCACGAGCAGGCGATCCGGGCCTCGGTGCCGGTGTCCCTGGCCACCGTCTACAACACCCTGCATCAGTTCACCCATGCCGGCCTGTTGCGCGAAGTCGCAGTCGACGGGGCGAAGTCGTATTTCGATACCAATACCAGCGACCACCATCATTTCTACGTCGAGGACGAGAACCGTCTGATCGACATCGAAGGCGGCAGCATCACCGTCGGCGGGCTGCCGCGCGCACCGGAAGGCATGGACATCACCCATATCGACGTGGTCGTGCGGGTGCGGCGGTCGCGGCACCGCTGAGCGCACCAGGTGGCCCTGCCCGACGAGGCGGGCCGCGTCAGTTGACGATTTCCTTCGGATAGACGCCCCAGAGCTGGTCCTGCGGCATCCAGCCGTTCACGTCGCTGACGGTGACGCGGCACCATGAGCCGTCGCATTTCTCCAGGTTGACCAGAACGCCGGGCTCGAGCCGGGCGGCGACCCGCTCGTCCCTGTCGGGATTGCGGAACATGTCCAGCGTCTTTTCCTCCGACCAGGGTGCCACGAGCGCGGTGCGGCGACCCGACAGGAGCGAATGGAAGACCCAGCCTTCCGCCCCTTCGCTGTCTCGGATGCGGCGCCAGTTGTCGTACTCCGCGATGATCTCCACCGGCAACCCGGCCTTCGCAAAGATCCAGCTGACCCGGTGATCCTCGCCGGGGCCGGCGCGCACGTTGATCCGGTCCGACTTCAGGCTGACGAAGCGCGGCAGCGGCAGGCCGCTGGGGCCTGTCCTGACGGCCGGCGCGGACTGGCCGGCGGCATTGTCCGCCCACGGCGGCACCGCGGCTGCGACGAGCGCGGCGACGGCCGTCAGGATGAAACGTCTGCTCAGCGAAGTTCCGGTCATTTCAATCCCGACGCCATTCCGGCCTTCTTGCCGACACCGATTCATCGCCGATCGGTACGACCGGGACCCGCCTGGATTTCCGCATCGACCGGTCCCTGTCGGCCCTGTCGCGCGGGGCCCTGTCGCGCGCCGCCCCATCGCAGCGATCCGCTTTGTGTTTGCCGGGCCGTCTGCTAGAGAATGCCGCAACGCGGCCTGCTGCTGCTGGAACCCCTATCACCTTATGGTAAATGACGGGTGAACGGGGGCCGAATCGCGGCGCGCCGACTCGCTGGATGCAAATCATGGAGAAGGCCGCCGATGCCCAAGACGCGACCGCTCGTCATCGTCACGCGGAAACTGCCTGACGTCGTCGAGACGCGGATGCGGGAGCTGTTCGATACGCGCCTCAATCTCGACGACCGCGCCATGACCCAGGCGGAGCTGGTCGAAGCGGTCCGCGCCGCCGACGTGCTGGTCCCCACAGTCACCGACCGGATCGACGCGGCCGTACTCAGCCAGGCCGGGCCTCGCCTGAAGCTGATCGCCAACTACGGCAACGGCGTCGACAACATCGACGTCGAGACGGCCACCACCCGCGGCATCGCCGTCACCAACACGCCGGGCGTGCTGACCGAAGACACCGCCGACATGACGATGGCGCTGATCCTGGCGGTTCCGCGCCGGCTGTCGGAAGGCATCCACATCATGGAATCCGGCGACTGGTCCGGCTGGACGCCGACCTGGATGCTCGGCCATCGCATCAACGGCAAGCGCCTCGGCATCATAGGCATGGGCCGCATCGGCCAGGCGGTGGCGCGCCGCGCCAGCGCGTTCGGCATGCAGATCCACTATCACAACCGCCGCCGGGTGCCGGCGTCGGTCGAGGAGCAGCTGGAAGCGACCTACTGGGACAGCCTCGACCAGATGCTCGCCCGCATGGACGTCATCTCGGTCCATTGCCCGCACACGCCTGGAACCTATCACCTGCTGTCGGCCCGGCGCCTGAAGCTGCTGCGCCCGGAAGCCTACATCGTCAATACCGCGCGCGGCGAGGTGATCGACGAGAACGCGCTCGCCCGGATGCTGGAAGCAGGCGAGCTGGCCGGCGCGGGCCTCGACGTGTTCGAACACGAGCCGTCCGTCAATCCGAAGCTGGTCAGGTCCGACAAGGTGCTGCTGTTGCCGCACATGGGCTCGGCGACAATCGAGGGCCGGGTCGACATGGGCGAAAAGGTCATCATCAACATCAAGACCTTCGCCGACGGCCACCGCCCGCCGGACCGCGTGCTGCCGTCGATGCTGTAGGGACAGGACGGAGCGTGCTCGATCACGTCTCCATCACAGTCTCCAACATCGACCGGGCGGAGGCGTTCTACGATGCCGTATTCGCCGCGCTCGGCGTGGCGAAGGTGGCGCGGGAGCCGAACCGGATAGGATATGGGGATCGCGCCTCGCAGGACCGTCCGGATCTGACCTACCTGTCGATCCGCGTCGGGGAGGCACGTCGCGTGCAGGGCCGGCACTGGGCCTTCAAGGCAGCGAGCCGGGGCGCCGTGGACGCCTTTTATGCCGCCGGACTTGCCGCCGGCGGACGGGACGAGGGCGCCCCGACTCAGGGCCCATTATCACCCGGCCTACTACGCCGCGTTCCTGGCGGATCCCGACGGCAATCGCATAGAGGCGGTCTGCCACCTGCCGGACTGACGCCTCACCGGCAAATGTCCGCCCGCCGGTCAGGCCGCGCCCTTGCGGGCCTCATGGGCTTCGTAGAGCGCGTATTCCTCGGCGACCGCCGTCGCCACGGCCGGTCGGGCCCGCATGCGGTCGAAATAGTCCTTCAGCGCGGGCCATCGCCCCAGGTCTATTCCCACCGGCCGCGTCCATCCGAGCACCGTCGCAAGATAGGCGTCGGCCACGGTGAAGCGGTCGAGCAGGAACTCGCGACCGGTCAGATGGCGCTCGAGATAGTCGAACCGCTTTTCCAGAAGATCGCGGGCGAAGGCCTTCGCGCCGTCGTTGCTGGCCGGCGAGAACTGCGGGTAGAACAGCGCCTTGTGCAGTTCCGACGTGATGAAGTTGAGCCATCGCTGCAGCCGGTAGCGCGCAGGTCCCGATCTTGCGGCCAGGCGCCCTTCGGGATCGAGATCGGCGACATATTGCAGTATGGCGCTGGTTTCGGTCAGAAGCTCGCCGGAGTCGGTCCGCAGCGCGGGCACCTGTCCCATCGGGTTGACGCGATGGTAATCGGAACCGTCCTCGAGCTTGCCCTCCATCCGGTCGACGCAAACGAAGGTTGCCGTCTGTCCCGTTTCGTAGAGCGCGATTCGCGTGGCAAGGGAGCAGGCCATCGGCGCGAAATAGAGTTCCATCCGTCACCTCCGTCGGTTGATTTTTGTACCGTATCGCACGAAATTAGCTTGAGGCAAGGATTATATGCGAAATGGTACAAAAAAGATCCGCCAGACGTGGAAGGCCGCGCACCTACGATCCTGACCGGGCTCTGCGGGAGGCGCGCGACCTGTTCTGGTCAAGAGGATTTGCCGCCACCTCGCTGGACGATCTCAGCGCGGCGACGAGGATGAACAGGCCAAGCCTGTACGGTGCCTTCGGCGACAAGCGCGCGCTCTATCATGCGGCGATGGCGCACTACCGGCGTGACGTCGGCGCCGAGTTGACCCGCATCGTCGCCGAAGAGGCGCCTTTGCGGGAAACGCTGATGCGAATTTATCGGTACGTGCTCGACATCTATTTCCCCGAGGACGGCCAGCCGCGCGGCTGCTTCATCGTCTCCATCGGTGTCGCGGAGGCGCAGGACGACGCGGATGCCCGGAGGATTGCGGCAGGGGCCTTCGAGGCGTTCGACGGCCTGTTCGAGAAACGCTTCCGGGATGCGGTGAGGACCGGAGAACTGCCGGGCGGCACCGACTGTGCGACGCTGGCGGGAATTGCATCCTCGATCGTCCACTTCCTCTCGGTCCGTTCGCGCATCGGCGAGAGCCGGGACACCCTCTATGCCTTTGCGCAATCCGCGGTCGACATGATCCTCGCCACCGGTCAGGCGCGCGCCGGCAAATGAGCGGGAGCCGGGGACCTCGGGCGTCCTTGCCGATCTCGGCGATCCTTGCCAAAGCCGCTCGGTGCGCTCATATGCGTGACGAGCCGGGTCCGCTGTCGGACCCGGAGAACCCCGAAGCGGAGCCAGCATGTCGGATACGTCCCATTCTCAGCGCATCATGGAATACGACGCCCGGGCGAAGTCCACGTTGCTCGCTTACGTCCTCTGGTTCTTCCTGGGATTCCTTGGTGCCCACCGCATGTACTCCGACCGGGTGGTGTCGGGCCTGCTCCAGCTTCTCCTGCACGGCATCGGCTGGCTGACGACTCCGATCCTGATCGGTTGGGTGTTCGTCGCCCTGTGGGCGGTCTGGTGGTTGATTGACGCGCTCCTCATTCCCGGCTGGATCCGGGACTACAACCTGAAAGTCGTACGCTGGCTTTCGGGTTGACCCGTCGTGTTCGCGACGAGCCGGACGTTGCGAATCCGCGCGCGATATGCCCCGATAAGGACACTTTCGGGAACCAAACCCGATATGTTTCGTTTGTAATGGATTGCCCGGCACTGTTCGCGCGAACGCATCAAGGAGAATGCAGATTATGTGGAAGATCCCCGTCGTACTGGTTTCGCTGTCGCTCCTGACGGCCTGCAACACGCAGCAGCAGCAGGGAGCGCTCGCTGGTGGCGCGATCGGTGCGGGCACCGGCGCGGTCGTCGGCGCCATCGCCGGCGGTTCGGTTGAAGGCGCGCTGGTCGGCGCGGCCGTAGGCGGCGCGGCAGGCTCGATCATCGGCGCGGTCGCCAATCGTCCCGGCTATTGCTACGCCTATGACAATTACGGCAACCGCATCGTCGTCGAATGCCCGCCCGGTTGGCGGGGCTGATCGGCGCTGCGCGTCCGGTCTGATCGTCTGAAAAACCTGCGCACGGGCGCGTCGCATTCGGCGCGCCCGTCTTGCTGTGGACGCAGGGATGCAAGCCTGATCAGTAATTGATGGTCTCGACCCGCATCGACAGTCCGTCGAACAGCAGGAGCCGGCCGATCAGCGGGTCGCCGATGCCGGTGATCAGCTTGATCGCCTCCAGGGCCATCATCGATCCGATCACACCGGTCAGCGCGCCCAGGATGCCGGCCTCGGCGCAGGTTGGCAGGGTTCCGTCCGGCGGCGGTGCGGGAAACAGGTCGCGGTAGGACGGGTTGTCCTTGAGCCGGCCCTCTTCGGCATAGGGCTTCAGGGTGGTGACCGACCCGTCGAAGCGGCCGACCGCTGCACTCACCAGTGGCCGACGCCAGGCGGCGCAGGCATCCGCCACTGCGTAGCGCGTGGCGAAATTGTCCGATCCGTCCGCCACCACATCGAAACCGCAGACCAGTCCCGGCGCGTTGTCCTGGGTCAATCTGAGTGCGTATGGCTCGACGACGACGTTCGGGTTGATGCGCGAGATCGCGGCCATGGCGCTGTCGACCTTGGCCAGGCCGACAGCCCCTGTATCGTGGATCACCTGCCGCTGCAGGTTCGACAGCGACACCTCGTCGTCATCGACGATTCCCAGCGTACCGACGCCGGCGGCGGCGAGATACTGGAGGACCGGGGCGCCCAGGCCGCCGGCGCCGACGACCAGCACGCGGGCGCGCTTCAGGGCCTGCTGGCCCGGCCCGCCGACCTCGGCCAGGACGATGTGCCGCGCGTAGCGCTCGAGTTCCTCGTCGGTCAGTATCATCGGCGTACTCGCGACGTCCTTGCAGCGGCGGGGCGGTGATTCGGGCAGCGTTCCATCGATCGTTCCTGAAAATTCCTACCAATCCGGCAACGCTCCCGTGACGGCCAGATAGCGCTGGTCCGGTCCCTCGGCGAATTCGATCGCCTCGTCGATGTTCCGGTCGAGGCTGGCGAGCTCGCGGGTGAGTGCCTTGACGAGCCGGGCGATGGAGGTCTTCACCCTGGGCGGCGCGGCGTGCTCGCGCTGGCGCTCGGCGACGATCATGGCGACGATCTGCCGGCGCCGGCCGACGAGATCGGCCAGCAACCGGG